>CALWRM010000071.1 GCA_944383925.1 uncultured Clostridia bacterium
CCGCAACCCCCCAGCCTCCTCCAACCCCAAAACCCCGCAATTCCCCAACCCCAACCCAAAACCCCCGCACGCCCTACCTTCCCCCTTCCCTCCCCTATCCCCCCGCAACGCCACCCACCTCCTTCCCATCTCTTTCGCCGCTATTGCTCCCAACCTCCACCCACCAACCACCCCACCGCTGCGACCGCGACCCTCCAGCCTCCAACCCAAAACCCCGCCACGCCCTACCTTCCCCCTTCCCTCCCCTATCCCCCCGCAACGCCACCCCTCTCCTTCCTAACTCTTTCGCCGCTATTGCTCCTAACCTCCGTCCACCAACCACCGCCCCGCTGCGACCGCAACCCCTCCGCCTTAATCCAAATCCCCGCCACGCCCTACCTCCCCTCCTCCCTTCCCAATCCCCCACCACGCCGCCCCATCCTTCCCATCTCTTTCGTCGCTATTGCGCCCAAGCCCCATCCACCGCGCCCGCCCCGCTGCGCCCGACAGGCCCGCAAACCGCCTCGCGCCCAAAGCCAACCACAAACCGCGCCGTCCCCACTCTCCAAAACCAATCGCAAACCGCCACCCAGCCCCAGTGCCCCATACCATCGCCGCCACGCCCCCGAAGGGGGCCCTCTTTCGCCGCTATTGCTCCAACCTCCGCCCATCAACCACCTCACCGCTGCGACCGCAGCCTCCCAGCCCCCTTCCAAACCCAAATCCCCGCCAAGCCACCCCTTCAACCGCAACCCCTCCGCCTTAATCCAAACCCCCGCCGCGCCCTACCCTTCCTCCTCCCTCCCCAACCCCCCACAATCCCACTCCTCCTCCTTCCCAACTCTTTCGCCGCTATTGCTCCCAACCTCCGTCCACCAACCCCACCCCGCTGCGACCGCAACCCCCCAGCCCCCTTCCAACCCCAAAAAACGCCTCCGCCCGCGCAACGGGGCAAAAAAAAAAGCGCCCCGCATCGGCCATACGGCCTTGCGGGGCGCCTGATTTCCCTATCCTTATTTACTTCCTATATACGTCTATACGTCTTTACTTCGCGGCCGGGGCGGCGGACACGAACCTGGCGGCGTTGAGCTTCACGCCGGGGCCCATGGTGGTGGAGATCACCACGGAGCGCACATAGGTGCCCTTGGCGGCGGCGGGCTTGGCCTTGACGATGGCGTCCATCAGCACGCGGAAGTTCTCGCCGAGCTTCTCCTTGCCGAAGGAAACCTTGCCGAAGGGCACGTGCACGATGGCGGTACGGTCCACGCGGTACTCGACCTTACCGGCCTTGATCTCGGCGATGGCGCGGGCCACGTCGGTGGTCACGGTGCCGGACTTGGGGTTAGGCATCAAGCCCTTGGGACCCAGCACGCGGCCCAGGCGGCCCACCACGCCCATCATGTCGGGGGTGGCTACGCAAACGTCAAACTCAAACCAGTTTTCCTGCTGGATCTTGGCCACCAGCTCCTCAGCGCCCACGTAGTCGGCGCCGGCCGCCTCGGCGGCCTTGGCGTTGTCGCCCTTGGCGAACACCAGCACGCGCACGGTGCGGCCGGTGCCGTTGGGCAGAACCACGGTGCCACGCACCTGCTGGTCCGCGTGGCGGGGATCCACGCCCAGGCGCACGGAAACCTCCAGGGTCTCGTCGAACTTCGCCTTGGCAGTCTGCAGGGCCAGGTCGATGGCCTCTTCGGGCTCATAGTTGCTCTGCTGAATCAGCTTCGCGCTGTCCAGATATTTCTTGCCGTGTTTCATGACCTTTTTCCCTCCTGTCCTTTACTCTGCCACGGTGATGCCCATGGAGCGCGCGGTGCCCTTGACCATGCTCATGGCCGCCTCGATGGACGCGGCGTTCAGGTCGGGCATCTTCATGGTGGCGATTTCGCGCACCTGCTCCTGGGTGAGCTGGGCAACCTTATCGCGGTTGGGGCGGGCGGAGCCGCTCTCGATGCCCAGGGCCTTCTTGATCAGCACGGGCACAGGGGGGGTCTTGGTGATGAAGGTAAAGGAACGATCCTGGTACACGGTCAACACAACGGGGATCACGTAGCCCACCTGCTTGGCGGTGCGCTCGTTGAACTCCTTGCAAAAGCCCATGATGTTCACGCCGTGCTGACCCAGCACGGGGCCGATGGGGGGTTGGGGCGTGGCCTTGCCCGCGTTGACCTGCAGCTTGACAATGGCGGTTACTTTCTTTGCCATGGCTCTTTGACACCTCCGAAAAAATATCCTTGTGGTAAAAGCGGAACGGTGCGGTTCCTCCCACGGGTCTGGCGCCAACGCGGCGCCATCCCTTCAACGCCTTGTCCGAAACTTAATTCGGGGGCTGGATTGCTGACGTTCCTCTTTGTTGAACAGGCAGCCTGGCCGCCTATTCCTCCTTGTTGACCTGGTCCAGGTCCAGTTCCACCTGGGTTTCTCTGCCGATGAACATCACGCTGACGCGCACGCGCTTTTCGCGGTAGTTCACCTCTTGCACAACGCCGGTGAAGCTTTCAAAGGGCCCTGCCAGGATGGTCACGTTGTCGCCGGGCTCCACGCCGGTTACGCGCTTCTTGCCGTCGGCGAGCATGGTTTGAACCTCTTCTTCCGTCAGGGGGATGGGCTTGGATCCCGGGCCCACAAAGCCGGTGACGCCCCTGGTGTTGCGAACCACATACCAGGACTCGTCGTTCATGATCATGCGCACAAGCACATACCCGGGGTATATCTTGCGCGGCACCACATGGCGTCTGCCGTTCTTGATCTCGATAACTTCCTCGATGGGCACGCGAATCTCGCGGATGGTCTCCTGCAGGCCGCGGTTGTCCACGGTCTTTTGCAGCGAATCCATCACCTTGTTCTCATAGCCGGAATACGTATGCACCACATACCAGGCCAGCTCGTTTTCCTCGGGCATTTGCTCAGCTCCTTCCTGGCGACGCATGCGCCTTGCGCCCACCTTTTCGGCTGCCCTTGCAGCTAAATGATGAGCTTAATCAGGCTTGACAAGGCCAGGTCGTACACGGCGATGACGGCGGTGATCAGAACCACGAACACCACCACGACGATGGAGTGGCGGATCAGCTCCTTCCTGGAAGGCCAGGTTACCTTCTTGAGCTCGGCCACCATTTCGCGCCATTTCTGGATGAGGTTGAACTTGGGCTTCTTCTTGGCGCCCTCCTTCTTGACCTCCTTTTTGCCGTCCTTCTTAACTTCCTTCTTGTCTTCCTTCAGCTTTAGGGTCTTCTTGTCCTTTTCCTCAGGCATTCGTTTCACTTCCTCGCTTAAAGGCTCGTCGTCTTAGCGGGTCTCCTTGTGGTCGGTGTGCTTCTTGCAAAAGCGGCAATACTTGCGCATCTCCAAGCGGTCCGGGTCGTTGCGCTTGTTCTTCATGGTGTTGTAGTTGCGCTGCTTGCACTCGCCACAGGCCAATGTCACCTTCACACGCATCTGGCAGCTCCTCCTTTCCGGCATGGTGTCCGGCCTTCGCCGGGGCGCAGCTTCTAAGCATGCCTTACTATTTTACTCGCCCTCCCCGGGCTTGTCAACGAAAAAACGCAAAACTTCCGGCCTTTTTTCCCCAAATCCGGCCCTTTTTACAAAACGTAGGGGCCGCCCTGCGGGCGGCCCCTTTTCCTTTGCCTTTTCGATCCCCGTCCCTTGCTCATTCCTGGGCCTTGAGATAGTCGAAGCAGATCTTCGCCTCGGTCAATCCGTCGGGGGTGAGGGTCTCGCTCTCGACGATCATGGGGATGCCCATGGCCTTGGCCTTTTCATACACGGCCTTCACCGGCGCCGTGCCGCGGCCCAGGGGCTCGCCGCGCCTGTCCGCATAGCCGTCCTTGATGTGGATGAAGTGCAGCCGGTCCTTGAGCTGCTCCATCATCGCGATGGGGTCCTTGCCGCCGGCATAGGCCCAGAAGGTGTCGATCTCAAGGCCGATGTTGGTGCGGGCCAGCAGCTCGTCGTAGATGATCTGGCCGTCCAGGTTGGGCTTGAACTCGTGGTCGTGGTTGTGGTAGCAAAGGGTGATGCCCTGTTCGGCCAGCAGGGGCTGGAACTTGTTCACGTTGTCGATGAACTCGTCCAGCTTCGCCTTGGTGGAAAGGTCGTGGCCGGGGATGATGTAGTACTTGTTGCCGATGGCCTTGTGGAAGGCCAGCGTGCCCTCGTAGTCCTGGATCAGGTCGTTGATGGAGGTGTGGGTGCCGGAAACGCGCACGCCGTTTTCCTCCAGCATGGCCGTGACCTCCTGGGCGCTGTGCCCGAAGAAGCCCGCAAACTCGATGAGCTTATAGCCGATCTTGGCCACCTTGGCCACCGCGCCGGCCAGGTCGTCCTGGGTGATGTCGCGCACCGAGTACATCTGCAAACCGTATTCCATATGGATCCACCTCTTTGTGCATATAGTATGGAAGCCCCTTGCCCTGCGCGCAAAGCGTCCCTCTAGGCCTCCGCGCCTGGCAGCTATAGCATACCACAGGACCGGGCCGCGCGCCATCCCTTTTTCCCTCCTTTCCCCGGGGACGAACGGCAAAATGCCGCTTGACAAGCCGGGCAAAAGATACTATAATCCACTTAACTTGGCGCAGCTGGTGGGTTTTTGCCGCCGCAGCGCCGCAAAAAGGCGTCGAAGGAAAGAGTAGGCGGCCGGCCCGGCCAAGAGAGCCCGCGCGTTGGTGCAAGCGGGACCGGGGCTTCCGCGCGAACATGGTTCCGGAGCCGCGCCGTCGAGACCCGGCTTGCCAGGCGGGGTTTAGGCCGCGACGGGGTCGCCCGTTACAGCGATAGGGTATGCTTCTTGCGCACCCGATGAGGCGCTCTTCCGCGAGGGGGGCGCAAAACGCCGAGGTGGTACAACGTAGGCCGGCAGGCTTTCGTCCTCACGCATGGAATGCGGGGCGAAGGCTTTTTCTTTGTCTGAAAACAAATTTTTACAAGCGATGGAGGCAAGACCATGATACGCGTGAGCGGTCTGACCAAGGTGTTCAGCGCCGGCGGCGAGGTTGTCGCGCTGCACGACATCCGCCTGGACGTGGACAAGGGCGATATTTACGGCATCATCGGCATGTCCGGCGCGGGCAAGTCCACGCTGCTCCGCTGCATCGGGCTGCTGGAGACCCCCACCCAGGGCAGCGTCGTGGTGGACGGAAAGGACACCTCCCGGCTGCGCGGCCGGGAGCTGATCGAGCACCGCAAGACGGTGGGCATCATCTTCCAGGGCTACAACCTGCTGATGCAGCGCACCGTGGCGGACAACGTCAGCTTCCCCTTAGAGCTTTCCAGGACGGACAAGGCCACGCGCAAGGCCCGGGTGGCCGAGCTGCTGGAGCTGGTGGGCCTGTCGGACAAGGCCAACAGCTATCCTTCCCAGCTTTCCGGCGGCCAGAAGCAGCGCGTGGCCATCGCCAGGGCCCTGGCCAACAACCCCAGAATCCTGCTGTGCGACGAGCCCACCTCGGCCCTGGACTCCTTCACCACCAAGTCCATCCTCGGCCTGCTCAAGGAGATCAACCGGCAGCTGGGGGTCACCATCGTGATCATCACCCACGAAATCGGCGTGGTGCGCGCCATCTGCAACAAGGTGGCCATCATCAACGAGGGCGCCTTTGTGGAGCAGGGCGAAACCGACAAGGTCCTGGTCTCGCCCGAACACCCGGTCACCAAGCTGTTGCTTGGCATGGACGAGGAGGGAAAGTAGCATGCTGGAAACGCTGGCGGAAAACGGGCAGATGCTCTGGGAAAACACCCTGGACACCCTGTTCATGACCTTTGGCTCGGCCGTCTTGGCCTATGTGATCGGCCTGCCCCTGGGCATTTGGCTCTCCGTGACGGACAAAAACGGCCTTAGGCCCAACCGGACCGTGCAGGCCTGCCTGGGCTGGGTGGTCAACATCGGCCGTTCCTTTCCCTTCATCATCCTCATGTTGGTCCTCATTCCCGTCTCCCGCGCCGTGGTGGGCACCATGATCGGCCCCAAGGCCGCCATCGTGTCCCTGACCGTCGCCGCGGCCCCCTTCATCGCGCGCCTGGTGGAAAGCTCCCTGGCCGAGATCGACCGGGGCGTGGTGGAGGCCGCCAAGTCCATGGGCGCCACCAATTGGCAGATCATCTACAAGGTGCTGCTGCCCGAGTCCATCCCCTCCCTGGTGCGCGGGGCCTCCATCACCGTGATCACCCTCATCGGCTATTCGGCCATGGCGGGCGCCGTGGGCGCCGGCGGCCTGGGCGACGTGGCCATCCGCTACGGCTACCACCGCTACCAGCCGGACATGATGGTCATCACCGTGGTGCTGCTGGTGATCATCGTGCAGATCATCCAATCCGCCTTCAACCTGTGCGCCAAGCTCATCGACAAGCGCAACCGCTGATCCCCTGTTTTCCGGATTCCCCGGCCGGCTCCGGCCGATGAATCGATAGATCCCAACAAGAAAGAATACTTTGGAGGTAATCGACCATGAAGAAGCTGCTAAGCCTGTTGCTGGCCCTGGTCCTGGTGCTCGGCCTCACCGCCTGCCAGAGCGCCGAAAGCCCCGCCGAGAGTCCCGTGGAGAGCCCTGCGGAAAGCCCCGTGGAAAGCCCCGCCGACAGCCCCGCGGAAAGCCCCGCCGAGAGCCCTGCGGAAAGCCCCGCCGAGAGCCCTGCGGAAACGCAGGCCGCGTTCCAGGATGTGACCCTGGTGGTGGGCGCCACCCCCGCCCCCCATGCCCAGATCCTCAACGACGTGGTCAAGCCCCTGCTGGCCGAACAGGGCATCACCCTGGAAGTGAGCGAGTTCACCGACTACGTGCTGCCCAACACCGCCCTGGAGGAGGGCGACCTGGACGCCAACTACTTCCAGCACATCAGCTACCTGAACAACTTCAACCTCGAGCATGGCACCAACCTGGTCTCCGCCGTGTCCGTGCACTTTGAGCCCCTGGGCATCTATGCCGGCAAGTCCTCCGACCTGAGCGCCATCCCCGAGGGCGCCCAGATCGCCGTGCCCAATGACACCACCAACGAGGCCAGGGCCCTGCAGCTGCTGGTGGCCCTTGGCATCATCGAGCTGGAGGAGGGCGTGGGCCTGGAGGCCACGGCCCTGGACATCACCGCCAACCCCTATAACGTGGAGATCGTGGAGATCGAAGCGGCCCAGGTGCCCCGCACCCTGCAGGATGTGGACTTCGCCGTGTGCAACGGCAACTATGCCCTGGATGCGGGCATCACCGATCAGCTGCTGGATTCCGAGGCCAACGACTCCGAGGGCGCAACCGCCTATGCCAACGTGTTGGCCGTCCGCGCGGGTGACGAAACCCGCCCGGAAATCCAGGCCCTCGTAGCCGCCCTGACCAGCGAAGAGGTGCGCAGCTACATCGAGGAAACCTACGGCGCCAACGTGGTGCCCGTCTTCTAAACCCAAGCGCACAAAACAACCCGTCCCCGCGGCCGCGCCCCAAAGAGGCGCGGCCGCTTTTTGCCCCCTACCCCGCGCAAGCGCAGTCTCACCATCCACCCCGCGCGAGCGCAGCGAGCACGGCCCCCGCCCATGCTTCGCATGGGCGGAACCTCCCCTCTATTCCGCGCGAGCACCGCGAGCGCGGCCCCTCCTCCCATCCCGCGCGAGCGCAGCAAGCGCGACCCCCCGCCTTCCACACCGCGCGAGC
>CALWRM010000072.1 GCA_944383925.1 uncultured Clostridia bacterium
GCCACGCGGGAACCGCCCCTGGTTCAACCCTTCCCAACGCACAAAAAGCCCCGGGCCTTTCCCGCTGCGCGGAGACCGAATCTTTCCAAACGCACAAGAAGGCCGGGGACGCCAACCACTGCGCCCCTACCTTTTCCGCCGCGCGCCAATCGCCCCGTGTTCAAACATTCCCAACGCGCAAAAAAGCCGGGGACTCCAACCGCTGCGCCCCAGCCCTTTCCCGCTGCGCGCAGACCCAATCCTTCCCAACGCCCAAGAAGGCCGAGGACGACAACCGCTGCGCCCCGGTCCTTTCTCTGCCGCGCGGAAACTGCCCCCGGTTCACTCCTTCCCACCGCACAAACGGGCCCCGGTCCTTTCCCGCTGCGCTGAAGCCGTTCCAGGCTCAACCTTTCCCGCCATACAAGGAGGCCGGAACGCCAACCACAGCGTCCCGGCCCTTTCTCTGCCGCGCGGGAATCGCCCTAGGCCTAACCTTTCCTGTCTTGCAAAGAGGCCGAGGACGACAACCGCTGCGCCCCGGCCTTTCTCTGCCGCGTGGAAATCGCCCCCGGCTCGACCCTTTTCGTCGTGTAAAGAAGCTGGGGTCGCCAACCACAGTGCTCCGGCCTTTCACTGTCGCGCGGGAACCGCCCTAGGCCTAACCTTTCCTGTCGTGCAAAGAGGCCGAGGACGACAACCGCTGCGCCCCGGCCTTTTCCCCGCCGCGCGGCTAGGCGCGGCCCTTCGCGGGCCTGCACTCCAGCACCCGGCGCCAATAGTCCACGAAGTTCTGGTAGCATACGCCCCGCACCGCCGCCTCCGGCCAGTTCCTGCGCAGCAGCGCCTCGGGCAGGGCCTGGTACTTTTCGCAGCCCTCAAAGCCCTCCGGGGTGCTGGAAATGCCGTCAAAGTCCGTGCCCAGGCCCACATGCTCCACGCCGGCCAGGGCGGCCATGCGCTCCAAATGGCGGAGCATGTCCTCCAGGGTGGCGGGCCGGTCTTGGCTGCCCGTGAGGAACAGCCTGGCCGCGTTCACCCCCACGAAGCCCCCCTTGCGCCCCAGGGCCGCCAGCATCTCGTCCGTCAGGTTGCGGGCCACGCCCGGACATAGGGCCCTTGCGTTGGAGTGGGAGGCCAGCGGCGGGGCGGCCGACGCCTCCAGCACCTGCCAAAAGCCTCGATCGGACAGGTGGGAAACGTCCACCATCATGCCCAGGCGGTTCATCTCCGCCACCGCCTCCAGGCCCGTCCGGGTCAATCCACTGTCCTCCTTGGCGTTGCAGCCGCAGCCAAGCTCGTTGTCGTTGGACCAGGTGAGGGCCAGCATCCGCGCGCCCAGGGCGTACAGCACCCGCAGGTTGCACAATTGCCCTTCCAGGGCGTCGCCGCCCTCCAGGGTCAGCAGGGCGCACAGCTTGCCCGGCGTGAGCTGGTCCGGGTGGGTCACCCGCTGAAAGCCGCAGGCCTCGACCATGGCGTAAAAGCGGTCCACCAGCAGCAGGGCCTCCTGCAGCCTGGAGTGGGCATAGCGCTCCCTGGCGCCCACGAAGGCCGCAAAGCAGACCAGTGCCGCCCCGCCCTTGTCCAGGCCCTCCAGGTTGATCTGGCCCCGGGGCACGGGGTCCTCGACGCGCAGGCCCAGCAGGGCGTCGTTGTGGGCGTCGGCGATGGGGAAGCGCTCCCCCTCGCGCTGCGCGGCCACCCTACAGCTCCTCCAGCATCCGGCGGCTGAGCTTGGCGCCCAGGGCGCCGGTCTGGGTGGCCACCAGATAGCCGCAGCGGTTTCCCTGCTCGGCCAGGGCGCGCAGCTGTTGGTCGCTGAGCTTTTCGATGGGCGTGTTCAGGCGCAGCAGGGCGTCCAGGGCGCCGCCGAAGAAATAGTCCCCGCTGCCCGTGGTGTCCTTCACCCCGCCCTTGCGGATGCCCGGCGCCGCGCCGCGAAGGCCCGCGCGGCTGTAATAGCGGCAGCCCTCCGCCCCCAGGGTGACGAAGATCAGCCGCAAAGGATACCTTTCCAGCAGCCAGTCGGCGGCCGCGTCCGGATCGGCCAGGCCGGTCAAGAACTCCGCCTCCTCCTGGGAAACCTTCAGCACGTCCGCCCGGTCCATCACGGAGAGCATGGCCTCCCTGGCCCGGTCCAGGCTGGGCCACAGCGGCGGCCGCAGGTTGGGGTCGTAGGAGATCAGGCAGCCCTTTTCCCTAGCCAGGTCCAGGGCCCGCAGCGTGGCGGACCTGGCCGGCTCATGGGTGAGGGACAGGGAGCCGAAGTGGAACAGCGCCGCGCCCTCGAAAGCCTCCGGCCGGACGTCCTCCGGCGCGATCTGGGTATCGGCGCCGGGGTTGCGGTAGAACACGAAGTCCCGATCGCCGTCCTCATAAATGGTGACCACATCCAGCGTGGTGAGCTGGTCCTGGCTTTGCTTCATGTACTTGGCGCTGATGCCGTTTTTTTCCAGCGAGTTTAGCAGGAATTGGCCGTAGCCGTCCTTGCCGACGCAGCCGAAGAGGTAGGCCTCGTTGCCCAGCTTGGCCATGCAGGCCAGCATGTTGGCGGGCGCGCCGCCCGGATTGGCCTCATACAGCGGGTGGCCCTGGGCGGAGAGGCCCACGGGCGTGGAATCGATCAACAACTCCCCCAAAGAAATGACCTTTGCCATATGCACGAACCCCCTTGGTTCTTTGTGCCCGCGGCCGGCCGCGGGACTTGGCTCTAGTATAGCCAGGGCGATGAAATTTTGCAAACGGATGGAAAAAACCAGGCCGATCGTGTACAATGGGGGCATGTATATGCGCATAGGAAGGGGAGGTCTTTCACATGAACGAAAGCGTATACAGACAAGCCTGCGCCTATCTGGACGAACATCGCGAGGCCCTGGCGGAGGACTTGATGCGCCTGGTGCGCATCCCCTCGGTGTCCGTTCCAGGCGACCGCAACGCGCCCTTTGGGGAAAACTGCCTGCGCGTGTTGCAGGAGACCCTATCCATGGGCCAGGAGCGGGGCTTTGTGGCCGAAATCTACGACAACCAGGTGGGCAAGCTGGCCCTCAAGCCCGGCGAGGTGGACGTGGGCTTCTGGGGCCATCTGGACGTGGTGCCCGAGGGCGGCAACTGGGAGCACAGCCCCTTTGATCCCGTGGTCGAGCAGGGCTATGTGATCGGCCGCGGCGCCTCGGACAACAAGGGCGCCGTGGTGGGCCTGCTGTACGTGCTCTCCTGCCTACAGGCGCTCGGCCTGCCCCTAAAGAAGAATTACGCCCTGTATCTTGGCACGGACGAGGAGCGGGGCATGGCGGACGTGGAGCACTTCGTCAAGTACTTCAACCCGCCCAAGATGTCCATCGTGACCGACTGCGGCTTTCCCGTCTGCTACGCGGAAAAAGGCATCATCGACGCGCGGCTGGTGTCCGTGGCGCCCTTCACCTCCAACGTGGTGGAGCTGTCCGGCGGCCTGGCGTCCAACGTGGTGCCGGACAGCGCCAGCATGACCATTCTCAAGACCGAAAAGGCCCTCTCCGGCCTTGCCGCCCTGCCCGCGGAGGTGGAGGCCCAGGTGGAGGAGCGGGTGATCCGCCTGACGGCCAAGGGCGTTTGCGGCCACACGGCCTTCCCGCAAAACGCCGTCAACGCCATCCGCGTGCTCACCGACGCGGTGCTCAAGGCGGAGCTGCTGCCCGAGCAGGACCTCAACATCCTGCACTTCCTGAACAAGGTGAACGACGACGTGTACGGCACCACGCTGCACATCCTCTCCGAGGACGAGATCAGCGGCCGGCTCACCTGCGTTGGCTCCACCCTGTGCCTGCGGGACCGCCACGCCGACCTTGGCATCAACATCCGCTACCCCGTCAAGGAACGGGACGAGCGCCTGACCGATTCCATCGCCACGGCCTGCGCCCAGCACGGCTTCGTCATGGATCTGGAGCGGGTTTCCGCGCCCAACCATTTCCCCTTGAACCATCCGGCCGTCCAGAAGCTGACGGAGCTCTATAACCAGGAGACGGGCCAGGACAGCAAGCCCTACGCCATGGCCGGCGGCACCTATGCCCGCAAGTTGCCCAACGCCTTTGCCTATGGGCCCGGCTTCCCCGGCGGCGAGCTGCCCAAGGAGCTGTTCTCCCCGGGCCACGGCGGCGCCCACGGTCCGGACGAGGCTCTGGACCTCGACCGGCTGCTGCGCGCCTTGAAGATTTACATCAAGGCCATCCTGCTCCTGGACGAGATGGAGCTCTAGGCGCCGGTCCAAGCATACAACGAAGGGGGATTTTTCGTCATGTACACCCTGACCAATCCCAACGCAAGCAAGGAAGCCCGTGCGCTGATGGACTACCTTGGCTCCATCGCCGGGGAGAAGGTGCTCTCGGCCCAGCACACCAAGACCAAGGATCCCGTGGAGCTGCGGGACCTGCAAGCCCTGACCGGCCAGCTGCCGGCCATCTGCGGCTTTGAGCTGCTGGGCTATTCGCCCAACGTCAACTATGCCGATACCGACCAGGACGCCATCGCCGAGGTGATGGAAAATCGCGATACCATGGACACGGCCGTGGACTGGGCGCTGAACAAAAAGGGCATCGTCACCTATACCTGGCACTGGTTTTCGCCCATGCGCGGCCACAACAAGGCCTTTTACACCAGGTATACGGACTACGACCTGGAGGTGGCCATGCAGGGCGACTGCCCGGAATACACCGCCCTGCTGCGGGACATGGACCTGATGGCCGACTATCTGAAGCGTTTCCGGGATCTTGGCATTCCCATTCTCTGGCGTCCCCTGCACGAGGCGGAGGGCGGCTGGTTCTGGTGGGGCGCCAAGGGGCCCGAACCTTGCAAGCAGCTCTGGCGGCTGATGTACGACCGCTATGTGCATGTACATGGGCTCAACAACCTGATTTGGGTGTGGAACTCCACCAATCCCGACTGGTATCCTGGCGACGACTGCGTGGACATCATCTCCCGCGACGTCTACCAGCAGGGCGACCAACCCCTCAAGCCCGAGTTTGACCAGCTGCGGCCCCTTTCGCCGGAAAAGCCCATCGCCCTGGCCGAATGCGGCATGCATCCCAACGCGGACCGCATGTTCCAGGAGGGCGCGCCCTGGCTGTGGAGCATGAACTGGTGCTTTGGGGCGGTGCTTTCCCAGGAAGGGGGCGCCGTGGCCAACATGGGCCCGGAATGGGCGGACAAGCGGCAGGAAATGATCCAGCGCCAGAAGGCCTTCTACGCCAGCGCTCGGGTGATCAATTTGGGCGATCTGCCCTGGAACCGCTAAGGAGGGTCCGCCATGAAGCCCTTTATGGACGAGGATTTTCTTCTGGAAGGGGACAGCGCCAAGCGCCTGTACCATGACTATGCCAAGGACATGCCCATCATCGACTACCATTGCCACGTAAGCCCGGACGAAATCCTCAAGGATGCCTGCCTGGACAACCTCGGCTATGCCTGGCTGGGCGGCGACCATTATAAGTGGCGCCTGATGCGCGCCTGCGGCGTGCCGGAGGAGAAGATCACCGGCAATGCCTCCTGGGAGGAAAAATTCCTGGCCTATGCCGCCTGTGTTGCCAAGGCCGTGGGCAATCCGCTGTACCATTGGACCCATCTGGAGCTGAAGCGCTTCTTCGGCTACGACGGTCCCCTGAACGAGCGGACGGCGCCGGAGGTCTGGGCCCTGGGCAAGCGGGTCCTGGCCCAGGAGGACATGCACGTGCGCGGCCTGATCCTCCGCTCCAAGGTCTACGCCATCGGCACCACGGACGACCCTGCGGACAGCCTGATGAGCCACGGCGCGCTGGCGCTGGACAAGGGCTTCAGCGTCCGCGTTGTGCCCAGCTACCGGCCGGACAAGGCCGTGAACATCGATAAGCCCGGCTTTGCGGAATACCTGAGCCGGCTGTGCGGGGGCCCCGTGTCCCTGGCGGAGCTCAAGCAGGCCCTGCTGCAGGCCCTAGACCGCTTCCAAGCCCTGGGCTGCCGCGCCTCCGACCACGGCTTGGACACCATTCCCTACGCGCCCTGCACGGAAGGCTACGCCGAAACCGTGCTGCAAAAGGCGTGCAAGGGCGAAGCCATCACCCCCTTGGAGGCCGAGGGCTATAAAACCCATCTGCTGCTCTTCCTCGGCGAGGCCCTGCACGAGCGCGACATGGTGATGCAGCTGCATTTCGGCGCCCAGCGCAACCTCAATCCCCCCATGTTCCGCGCCCTCGGACCGGATACCGGCTTTGATTCCATCGGCGATACGGGCTGCGCCGCCAAGCTGGCCGGCCTGTTGGGGGCCCTGGAAAGCCGCGGCGCCCTGCCCCGAACCATCGTCTATTCCCTCAACCCCGTGGACAATGCCATGATCGATTCGGTGATCGGTTCCTTCCAGGGCGGCAGCCTCAGCAAGCTGCAACACGGCAGCGCTTGGTGGTTCAACGACACCCTCCATGGCATGCGGGAGCAACTCACCACCCTGGCCTCCATCGGCCTGCTCTCCGGCTTCGTGGGCATGCTCACCGATTCCCGCTCCTTCCTCTCCTATACCCGGCACGAATATTTCCGCCGCATTCTCTGCGGCCTGATCGGCGGTTGGGTGGACCGGGGCGAGGTCTATCCGGACTTCGACCTCCTGGGCAAAATGGTCCAGGACATCTCCTTCAACAACGCAAAGGCATACTTCAAGCTCTAACCCTTCACCCCATATGCCACAAGGCCCGGCGCATTGCATGCGCCGGGCCTTGTGGCGGGGCCGGGGACTGCGCGCCCCCGGCACCCCCGCGGTCAAGGGAAAGCGTTCCCTTGACAATCCCTTCTCTGCGAACCCATCGCCCCTTCCCCCTCTTCCACCAAGCGCTGCGGCAAGCCTTCTCTCGCCGGGGCCTTTTGCCTCCCTTGTGAAAGGGAGGTGGCAGGCGCAGCCTGACGGAGGGATTCCTCCCTTGCTCTCCCACTCCTGCGCCAGCGCAACGGGGCGGGGCCGGGGACTGCGCGCCCCCGGCACCCCCGCGGTCAAGGGAAAGCGTTCCCTTGACAATCCCTTCTCTGCGAGCCCATCGCCTCTGCCCCTCTTCCTCCAAGCGCTCCGGCAAGCCTTCTCTCGCCGGGGCCTTTTGCCTCCCTTGTGAAAGGGAGGTGGCAGGCGCAGCCTGACGGAGGGATTCCCCCCCCTCTTACCGCCTCGCCTGCCTATCCGCTATCCGCTATTCGCCGGCGCAGGCCCCGCACGCCTCGCAGCCCTTGCCAAACACCCGCTCGTACAGCCGCTTGGCCGTCGGCGTTGCCGCCAATCCGCCTTCGGCTGTCTCTCGCAGCGCCGGGGGCATCGCGTCGCCCACCCGCTTCATCGCCTGCATGACCTCGTCCGCGGGGATGAGGCTGGCCACGCCCGCCAAGGCCAACTCCGCGGCCATCAAGGCGGTGGCCGTCCCGGCCGCGTTGCGCTTAATGCAAGGCGCCTCCACCAGGCCGGCCACGGGATCGCAGACCAACCCAAGGCTGCTCTTGAGCGCAATGGCCACCGCATTTTCCACCATGAACGGCGCGCCGCCCGCCAGCTCCACCGCAGCGGCTGCCGCCATGGCGCTGGCCGCTCCGCATTCTGCCTGGCACCCACCCTTCGCCCCGGCCAGCTGGAAATGTCCCGAGAGGACCAAGCCCACGGCTCCGGCGGTGAACAGGGCCATCACCACCTCCCTTTCCCCCAGGCCGAGCGCCTGGCGCAAGCTCAACAGGGTGCCGGGCAGGATGCCGCAGGCGCCGGCCGTTGGCGCCGCCACGATGCGGCCCATCGCGGCGTTCCACTCCGCCACGGCCATAGCCCTGGCCAGGGCGCCGGCGAAAACGGGCCCGCACAGGCTCCTCCCTTCCTCCAGGCGTTGCCTTACCCGATGGGCGTCTCCGCCGGTCAGCCCGCTGGCCGACCGCACGCCCTCCTTCAGCCCTTGGGCGGCAGAAGCCTCCATCACCTTGTACTGCTCCCGCATCCTCTCATACAGCTGTTCCTGGGATTCCTCCAGCTGTTCCGCCTGTTGTTCCAACACCAGTTCGGAAACCGTCCCGCCCCGCGCCTCCGCCAGGGCGACCAGCTCCGCCAGCGATCCGTAGTCCAAGTCCATCCCTACCGCCTGCCTTTCCCGCGCAATTGCTCCAGCCTCTTCTTCAAATGGGCGCCAAATAGGTGCAGGACAGCACCTGGGGCAGGGTTGACAGCCCCTCGTCCATCCGCTCCGGCACCCCCGCATCCATCTCGATGGTCATCACGGCCAACCCGCCCCGTTGGAGCCTTGCCAGCTGAAAGCTGCAGATGTTGGCGCCCTGCCGGCTCAGCCGATCGGCCACGGCGGCGATGACGCCCGGCTCGTCCCGGTGCAGCACCAGCAGGGTGGGCCGTTCGCCGGTGAATACGGCGGGCAGGCCGTTCACCCGGCTGATCCGGACGTTTCCCCCGCCTATAGACGCCCCCTCCAGGCGCACGCTCTTGCCCTTGGCGTCCGTCAGCTCGATCACGGCCGTGTTGGGATGGGCGTCCTCCAGCTCCACCTCCCGCAGCGACAGCTTCAGCCCTCGCTGCGCCGCCAGCTCCAGGCTGCCCCGCAGGCGTTCGTCGTCCTGGCGCAGCCCCAGGATGCCGGCCACCAGGGCGCGGTCCGTTCCATGCCCCTTATAGGTCCTGGCAAAGCTGCCGCAAAGCCCGATGGACGCCTCCACCGGCTCGCCGCCCAGCAGCTGCCTGGCCACCAGCCCCAGACGCACCGCGCCCGCCGTGTGGGAGCTGGAAGGCCCGATCATCACCGGGCCGATGATGTCAAACACGTTCATCGCGCTCTCTCCTCTCTGGTTCCGTCTCTCCTAGCATGCCCTGCCTCCGCCATTTGTTCCTCCCTTTGACAAGCCGGGGGTATCCGGCCGCGTTTCTTCTCAATCTTTCCTCATCTTCCCGTTTTCTCCTGCAACCAAGCGGCCTTCGTTTTCGTCAAACTTTACGCAAGCTATGCTGTAGAACCCTGCGTTTCCTTTCAACGCGGACGCTCGAGCCCAGCCCGCCCGGCCCACGCGGGCCCCCGGGGCGACGGTCGCCCTTTGTCGGCGGCCTGGTCGCGGCCTGGATACATGATAAAAAAACGGAGCAAGCTTTGCATCGCTTGCTCCGACGTGGTGCCGAAGGTGGGACTTGAACCCACACGGTGTCGCCACCAACGGATTTTGAGTCCGTCACGTCTGCCATTCCATCACTTCGGCACGATAGAATAGAGTATACTATACTCTTTTGAAAAATGCAACCGCTTTCCCTTGAAATTTACCTTGCATCGACGTAAATGACGCTTCGTAAGGAGGATCACCCATGGAAACGGACGCTTTGTTGGTACGCCGGGCGGCTTCCGGAGATGCCGACGCCTTCGAGGCCCTGGTCCAAGCCAGCCAGCACCGGATCTATGCGCTGTGCCTGCGCATGACCGGCTCCCCGCAGGACGCCCAGGACCTGGCCCAGGAAGCCTTGCTGCGCATCTACCGCAGCCTGTCCTCCTTTCGGGAGCAGGCAAACTTCGATACCTGGGCCTATCGCATCGCCACCAACGCCTGCATCGACGAGCTTCGCCGGCGCAAGCGCAGCGAGCTTCTTTCGATGGAAGCCCTACAGGAGGCCGGCCACGAGCTGCCCTCCCAAGCGCCTTGCCCCGAGGAGGCGGCCATCCGCCGCGAAAACCTGGAGGAGCTGCAAAGGGCCATCCTTCAGCTGCCCGCGGACCAGCGCGCCGCCGTGGTGCTGCGCGACGTGCAGGGCTTGAGCTACGAACAGGTGGCCAACGCCCTGGACCTGAACCTGAACACCGTCAAATCCCGCATTTGCAGGGGCCGTCAACGCCTCCAAGGGATATTGTCTCAGCATCGCAACAATTGCGCAAAACTTTCGTCAAACGGATAGAAACGTGCGCGCGCAAACGTTGGTTTTTCCCCCAGCCCACGGGCAGCTATCGATGTAAGACGTGAGGAGAAGACAGATGGATTGTAAAGATTGCAAGGAACTGATCGGCCGTTATCTGGCCGACGCATTGGATGAAATGCAGACCGGGGAGCTGCGGGCCCACATCGCCCACTGCGAGGACTGCGCCCGGGAAGAGGCCCAGCTCCGGCAGCTCATCTTCGATTTGGGCGCCCTTGGGGAGGACATCCGCGCCCCCGAGAGCCTGATGCAGGGCGTGCGCGAGGCCATCCTGCACGACAAGGCCCCGGCCAAGGCCAAGCGCAGCCGGCGCTCCTGGTCCTCCTGGAGGATCGCGGGGGCCGCGGCGGCGGCGGTGGCCGTCGTCCTGCTGTCCGGCACGCTGGTGCTGGGCGCGTTGGGCTCTGGCCTGGGCGCCGGGGCCAGCCAGGCGGCCACCGCGGGGAGCAGCGATGGATATGCCGCAGACGACGCCTATGTGGAAAAGTCGATGCTGGCTCCCGCCGCCGCGCCCGAACCCACGTTCATGGCTGCCGCGGAGGTGCCGGCCGAAGAGGGCGAGTCCGCCTCCGTCACCGCGGACAGCGCCATGCGCGATACCGGCGCGGGGAGCGGCGACGCCGTAACCTCCAGCAATTCCCAGGCCCAGTCCACGGGCGAGGAATACGGGCTAAAGATCATCCGCACCGCGGAGGTCTACGTCCATAGCGACAACTTCGACGAGGATCGGGACGCCATCACCGCCCTGGTGCAGGAGCTTGGCGGCTACATCACCTCCCAGCACGCCAGCGGAACGGCCTTGGAGCCCGGCGAAAACGGCTATGGGCGCAGCCTCAGCCTGACGGTGCGCATTCCCTCCGATTCCCTGGACGCCTTCCTGAGCCAGAGCGAGGGCGTGGGCGTCGTGCAGGAATCCTCCATCTACGAGGAGGACGTGACCGACCAATACTTCGACACCGAGCGCAGGCTGGAGGGCTACCAAACCCAGTACGACCGCATCCTGGCCCTGATGGACAAGGCCGAAACCGTGGATGAGCTGATCTCCATCGAATCGGAGCTCAACCGCATCTATTACCAGATCGAATCCCTGACCGGCAGCCTGCAATCCTGGGATGCCCGCGTGAATTATTCCACCGTCTACTACAACCTAGAAGAGGTGCGGCGGGCCTCGCCCGTGAGCCTCACCCTTTGGGAGCGCATGCAGGTCTCCCTGCAAAACACCTGGGATTCCATCGTCCTTGGCAGCCAAAACTTCGTGGTTTGGCTCTATGGCGCCCTTCCCGCGCTGGGCCTGCTGCTGGTGTTGGCCGGCGTGGCCGGGCTTACGGTGGCCCTGTGCCTGCGCCGCCATAGGCGCCGCGCAAAGGCCCCCAAGGAGGAGGAACCGGCGGACGGCGACAAACGGAAGCGCTGATCTCCCTTGCCAAGCGGAAATGCCAAGACAAGCCCCCGGCCAAATCGGGAGCGTTCGTAAAACAGTTTCAGTCCCGGCAGTAATGTCTGCCAGAATTGTTCTTGTATAAATTGAAGACGTATGATATGATTAGACAGACCGATAAACTTGAATAGGTCGAATAGATAATAATTTATGGAGGTTGCAATGGTAAGAATAGCAACTGTAAATGATGCGGAGCAATTAAATATCTTAAACAACGAATTTAATGGTGAGAGTGAAACTAGTATAGATAATATTAGAAATTCTCTTATAAATAATGAGCAAGAAGTT
>CALWRM010000073.1 GCA_944383925.1 uncultured Clostridia bacterium
CTTTTCGGGCGCAGATATGATCATAGCGCAAAGGGAGAAATTTGTCAAGGGCTTTTTTGGGGAAACCGTGAAATTTCCGCTCCCCCGCAAGATGGGCCCTCCCTGCGCGCCGGAACAGGAGGCCGCCCCGTTCGTGGCGCGCCCCGCCCATAGGGGAAAGGCCTTCCTTGGGCGGGCCGATCACGAGAGGAAGGGCCTTCCTTGGGCGGGCTTTCGCGGGGCGGGAAGTTCGCGTGGGGAAGGGCCCGCGGCGAAGCGGCGGGACGGGCCGTCCACGAGGAAAGGCCAGCCTTGCGGGGGCCGCCCGTTGGGGGAAGGCCAGCCTTGCGGGGGCTGTCCGCGAGAGGAAGGGCCTTCCTTGGGCGTGTCGTTCGCGGGGCGGGAAGTTCGCGTGGGGGAAGGCCCGCGGCAAAGCGACGGGCAGGCCGTTCGTGGGGCGGGAAGTTCGCGTGGGGAAAGGCCCGCGGCGAAATGGCGGGCAGGCAGTTCGCAGGGAAAGGCCTCCTTACGCGCCCTGCCCGCGGGGGGAAGGGCCTTCCCTTGGGCGTGCCGTTCGCGTGGGGAAGGGCCCGTTGGCAAAGCGATGGGGCGTGCCGTTCGCGAGGGAAAGGCCAGCGGCTAGGGGGCGGGGCTCACAGCCGCAGGCTCTGCTCCGGCAGGCCCTGGACAAGGGCCCGCACGCAGGGGTAGGCGGATTCGACGCGCAGGATTGCCAGGGCGCGGCCCTGGTACAGGGGGCAGACGGAAGAGGCGTAGCTGCCGGAGAAGCAGGGGTCCGCGTTGCCGAGAGCCAGCAGCCGGCAGCCCAGCGTTTCCAGACGCAGCTGGTCCTGGGCGTTGGGGCAGAGCACGCCGCGGCCGTCCGTGAGCTCGATCCACACATAGCGCAGCTTGGTGCCGGGCATGTTCTCCTTTTCGGCCGCAAGGCGCAGCTGGGCGGGCGCGCCGGCGGTTTCCAGGGCGCAGCGGCCGATTTCCCCGCCCTGCTCGTCCAGGGCCACGGCTTCCAGCCGGCCGGGCGCATAGGGCAGGGTGAAGCGGGCGGCAAAGTCCCGCAGGGGCTGGCAGGCCACGGCCTGGCCGTTGAGCAGCAGGCGCAGGCTCGCCCCCCGGCCGTAGACCGTTACGGCCACGTTCTGGCCCTCGTGGCCGGGGAAGGTCCAGCTCTCCAGCAGCTGGGGCCAGCCCCAGTTGCTGAGGGATTCCTCGCGGCCAAAGTGCCGGGGATGCTGGACGCACAGGTAGGGCGTCGTGCGGTCGGTCCAATAGAAGTCGCGCAGATGGGACTGGGGCCGCTTGCGGCCGGTGATGTCCAGATCGCCGCAATTGGCCACCCGCCAAGGATGGGCCGGCAAGCCGCTCAAGGGGCCGGAGAAGCTGCTCCGGCCGATGCCCGCCTCGCCCAGGTAGTCAAGGGCGGTCCAGACGAAGTCGCCGATCAGGTAGGGCAAGCGCTCCACGGCCCGCCAATTGGCCAGGCCCTCCAGGGGAAAGGACTCCGTGCCCAGCAGAACCCGGCGGGGGAAGAGGGCGTGGTCCTTCTCGTAGCGGTCCAGCAGGTAGTTGTAGCCCACCACGTCCAGCGGCGCGGCAAAGCCCTCCGAGCGCTGGGCCCAATAGTCCTTGCCCTCGGAAAGGGTGGACAGGCCGTTGAGCTCCATCTCCTGCAGCTCCGTCTCCTCGAAGAAGCCGCACAGGGCGTTGGTGATGGGCCGGCTTGGATCCAGCTCGCGCAGGAAGCCGGCCAGGCGCCGGGACCAGGCGGCGCCGTCGGACATGCCGCTGCGCTCCTGCACCTCGTTGCCCGTGGACCAGAGCACGACGCTGGGATGGCGGCGGTCGCGGCGCACCATGGCGGTCATCTCCTCCTGCCAGCAATCCAGGAAGTAGATGTGCTCGTCCAGGGCGCGCTTGCCCTCGCGCCAGGCGTCGAAGGCCTCGTCCACCACGTAGAGCCCCAGTGCGTCGCAGGCGTTGAGGAAGCTGGCGGAGGGCGGGTTGTGGGCGCAGCGCACGGCGTTGAAGCCGTTCTGCTTCAGCAGGCGGGCCTTGCGGTATTCGCTGCCCCGGTGGCTGGCCGCGCCCAACAGGCCGTTGTCGTGGTGCACGCAGCCGCCCTTGAGCTTGACGGCCTTGCCATTGACCAGCAGGCCCTGCTCGGCGTTGACGGTCACCGTGCGCACGCCCGCCTGCACGCGCTCCTCGTCCAGGCAGCGGCCCTGGCCGTCCAGGGCCTCCGCCCGCAGGGTATAGAGATAGGGATCCTCCGCGCTCCAGGGCCGGCAGCGCTCCAGGCAAAGGGCGGCCGTGGCCAGGCCGTCGGCGGCGTCCGCCTCGGCCTGGACCAGGGGGGTTTGGCCCTCCAGCAGGGTGAAGCGCACCCGCGGGCAGGCCTTGGAGACCCTGGCGCAGGCCTGCAACCGGGCGCCCGCCCCCTCCAGGGCCAGGGTCTCCAGCCAAAGGCCGTCCGGCAGCAGGTGGACGGGGGAGGCGGCGGAAAGCAGCTCCACGCCCCGGTAGATGCCGGCGCCCGGATACCAGCGGGAGCCGGGCAGCAGGTTGGCGTTCACCCGCAGGCACAGGGTGTTTTCCCCCCTGCGCAGCCCCTGGTCGATGCGCACGTAGAAGGGGGAATAGCCCCCCTGGTGCAGGCAGAGCAGCTGGTTGTTCAGGCGAAGCTCGCTCATGCGGTAAACCCCGTCGAAGTACAGATAGCAGGGCCCGGAAAGCAGCGCCTCGTCGGCCTGGAAGCGCTTTTCATAATAGCCGTAGCCGCCGGGGAAATAGGCCTCGTTGGCCCCGCCCGGGGAGGCGGGATCCGTGGGCAGGGAAATGCGGAAGTCGTGGGGAAGGTTGACCGTCTGGCCCCGGCCCTTGGCGGCGCGGCGCAGCCACTCCTCGTCCTTGGCGTATTCGAAGAGCCAGGCATGGTTAAAGTCCAGATGCTTCATGAGTTGACCCCCTGTCTTGCGTTGTCGGCGCCCCTTGGCCGGGGCCCCCATCCTCAAAGCGCGCGATGGATTACCAACAACATAGGGCGGCGCGCCGCGCTTGTCAAGGGAGTCTTTCGCGCGCGGCTGTTTCCGCAAGGCGTCCGGCGCTCGCCGCGCCACCGCATCCGCAAGGCGGCGGGTTCCCGCCGTGCGGCCGCCCCAAAGCGGCGGGCTTTCCGTGCGCGGTCCGTTCCGCGAGACGGCCGGTTTTCGCCGCGCCATCGCATTCGCAAGGCGGCGGGGTTTTCCGTGTGCGGTCCGTTCCGCAAAAGGCGTCCGGTTTTCGTTGCGCTACCGTTTCCCCAAGGCGGCGGGTTTCCGTAGTGCGCCCCCCCCCAAGGCGGCGGGGTTTCCGTGCGCGGCCACCCCCAAGGCGGCGGGCTTTCCGTGGGCGGTCCGCTCCGCGCGGCGGACGGCGGTCGCCGCGCCGCCCCGTCCGCAAGGCGGCGGGGTCCCGGCGCGTGGCCACCCCCAAGGCGGCGGGCTTCCC
>CALWRM010000074.1 GCA_944383925.1 uncultured Clostridia bacterium
GCCTGCAGCCGGGCGGCCGCTTCCGCTTCCTGCTGCGCATCTTGCCGCAACCCGCCGGCGCATAGCTTCGTTTTGTAGGATAAGCGCCGGATTGCTCCTGTTTTTTACACGAATTGCTTGTTCCGGCCTGCGCTTGTGTGTATACTATTGATATATGACAGCGTATAGATCGATGCATTGATCGATGCAATGGAAGGAGAGGTGAACCGGCCTTGCGGCCGGAACCGAACGATGGCGATTGAAAAGCTGCGCGTCTTTGGCGGGCACCGCTTGGAAGGGGTTACCACGGTCAGCGGCGGAAAAAACACCGCCCTGGCGATCATTGCGGCGGCCGCCATGTCCAGCGAGCCCTGCGCGATTGAGAACCTGCCCGATATCGAGGACATCCATGTGATGCGGGACATCCTGATCGCCCTTGGCGCGAAGGTGGAGATGGACGGCGGCGTGATGCGCATCGATCCAAGCCACCTGCAGGGCAGCAGCGTCCCGGAGCATCTGGCCTGCAAGCTGCGCGCTTCCTACTACTTCCTCGGCGCCCTGCTGGCGCGCTTTGGCACCAGCGTGGTCTCCTACCCCGGCGGTTGCGACATCGGCAACCGGCCCATCGACCAGCACATCAAGGGCTTCGAGGCCCTGGGCGCCACCGTGGAGACCGACCACGGCCGCATCCGGGTGCAGGCGGACAGGCTGCGCGGCAGCGTGATCTATCTGGACATGCCCTCCGTGGGCGCTACCATCAACGTGATGCTGGCGGCGGCCCTGGCCGAGGGCAACACCGAGATCGTCAACGCCGGCAAGGAGCCCCACATCGTGGACCTGGCCAACTTCCTCAACGCTATGGGCGGCTCGGTGAAGGGCGCCGGCACGGACAACATCCGCATCCGGGGCGTCAAGCGCCTAAAGGGCTGCACCTATGCCGTCATTCCCGACCAAATCGAGACCGGCACCCTGATGATCGCCGCGGCCGCCAGCCGCGGGGACGTGCTCATCCGCGGGGCGCTGCCCACCCACATGGAGGCCCTCACGGCCAAGCTATTGGAGATGGGCGTGCGCGTGGACGAGGGCATCGGCGAGGACTCCATCCGCGTTCGCTCCGACGGCCGCCACCGCCGCGTCAACATCAAGACCCAGCCCTACCCCGGCTTCCCGACGGACCTGCAGCAGCCCATTTCCGTGCTGCTCTCCACGGCCAAGGGCACCAGCATCATCCACGAAACCATCTTCGAGATGCGCTTTAAGCACCTGGACGAGATCCGCCGCATGGGCGGCATCTCCAGGGTCAACGACCGCTTCGCCATCATCGACGGCGTGCCCAAGCTCATGGGCTGCCCGGTCAAGGCCACGGACCTTAGGGCCGGGGCGGCGATGGTGGTGGCCGGCCTAATGGCCGAAGGCCAGACGGATATCTACAACGTGCACTACATCGACCGCGGCTACGAGCATTTGGAGCGAAAGCTCAAGCGCCTCGGGGCCAGGATCGAGAGGCTGACGGAGGAAGAGGAGGACTAAGCTCCTGGACCGGACCAACCAGAGCGGGCGCGATCCCCTTGCGAAAAAAAGGGGCTCGCGCCCTCTTTTTCGTATGCCGAAAACGTCTCGCTGGGCAAGCGGTTCAAGAGGAGGCCAATGCCGCTCTTGCGGCGTGAAGCGGTTGATCGCATGTGAGCCGGACTTGCAAAACCATCTCGTGTTTGCACAGAAATATCGGAGAAACGCGTTTGGCGGACGGAGACGGCGGGAGAGCGGAGAAACCTTAAGAACGCTGCGCCAATGGAAAAAAACCGAACATCACCGAAGCGCAAGGACGCCTGGAGCGGAAAGGCGGATATCGGAACAGAGAATTCTGATGGGGAGGGCATGGCGCGGATGCGGCGGGCGAAGAGGAGAAGCATCGAAGAAACCCGTTTACGAGCGGCAAGCAAGAGGCTCTCGCATCTGGCAGACCGTACCAACGCGGCGCGTGCGCCGGCGTTCCAGGGCTTTGCCCGTCTGTACAAAACCCCCGGCCTTGCCGGGGGAAGGATTGTTCGCAAGGGCGGGGACAAAGCGGGGGCTGCCCTTCCGCGCCGGCGGAGGGGCAGCCCCTGTGGTTTGTGCCCGATGGAAGGCCTAGGCCCTGCGCAGGCCGTCCAGCAGGGCGAAGGCCTGCCGCGCGTCCTGCTCCAGGTTTTGCGCGCTGCCCTCGATGCTCACCCCGCCCTGGTAGCCCACGTGGCGAAGGGCCTCGAAGAAGCTGTCGTACAGCCCCTGGCTGCCGTCGCCCGCCTTGGGATAGGCGCGCTTGGCGGCCTCGGCGATGTGGCAGTGGAGCAGGGGCCCCAGGCGCATGCCCATGAAGCCCTCCTTGCCGGCGGCCATGTGGAACAGGTCCGCCAACACGCCCACGTTGGCCTGGTTGGCCATCTTGGCCAGCTGGCGCGCCTCCATCACGCTGTTGATGATGTTGCATTCCTGCTCGCGCAGGGGCTCCACGGCGATGGACAGGCCGTAATTGTCGGCCAGCGGGCCGGCCAGGCGCAGGTAGGCCACCAGATAATCCATGGCCAGGGCATATTCCATGTCCAGGGGATAGCGGCGGGCCCCGCCGCTGCCGAAGACCACCGTCTTCACGCCCAGGGCCTGCGCCCTGGAAAAGGCCTTGTGCAGATAGGCGGTCAGGCCCTGCGTATCCAGCTGGTCGGAGCAGAGGTGAAAGTCGGAGGGAAGCATGCCGTTCATGGCCAACACCGGCAGGCCGGCCCGCTCCGCCTTGCGGCGCAGGACCTCGAACTCCTCCTCGGACAGGGCGGACGTGGAGCTCATCCCAAGCTCCAAATAATCAAAACCGATCTCCTTGAGCAGCGCGGCGTTGTCCACGCTGGAGCAGACCCCGAGCTTGATCATGGCGCAATCGCTCCCTTGCAAGAATTTTTTTCGCTCCCTTGCGCGTCCGTCGCGGGCGTCAGTACCGCTTATAGAGGGGCCCGAAGTTCTGGCAGGCCCGGAAATCCGCGCCCTCGCGGTCCATGGTGCCAAAGGCGTTCCAGGCGCTGGGGCGGAAGATCTTGGACTCGTCCACGTTGTGCATGCTCACGGGGATGCGCAGCATGGAGGCCAGGGTCAGCATGTCCGCGCCGATGTGGCCGTAGCAGAAGGCGCCGTGGTTGGCCCCCCAGTTGGCCATGACGGAGTAGACGTCCGTAAAGGCGCCCTTGCCGGTGAGCCTGGGCGCGAACCAGGTGCAGGGCCAGGTGGGGTCGGTGCGGTCCCAAAGGGTCTTGCAAACCTGCTCGGGCAGGGCCACGGAATAGCCCTCGGCAACCTGCAACACGGGCCCGAGCCCCTTGACGAAGTTGAGCCGGGTCATGGTCATGGGCATGCCGCCCTCGGTGAGGAAGGTGGAGGAATAGCCGCCGCCGCGGAAATAGCCCAGGTTGCCGTAGCTAAAGCGGGTGCTCCGCATCATGGCCTCCGCGTCCTCGGCCTTCAGCTGCCACCAGGGCAGCATCACGGGCTTGCCGTCCCGCTTGCAGGCGCCGGTGGCGTCCAGGCAGGCCGCGCCGGAATTGATCAGGTGGATGAAGCCGTCCTTGGCCAGGCCCTCGGGCTTCCAGCCCGTCACCCGCTCCACGGCCGCGGGGCTCCAATAGGTGCGCACGTCCGCAAAGCCCTGGGCGGTGTTGGTCAGCAGCTTGCCAAAGAGCATGGAGATGCCGTTGCCCATGTCGTTTTCCGTGGCCACCACGTGGGGCTCGCGGATGCCGTTCCAGTCAAAGGAGGAGTTGAGCAGCGCCTCCATGAAGTCGCCGTTGGGCATGAAGTCCGTCCACTGGCGCTGGCCCTGGAAGCCCGCCGCGATGGCGTTGTGGCCGCAGCTCTCCTCCACGAAGCCCATCTGCTGGAGCTTTTCGTTGCCCACCATCAGGTCCCTGGCGATGATGGCCATTTTGATGGAGGTTTCCAGCGCCCTCTCCTTGGTGGCCTGGTCGTGGGTGCGGTCCTTGTTGCAAAGGTCCTCGCCGATCTGCACGTTTTCCTTGGCCCAGGCCAGGGCCAGGGCATACTCCTCCTGGTCGAAGATGCCCTCCTGCATGCGGCGGATGAACTCGCTCATGTCGATGGATTCGGCGCGCATGCCCAGATAGCTCTCCAGGAAGGAGGCGTCCACCATGGAGCCGGCGATGCCCATGGCCACCGAACCCATGGACAGGTAGCTCTTGCCCCGCATCTGGGCCACGGCCAAGCCGGCCCTGGCGAAGCGCAGCAGCTTTTCCTGCACGTCCTCGGGGATGGTGTTGTCGTCCACGTCCTGCACGTCGTGGCCGTAGATGGAGAAGGCGGGCAGGCCCTTCTGGTTATGGGCGGCCAACACCGCCGCCAAATACACCGCGCCCGGCCGCTCGGTGCCGTTGAACCCCCAGATGGCCTTGGGGCAGGTTTCGTCCATGTCCATGGTTTCCGAGCCGTAGCACCAGACGGGCGTCACGGTGAGGGTGAAGCCGACGCCCTCGCGCTTGAACTTCTCCGCGCAGGCGGCCGCCTCCGCCACGCCGCCGATGGTGGTGTCGGCGATGACGCACTCCACGGGCAGGCCGCAGGAGTGGCGCAGCGTGCTCTCATACAGGGCCTTGACGGCCTTGGCCATGTTCATGGTCTTTTCTTCCACGCTCTCGCGTATGCCCTTGCGGCGGCCGTCGATGGTGGGGCGGATGCCGATCTTGGGAAGGTTTCCGATGAGCCGGTTCTTTTTTTCGTTCTGTTCGCAGATCATAGGCCGATTCCTCCTCCATGCTCATGTTGGTTGTTGGCAAAGCCCATGTTGTCCGCGCCCGTGGGTCCTATGGGGGCGGGAGCGCGTTTTGCATGCGGCACATGGACCAGTGTAGGGCGCCCCCCAGCGCCTGGATTTGATGGCAAAGGGGCCAGAGCCCCGGCAACACGCGCAGCTCCACGCGCCGCTGGGCCAAGGCTTGCAGGCAGTCGTCCACCTCCCAGCGGGCCAAGGGCGTTTGGGTCTTGGTGGAGACGTAGTAGCCCGCGCTCTCGTCCTGCAGCGCGAAGCCCTCGGGCGAGAATTCATATAGGTAGAGCTTGACGCGCCGCAGCCGCTCCAGCCAGGCGGCCTCCACGGCCACCACATACGGCCTGTCCGGAAAGGAGAACAGGCGCTCCACCAGCGAGGGCGGGGTGCGCTCGTGGGCGTGGAAGCAGACCCGGGGCGCGTCCCTGGGGGTTAAGAAGTTGGGAAGCGTGCGCTCGCACAGCGCCCAGACCAGGCCGGTGTTCGGGTCCAGGTCCGTCCGCGTGGGCGGGCGGGGGACGAAGCGCTCGATGTTGCCATCCTCGCTGACGTGGAACAGGCGCAAGGGCTAGGCCTCCTCTCGGGGTTTGGGCCGGACAAAGGGCAGCGCCGCCAGGCAGCTGAGCAGCAGCGCCGGCGCCAGCGGGGACACGGAGGAGAGGCTGGGCGTAAAGAAGAACGCCAGCACCGTGGCCGCCCCCACCAGGGGGGAGAGCAGATAGGCGGGCTTGGCCAGGCGCAGGGGCAGCAGCCCGGCCAGCAGTAGGGGGGCCAGGCAGGCGGCCATGCCGGCCCAGCCCGCGGAATACAGCTGGTAGACGCTGATTTCCTGGCGCAAGGCCAGCAGCACCGCCAGCCCGGCGGCCAGGACCAGGGCCAGCAGGCCGGCCAGGCGCCGCTTGCGGCCCTCCAGCAGCGGGAAACACAGGCAAAGCCCCTCCTCCAAAGCCTGGCGGACGGCCTCCCCGGCGCCCGTACCGCCGCTCAGGCCCACGGCCAAGGGGGCCAGGAGCAGCAGCGCGCAGGCGAGGGGGGAAAAGCCGTCCTGGGCGGCCAGCAGATAGGCTGTTTCCGCCGAGGCCAGGGCGCCGAGCGAGCCGGCGGCCCCGCCCAAGCACAGGACCAGGACCAGCAGGCTGGCCAGGCAAAGGAGCCAGAGCGCGGCCTGCAGGGCGATGAAGCCCAGAAGTTGCCGGCCGGAGCGCCGCCTCGGCAGGGCGTGGAGCAAGGAGACGCTGCCAAGAACCCCAAGGCCCAGACAGAGGTCCGCCCCAAGATCCGTCAGGGAAAAGGCGACGGCGGGGCTGGCCGCCTCGTCGAGGCTGCCGCCGAGGGCCAGGCCCAGCGCCAGGCCGATCAGACACAGGGGCAGGACCAGGGCCAGTAGGCGGCCGTGGCGGCGCTGGGCGGGCGGGGTGGAGAACAGGCAGAGCAGCAGCACCAGCAGGCCGGAAAAGTACACGGCGATGTTGTAGGCCAGGGAAAAGGCCGAAGAGGCCAGCTTGGCCAGCAGCCCCACGCAGCCGGCCAGGAGAAACACGCCAAACAGCCCCAGCAGGGGCGCCAGCGCGGATAGCGCCAGGGGCGAACCCAGGGTGCGCGCGAGCAGCTCGTAGACGGTGCTGGCTTGGGCGCGCTCCATGGCCCGCTCCAGCCGGCCGCCCAGCAGGGGCAACAGGCAACAGCCAAGGGCCAGGGAGAGCCCGGCGGCCAGGCGCGGCCAGCCGTCCAGCAGCAGCAGGCCGGGCAGGCCGAAGAGCAGCAGGGGCAGGGGCCCGGCCCCGAAATAGGCCAGGGCGTCGGCCAGCCGGCCCTCCGTTCCGCCCCGCGGCTCCCCGTCGCTGCGGCCGTAGAGGCGGAAGCCGGAGAACAGCAGCACCAGCAGGTAGACAAATAGGGCCAACAGGACATAGCCCTCGCGATTGAGCCCCATTCGCACGCCCTCCTTGAAATGATTTTGCATTATTATAGCATTTGTGGCCTTGTAAACACAAGGTGAAGCGGCGATAATGAGAAAAAGCTTTGCCTAAGGGAGGACGACGACGATGCGATCCTTTGCGCAGATGGGCCTTTGCGTGCCCGAGCTGCTCCTGCCCGACGCCCCCGTGGAATCCAGCTGGGCCTGCGTGGCCTGCGACCAATACACCTCCCAGCCGCAGATCTGGAGCCGCTTGGAGGAGCTGGTGGGCGAAAAGCCCTCCACCCTGCGCATGGTGCTGCCGGAGTGCTACCTATCCCAGGCGGAGGCCCGCCTGCCCCGGATGCTCGACGCCATGGAGCGCTACCAGACGGGCGTGCTGAACCGGCGGGTGCGGGGCTTTGTGCTCACGCGCCGGACCACCCAGAGCGGGTCGCGGCTGGGGCTCGTGCTGGCCGTGGACCTGGAGGCCTACGACTTTTCCCCCGACTCCGCCTCGCCCATCCGCGCCACGGAGGGCACCATCCTGGAGCGCCTGCCGCCCCGCATCCGCGTGCGGGAGCGGGCCAGCCTGGAATGCTCCCACATCCTGCTGCTCGCCAACGATCCGCAGCGCACCCTGTTGGAGCCCCTCTACGCCTGCCTGGCGCCGCACCCTCCCCTTTACGACCTGGATCTACCCCTGGAGGGCGGCCGGCTGACCGGCTGGGCCGTCCAGGGCGAGGAGCTGGAGCGGGTCCGCGAAGCCCTTTCCTCCCTGTGGGAGCAAAGGGGCCGGCAACCCTTCCTGGCCGTGGGCGACGGCAACCATTCCCTGGCCACGGCCAAGGCCATCTGGCAAAAGCGCGGGCAGGACGCCCCCGCGGACCATCCGGCCCGCTACGCCATGTGTGAGCTGACCAACCTCTTCGACCCGGCCCTGGTGTTCGAGCCCATCCACCGCTGCCTGTTTTCCGTCCAGCCGCAGGCCCTTTCCCGGGCGCTGGAGTCCTTTGACGGCGAGGCGGCAAGCCCCAAAACCCGCCCGGCCCCCGGCCAGGCCCTGCTGTGCGGCGCCGGCGGCGCGACGCTCTACCGTTCGCTGCCCTTGCGGAGCCTGCAAGGCCTGCTGGACCGCCTGCAGGGCGAGGCCTTCGAACGCCTGGACTACGTGCACGGCGACCGGGCCGCCCTCGAGCTTGGCGCAAAGCCCGGCAACGCGGCCATCCTCTTGCCCGCCATGGACAAATACACCCTCTTTGACGCCATCGCCGGCGGCCCCCTGCCGCGCAAGGCCTTTTCCATGGGCCAGGCCAACGAGAAGCGCTACTACATGGAGTGCAGGCGCATCCTGCCCTAGACGGCGCAGCCTTTTTCTGCCTTAACGCCGCAACGCTTGACAAAGTGACGTCCCATTGCCTAAAATGAAGGATGATGCATGGGGCCTGCGCGCCCCTTGGACGCCATGGAAGGAACGATCATGTCATGAAACGATTGTTGTCGGCGCTGGCCGCGCTTTTCATATGCCTGCTGCTCCTGCCCCTGCCCGCCGGGGCCGTCGCCCGGGCGGATCTTCGCCTGAACATCGTGCCCGTGCAGGGCGAAAACGACCAGCTGATCCTGGAGGTGGACCTCACCGTCGCCAATGGATCCCCGGACCAGTTCATTTCCAACGTGGAGCTGGTCTACGACAACCACACCATCGCCAGCCAGCCGGAAATTTACGGCAGCTCGGACCTGTTTCTGCGCACCCAGCCCCTGGGCATTTCCTATTCCACCACCTACAACGATTTCCCCATCACCCTGTATTACATCGACTTTGACGGCGCGGCCATGGAAAACACCTATTACGTGGCCGTCGGCGGACAATATGCCGAGCCGGAGCTCAGCTTTACCCGCACCGCCTCCGCCATGGACGAGCAGGGCAAGATCCAGCTGAGCTATACCCTGCGCAACGACGGCGACATGCCCCTGGCCAACCTGCGGATCAGCGACAGCGCCGTTTCCGGCGACGAGGTGGCCACGCTGGACTACCTGGAGGTGGGCCACAGCAAGACCTTCACGCAGAGCCTGACCGTCACCAAGACCGTGGAGAGCAAGCCCCAGGTCAGCTACACCGTCTCCGGCGGCAGCGCCAGGGTGTACCAGCTGAGCCTGGAGCCCCTGACCCTTACCCCCAGCAACCCCAAGCTCGCCCTGACCCTCAAGTCGGACCTGAACTCCATCCTCTCCAGCGACCGGGCAACCCTGACGCTGAACATCTCCAACGAGGGCAACATCCCCTTCACCTCCGTCACCATTTCCGACGAGAGCCTGGGCAAGATCGCCGAGGGCATCTCCATGGAGGTGGGCAAGGTCAATACCTATACCAAGATCGTCAACCCCACCAAGACCACCAGCTACCGCTTCACCGCCGTGGCCACGGACGCCTCTGGCAAGAGCTACAGCTTTAGCTCCGACCCGCTGACCATCGAGGTGCTGCCGGCGGAAAGCCCCGCCCCGGCCGGCCAGCTGGAGCTGGAGGTCACCGCCGGCCAGACCTCCCTGGACGCCCCCGGCGAGGTCAGCTTCAGCATGGTGGTGCGCAACACCGGCCAGGACAGCATGGAGCAGCTCACCATCAGCGACGGCCGCGGCAACGTGCTCACCCGCACCTCCACCCTGGAGCCGGGCGTGCAGGTGTTCAACATCTCCATTTCCGCAGACGAGACCACCAGCTTCACCTTCCTGGCCGAGGCCCTGCAGCCCGACGGCCAGCCCGTGCAGGCCGCCAGCGCGCCCCTGGAAATCCTGGTCAACGCTCCCCAACTGACCGATACCCCCCAGAGCCTGTCCCCGGAACCCAGCTCCATCCCCGTCAACTCCGGCACGACCGGCTTTAGCCCCTGGCTGCTGGTGCTCTTCATCTTCCTGATCCTGCTGATCATCGCCTGCATCGTGGTGCTGGTCATCCTGCAGGTCCGCTCGCGCCGGCGCCGCCAGGCCGAGGAGGCGGAGGACTTCATCACCTCCACGGTGTACACCACCCCCGATTTCTCCCCCCCGGACAGCTACGGCTACGTGGAGCCGGACGAGGACGCCCGCGCGGAGATCAGCCGCTTCGCCAGCCAATACAGCCCCCGCAAGGCGGACCCGGCGCCGCCAAGGCCGGCCGTGCCCGAACCGCAGGAGGCGGAGGAGGACGACGAACCCACGGTCTACAAGGCCCGCGCGCAGCAGCCCCGCCGCGAGCCCCGCACCCGCCAGGACTACCGCCCCAAGGGCTGAGCGCCCTTGGCCCGCCCCGCCGCGAGTTTTTCGCGGCGGGGCTTTTGCAACCCGGGGGCTTGGTCCAAAGGACGGAACGCGGTTTCACATGGCGGTTCCAAACCGGATTTCCTGGGCGGGGGCCGGGCTTGGCCCTTGTGCGGAGCGGCGTTTTATTGTAAACTTTAGACGAGGTGGTGTCTGCTATGAAGATGACGTTTCGCTGGTATGGGGACGCAGACCCCGTTACCTTGGAAAAGATCCGCCAAATCCCCAACATGTCCGGCATCGTCTCCGCGGTGTACGATGTGCCCGCGGGCGAGGTGTGGCCGGAGAGCTCCATCGACCATCTGAAGACCCAGGCGGAGAAGAACGGCCTGGCCTTCGAGGTGGTGGAGTCCGTTCCCGTGCACGAGGACATCAAGCTGGGGTTGCCCAGCCGCGAGCGGCTGCTGGACAACTACTGCCAGAACATCCTGCGCCTGGGCAAGGCCGGCGTTCGGGTGATCTGCTACAACTTCATGCCCGTGTTCGACTGGCTGCGCTCCGAGCTGGCCAAGCCCCTGGAGGACGGCTCCAACGCCCTGGCTTATGACGACGCCACGGTGCGCGCCATGGACCCCAAGGAGAGCAACCTGTCCCTGCCCGGCTGGGACGAGAGCTACACCAAGGAGGGCCTGCGGGACCTGCTGGCCCAGTACGAGGCCGTGGACGCCGAAAAGCTGTGGGAAAACTTCGCCTATTTCCTGCACCGGGTGATCCCCGCCTGCAAGGAGGCCAACGTTTCCATGGCCATCCACCCGGACGATCCCCCCTGGCCGCTGTTCGGCCTGCCGCGCATCATCACCGGCGCGCAGAGCTACCGCCGCATGAAGCAGATCGAGCCCTCCGTGCGCAACGGCATCACGCTGTGCACCGGCTCCCTGGGCGCCAGCCCGGACAACGACCTGGTGGCCATCAGCAAGGAGTTTTGCGAGCGCAT
>CALWRM010000075.1 GCA_944383925.1 uncultured Clostridia bacterium
CGTTCCCGCCTCTCTTAGCCTCACCCGGCCCCCGCCGAGACCCACCCGCTTCCCCCCCGCCCCGCCCTCCCGCTCTACGCCCGCGCCCAACCTTCCCCTTCCCCTCCTCTCGAAAGTCCCCCGCGCCCTCGCAAGCTTCCTCCGGAAACCATCCCGCCTTCCCTTCCGCCCGGACGCCCCCCGCCCGGCCTTCCCCTTTCCCCTCCCGGAAGCCGTTTCACACCCCTGCAAGCTTCCTCCATAAGCCCCCGCCTTCCTTCCGCCCGGACGCCCCCGCGCCCTTTCCAAAACGCAAAAAAAGGCCCCCTTTCGGGGCCTTTTGATGGCTTTCGAGGGCGTTTTAGGCCCATTCCACCTGACCGGGCGGGCAGGCGGTCAGGTCGTAGACCACGCGCCGCACCTGGGGCAGCTTGGACAGGATTTCCTCGGAGATGCGCTCCAGCAGGTCGAAGGACAGCCTGGCCACCGGCGCATGGCCCTGTTCGGCGTCCTGCACCGCCCGCAGCGCCACCACATAACCATCTTCCTCGTTTTCCCGCGTCTGCGGCATGTCCAGCAGCACCGCGAAGTAGAGCATGCGATGCTTCCTTTGGCCCGCGTCCGCCATGGCCGTTTGCAGGATCTCGTCCGCGGCGCGCAGGGCTTCCAGCTTGGGCGCGTCGGCTTCTCCCATGCAGCGCAGGGCGATGCCCGCCGCCGGATAATGCCGGCGGAAGGCCAGCTCCTCCGGCAGGCCCAACAGCAGGGCCAAATGGCGCACCTCCTCCTTGAGCAGGGGGCGCAGGGGTTCCACGCTGCGCGCCGCGCCCATGCCGGCGGGCAGCTGGCCGCCCAGCACATCCTGGAAGTGCACCCCCCGAATCAGGCTGGCGCCCTCTCCCATGCCCTCCAGCGCTTGGCGCACATGGCGATCGATCACCGCCTCCACGGCGCGGCGCTTCTGCTCGGTGGTGCGCAGCCCGCGCAGAGCCTGGTAGGTCTCCTCCCTGGCGTCCACCCGATGGACGGGCCTGCCCATGCGCTGGGTGAAGAGCTCCACCACGTTGTCGGCCTCCCGGCTGCGCAGCAATCCGGTGTCCACCAGCAGGCAGCGGGCCCTCTCGCCCAGGGCTTCGATGGCCAGACAGGCGGCCACGGAGGAATCCACGCCGCCGGAGAGCACGCACAGGGCCTCTCCCTGTCCCACCTGCCCCCGCAGGAAGTCCAGGCTCCACCGCCTGTAGCCCTCCAGGCTGTAGCCGGCCTCCAGGCCTAGCACTTTAAATAGGAAATGATTGACGATGCTGGAAACGTCCATGTCCTGGCTTTCCGGCAGAAACTGCATGCCGGTCACGCGGCCCTTGCCGTCGTCGAAGGCCAGCACGACCCCTTCCAGTCCGGCCAGGATGCGCAGCCCCTCGGGCAGGGAGAGGTAGCAGGCCTTTTGCACCACGCGGAAGCCGCCCTCCACGCCCTGGAACACCCCAAGGTCCGAAAAATGCACGTCGCGCACCTTGTCCTGCAAGGCCGTCTCGCCCACGCTGCCGCCCAAGGCCTCCACCAGCAGACGGCTGGCTCCGCCGAAGCAGAGCAGGGGGATCTGCGCGCGCACGCAGGCCTGCACCACGGGCAGGTCCGGTTCCTCGCCCCCCAGCAGCACCAGGCCCGCCGCGTTGTCGGGCACGCTGAAGCCCTGGCCGGCCAGCAGCAGCTCGCCAAACACCCCCGCCTGGCGGATGGAGCTGAGCATGCGCAAGCCCTGGCTCTCTCCCTTCGCTTCCAGGTCCACCACCAGCACACGGCGCTTTTGCATCTGTCTTCCTCCCGTCCCGCGCCCTTGGCAAAACGGCCCAAGGCGCAGGCTATTCTTAGCATCAGTATACCATGATCCGGCCGCTACATTCACGGATCCCTGGCGATTTTAACCAATTCGTCACAAGCTTTTTCTTCCTTGGAAACATTTGAAGCCCTTTCCGCGCTTTTCTTGGGAAATCCTTTTCGCGCGCCTCTGCGCCCTTGTCCGCCGCATTGACAGCCCCGGCGGCGGGGGGCTATAATCTGCATGGGATCGACAAAAAACCCTGCTAAGCATAAACAAAAAGGGGGGACCTTTCACATGAGAGCGGTTGTTGTTGAGGAACAGGGCCAGGTCCGCGTGGTGGACGACGTGCCCATGCCCGTGCCGGGCGAGTATGACGCGCTGGTGAAGATCGTGGCCTGCGGCTTTTGCAACGGCACGGACATGCGCATCATCCACGGCCAGATGACCCGCCAGCAGGGCTTGCAGCCCTATCCGACCGTGCTGGGCCACGAGGCCGTCGGCATCATCGAGCGCGTGGGCAAAAAGGTGCGCAACCTGCGGGTTGGCGAAAAGCACATCCGCGTCCAAGGCGGCAGCACCCAGGGCAGCCGTTACTCCTCCACCCACGGCCAAATGGCCGAATACGGCCTGATCACGGACTGGGCGGCCATGAAGGCCGACGGCCTCGCCGTGCCGCCGGGGGCGCCCATGCAGCCCTCGCGCCTGCCGGACGATTTCGATCCGGTGGCCTGCGGCGTGCTGTTGCCCCTGTGCGAGTGCCTATCCGCCGTGCGCAACTTCGACATCGGCCCCAGCACCGACGTGCTGGTGTACGGCGCCGGCCCCATGGGCCTTGCCATGATGCAGTACATGAAGCTGGTGGGGGCCAAGTCCGTCACCTGCATCGATTCCGTGCCCGAGCGCCTGGAAAAGGCCAGGACCGTGGCCGGCGTGGACGAGACCATCAACTTCCAGACCCAGGACGTGGCCCAGGTCCTGGGCGGCCGGCTCTTCGACCGGGTGGTGGACGCGGTGGGGTCCAGCGCCGTCATCCTGGAAGCCTCCGGCTACTGCAAGCCCTACGGCATGGTCTGCGCCCTGGGCGTGCTGCGCAAGGGCGACAGCAGCGTGGACCTGAGCCTGCTAAAGAACAATTCCCGCCTGCACATGCTCAACTTCCCCTACGAGGAATACGCGGTTTTGCAGGAAAACATCTCCTACATCCAAAGGGGGCTGGTGGACCTAAAGAACTATTACTCCCACGTGCTGCCCCTGGAAGAGGTGCACCAGGCCATGGAACTGGTGCGCACCAAACAGGCCATCAAGGTGATCCTCACCCTCTAGCGCCCGCCTGCCCGCCGCCCCGCCGGGGCGGCGGGCTTTGTTTGTCCTGCCGGACTTCGCCGCACCCCCCTGGGGCCGGCAACCCGCCCTGAACTCGCTCGCGCGGTTGCGGCGGATCTTCCGCGCTCCCTTGGAACCGGCCGCCTCGGCCCTTCCCTCCCCCGGCGGCCCGTCCGATGCCGGAGGGCCTCGCCTTTCGGCCTTCCACGCCCCTTTGGCCTTCCCTCGGAATCGGACGCCTCGGCCCTTCCCGCCCCCCGGCGGCCCTTTCGATGCCGGAAGGCCTCGCCTTTCGGCCTTCCGAGCCCCTTTGGCCTTCCCTCGGAATCGGACGCCTCGGCCCTTCCCGCCCCCCGGCGGCCCTTTCGAT
>CALWRM010000076.1 GCA_944383925.1 uncultured Clostridia bacterium
GACGCCCTGGGGGACCAGAGCGTCTGCGCCACGGCCCTGTCCATGGTGGTGGACGCCATCCGCTACCAAAGCCAGCTCTTCGGGGTGAACGAGACCTTGGTCAAGGGCGTCATCGCCTCCCTGCAACAGCTGCAGCAGATCCCCGCCATGGCCAGCGCCTGACGCGCCTCCATCCCTAACAAAAACGCCGTGGAAATCCGCCGCGGAATCGGGTATACTTAAAATCTGTCAAAAATAGACGCGGGCCCTTCGCCCGCAAAAGGAGCGTTTCAGCCATGAAATTGGGCGTTGTAGGCCTGCCGAACGTCGGCAAGAGCACGCTGTTTAACGCGCTGACCAAGGCCGGCGCGCAGGCGGCCAACTATCCCTTTTGCACCATAGAGCCCAACACGGGCATCGTGGCCGTGCCGGACAAGCGTCTGGACGTGCTTGGCCGCATGTACGACTCGGCCAAGATCACCCCGGCCACCATCGAGTTTGTGGACATCGCAGGCCTGGTCCGCGGCGCCAGCAAGGGCGAGGGGCTCGGCAACAAGTTCCTCTCCCACATCCGCGAGGTGGACGCCATCGTCCATGTGGTCCGCTGCTTTGAGGACGAAAACATCAGCCACGTGGACGGCAGCATCGACCCGGTGCGCGATATGGAAACCATCAACATGGAACTGATCTATGCGGACATGGAGTCCCTGGAAAAGCGCATGGCCCGCACCCGCAAGGTGGCCGTCAGCGGCGACGCCCAGGCCCGCGCGGAGATGGCCCTGATGGAGCGGTACATGCAGGCCCTGGACCAGGGCTTGCCCGCCCGCAGCGTGCAGCCCACCCCGGAGGAGCAGGACTTTGCCCGCCAGCTCTTCCTGCTGACCACCAAGCCCGTGCTCTATGCCGCCAACATCGCCGAGGAGGAGCTCGGCGCGCCGGACAACCCCATGGTGCAGCAGGTGCGGGCCGCCGCCGAGCGGGAAAACGCCCGCGCGCTCGTGGTCAGCGCCCGCGTGGAGGAGGAGCTTGCCCAGCTGCCCGATGAGGAACAGGCCGAATTTTTGCAGGCCCTGGGCCTGGGGGAGAGCGGTCTCAACCGCCTCATCGCCGCCAGCTACGACCTGCTCGGCCTCATCTCCTACCTGACCGCCGGTCCCAAGGAGACCAGGGCCTGGACCATCACCCGGGGGATGACCGCTCCCCAGGCCGCGGGTAAGATCCATTCCGACTTTGAGCGGGGTTTCATTCGGGCCGAGATCGTCTCCTACGACGATCTGGTGGAGAACGGCTCCATGGCCGCCTGCAAGGAGAAGGGGCTCGTGCGCTCGGAGGGCAAGGACTACGTGATGAAGGACGGCGACGTGGTGCTCTTCCGCTTCAACGTCTAAGCCCGTCACATACATACAAAGCGTTAAGGAGGGGTTTTTTGTGTTGATCTCCAGCCAAACGGACTTCCTTGCCCGCGCCTACGGCGACGAACAGGCCCTGCGCCGCCTGTCCGCCTATGGCTTTGACGCCGTGGACTTTGGCATGTTCCACTATCCCCTGTCCGAGGGCAACCCGCTCCTGTTGGAGCAGGGCGCCTTCGAGGCCTATTTCCTCTCCCTGGGCCAGGTGGCCAAGGAGCTGGGCCTCTTGATCGGCCAGGTGCATTCCCCCTTCCCCACCTACCTGGCCGACGGCCAGGACGACACCCGGCTGCTGTTGCAGCAACGGGCCGTCCGCGCCACGGCCCTGCTCGGCTGCAAGTACATGGTGATGCATCCGGCCATCCCCGCCTACCGGCTCTACGACCAGGGCCGCCAGGACTGCAAGGAGCTGAACATGCAGCGCTATTCCAGCCTGATTCCGGAGCTGGAAAAGTACGATGTGCAGATCGCCGTGGAAAACATGTTTGCCTTTGACAAAGCCAAGGGCTGCTATTGCCCCACGGTCTGCTCCACGGCCGAGGAAATGCTGGACTACATCCACAGCCTCAACGCCCTTTCGCCCCGCTTCGTGGCGTGCCTGGACGTGGGCCATGCCCTGATCACCGGCGACACGCCCGAGCGCATGGCCCTGCAGCTGGGCCAGGACCTGCGCGTGCTGCACATTCAGGACAACGACGGCCTGGGCGACTGGCACGTCATCCCCCACCTGGGCTCCATCGACTGGCCGGCCTTCCTCCAGGCCCTGCGCCAGATCCGCTACCCGGGCACCTTCTCCCTGGAGGCGGACAACTTCCCCACCAAGCTTGGGGCCGCCAATGCCGACGCGGCCTTCAGCCTGATGGTCTCCGTGGCCCGCAACCTGGCCGACGCCTTCGAGGGCTGATCCTTCGCCCCTCGACGAAAGGGGGAGTCTTCCCGCTCCCCTCGCGGTTTTTCCAACCATCCCCGCCCCTTTCCGGCGGGGATTGACTTTTTTTATGCCGTATGCTACAGTCCGATTGTATCGATGACGCGCAAAATAAACGGCTTCCACCAAGACGTTCAACGATGAGAAAGTAGGGGTAACATGAAAGAAACGGCACAGACAAATGGCTTTCGGCTCAATGCCGCCACCGGGTATTTCGAATGCGAAGGCGTCAACGTGATGGCCTTTGACGACATTTATCCCACCGGCCACCAGGCGGGCGTCAGCATCCTCATGCACGGCCACCGCGTGGCCACCAACGGCGACATCCGCTTCGAGCAGACCCCCGGCCAATGGCAGCCCACCCCCAAGCAGGGCGAGCGCAAGCTGGATGCGGAGGCGAACTCCATCTCCGTCTCCTTGCGCTATCCGGACCTGAACGCCCACCTGAAGGGCTTTAACCCCATGATCTATCCCGATTACGCCCTCTCCTACCATGTCACCGTCAAGGGCGAGGGTCCCAGCGTCCGCGTGACCGTGGACCTGGACGAGCCGGTGGCCGAGGAATACCTGGGCAAGCTCTGCTTCAACATGGAGCTGTTCCCCGGGGCCCTGTTCGGCAAGCCCTGGATCCTGGACGGCAAGCAGGGCATCTTCCCCCAGCAGGCCAACGGGCCCACCCTGTCCATGCCAACCAACTATGAACACACCGGCCACCTGCCCGTCCAGGACGCCCAGGCCAGCCGCGAACACCTTTCCGGCGACAACAAGAAGGGGTATAACCCCATCATCGCCGACGACATCATCGCCGCTCCCTACGCCGTGGGCCATCGCTTCACCGTGCGGCCGGACGATCCCACCAGCCGCTTCACCATCCAGAGCCTCACCGCCGAGCTGAAGCTCTACGACGGCCGCATGAACCACAACAACGGTTGGTTCGTGGTCAGCAGCGAGGTGCCCGCCGGCAGGACCAAGGCCGCCATCGAATGGATCATCACGCCCAACGTCGTGTCCGGCTGGCTGTACCCGCCCGTCGTGCAGACCTCCCAGGTGGGCTACCACCCCAAGCAAACCAAGGTGGCCATTGTCGAGCTGGACAAGCGCGACAACGCCCGCAAGGAAGCTTGCCTCTACCGCATCGGCGAAAACGGCCGGGAAAAGGCGCTTAGCCTCCAGGGCCAGGAGTGGGGCCAGTTCCTCCGCTACAACTACCTGAAGTTCGATTTCAGCTCCGTGACCGAGGAAGGCCTTTATCAGGTTTGCTACGGCGATTCACAGTCCTCCATCTTCCGCGTAGCCGCGGATGTGTACGACCGCGGCGTGTGGCAGCCGGTGCTGGAATACTTCCTGCCCGTGCAGATGTGCCACATGCGCGTCAACGAGAAGTACCGGGTTTGGCACGACCTGTGCCACGACGACGACGCCCGCATGGCGCCGGTCAACTACAACCACGTGGACGGCTACGCCCAGGGTCCCTCCACGCTGACCAAGTACCAGCCTGGCGACGTGGTGCCGGGCCTGAACGTGGGCGGTTGGCACGACGCCGGCGACTTCGACCTGCGCGTGGAGTCCCAGGCGGGCGAGTCCTACATCCTCTCCCTGGCCTACGAGGCCTTCCACGTGGACTACGACGCCACCACCATCGACCAGGCCCGCAAGGTCACCGAGATCCACCAGCCCGACGGCAAGAACGACCTGCTGCAGCAGGTGGAGCACGGCCTGCTCTCCGTGGTGGGCGCTTACCGCTCCATGGGCAGGCTGTATCGGGGCATCATCTGCAACGACCTGCGCCAGTATGTGCTCCTTGGCGACAGCTCCGCCATGACGGACAACGTCAAGGGCAACGAGGACGACCGCTGGGTCTTCACCGAGGACAATCCCCCGCGCGAGCTGACCACCGCCGCCCAGCTGGCCGCCTCCGCCCGCGCGCTGCGCGGCTTCAACGACACCCTCAGCGCCCAGGCGCTGGAGGCCGCCACCGAGCTGTACGACGTCACCGACGCCAGCGGCAAGGCCGAGGCCGCCAAGGTGCACGCGGCCGTGGAGCTGTACCTGGCCACCGGCCAGCAGCGCTACAAGGACTTCCTGCTGTCCGAGACGGGCTTCATTTGCGAAAACATCAAGAACGTCGGCTGGATCGTCTGCCGCGCGATCGAGACCCTGCAGGATGAGGGCTTCACAAAGGCCGTGCGCGCCGCATTGCAGGGCCTCAAGGCCCAGTTCGACGAGCTCAGCGCCGAAACCCCCTACGGCATCCCCTACCGGCCCTACATCTGGGGCGCCGGCTGGGACATTCAGCGTCTGGGCTTCCAGCACTACTTCCTGCACAAGGCCTTCCCGGACATCTTCGACGCCGAGCTGCTCTTCAACGCCCTCAACTTCGTTCTGGGCTGCCATCCCGGCTCCAACACCGCTTCCTTCGCCTCCGGCGTCGGCGCCAAGTCCGCCACGGTGGCCTATGGCCTCAACCGCGCGGATTGGTCCTACATTCCCGGCGGCGTGGTGTCCGGCACCGCCCTGATCCGCCCCGACTTCCCGGAGCTGCTGGTCTTCCCCTATCTGTGGCAGCAAACCGAGTATGTGCTGGGCGGCGGCTCCTCCCACTACATGTTCCTGGTGCTCGCGGCCCGGCAGCTCCTTGGCCAGGCCTAAGGCGGAAAAACAACGCAACAAGGGACCAAGCGCTTGCTTGGTCCCTTGTTTGCTGCCCGCGCTTGGCCTAAAGGAGGCGGAAAATCCCCGCCGTCAGCGCGCAGGCGGCCATGCCAAAAGCCGTGGGCAACGCAAAGCCCAGCAGCGTCCAGCGCAGGCTGCCCGTCTCCTTATACATGGTCCAAAGGGCCGTGGAACAGGGCCAGTGGAACAGGGAGAACAGCATGGTGCAAAGGGCTGTGCACATCGTCCAGCCGTTGGCCACCAGCAGGGTTTTCAGGCTGGCCAGCGATTCCAGCTCCACCAGCGTGCCCGTGGAAAGATAGCCCATGAGGATCAGGGGCACGACGATCTCGTTGGCGGGCAGCCCCAGCACGAAGGCCATCAGGATGACGCCGTCCAACCCCAATAGGCGGGCAAAGGGGTCCAGGACGGCGGTGCAATGGTCCAGCAGGCTCAGGCCGCCGGCCTGCACGTTGGCCAGCGTCCAGATCACAAGCCCCGCGGGCGCGGCCACGGCGGCGGCTCTGCCCAGCACAAACAGGGTGCGGTCCAGCACGGAGCGCAGCAGAACCTTGCCGATCTGCGGCCGCCGGAAGGGCGGCAGCTCCAGGGCAAAGCTGGAGGGCACGCCCTTGAGCACGGTCTTGGACAGCAGCTTGGAGCTGAGGAAGGTGGCCCCGATGCCAAGCAGGATCAGGCCGGTGAGCAGCAGCGCCGCCAGCAAGGAGGCCGCGCCGCCCGAGGCCGCGCCCACAAAGACCATGCTCAACAGGGCGATGAGCGTGGGAAAACGGCCGTTGCAGGGCACGAAGTTGTTGGTCAGGATGGCGATGAGCCGCTCCCGGGGCGAACCGATGATGCGACAGCCCACGATGCCCGCCGCGTTGCAGCCAAAGCCCATGCACATCGTCACGGCCTGCTTGCCGCAGGCGCAGCAGCGCTGGAAGCACCGGTCCAGGTTGAAGGCCACCCGGGGCAGGTAGCCCACGTCCTCCAGCAGGGTGAACAGCGGGAAGAAGATGGCCATGGGCGGCAGCATCACCGACACCACCCAGGCCAGCACGCGAAAGCCGCCGTCCACCACCAGTCCGCGCAGCCACGCGGGCGCGCCCAGGCCGAGCAACAGGCCTTCCAGCCATCCTTCCACGAAGAGCAGGCCCCTGGAAAGCAGCTCCGAGGGGACGTTGGCCCCCACGATGGTCAGATAAAACACCCCCGCCAGGAGCAACAGCATCACGGCCGTTCCCGTGTAGCGGTTGGTGAAAAAGCGGTCTGCCCTCAGCTGGCGGGCGTCGTAGCCGGCTTTGTCGCTGCGCAGGCAGGCGGCGCAAAGCCCTTCGGCCGTCGCGTAGATGCGCTCCACCAGGTGCTCGCGCAGCGCAAGGCCCTCCAGGCGCCGCTTTTCCCGGTCCAGCGCCGGTCCAAGCCGAAGACGCAAGGGGCTTTTCTCAAAGTCCTCCAGCTTTTCCAACAGGGCCTGATCCCCCTCCAGCAGCCGCAGGGCCACCCAGCGGGAAGATAGCTTGGTGGGGCCCAGGCGGCCCTGCACGGCCGCCAACGCCTTCTCCAAACCGTCCCCATATCTCACCCGCAGCGGGCTTGGCGACGACTTGGCGCGGCATAACCCCAACACCGCGCGCATGCATTCCTCCAGTCCCTCGCCCCGCCTGGCGCTGGCGCCCACGACGGGCACGCCAAGGGAAACCTGCAGCTTTCCAAGGTCGATGTGCAGGCCCTTTCGTTCCGCCTCATCCAGCAGGTTGACCAGCACCACCACCCGGTCCATGATTTCCAGGGTTTGCAGCACCAGGTTCAGGTTGCGCTCCAGGCAGGTGGCGTCGCAAACCACCACCGCCGCATCCGCCCCGCCAAAGCACAAAAAATCCCTGGCCGCTTCCTCCTCCGCGGACTGGGCCATCAGGGAGTAGGTGCCGGGCAGGTCCACCAGCACGATGCCCCGGCCCTCCCGCTCCAGGCGGCCCTGGGCGCTGCCGACGGTCTTGCCGGGCCAATTGCCCGTGTGCTGGCGCAGGCCGGTGAGGGCGTTGAACACCGTGCTCTTGCCCACGTTCGGGTTGCCGGCCAGGGCCACCACCAGGTCGTCCGGCCGCTTCTTCTCGATTTGACGCCCCAGATCCGCCGCCCCCAGGCCGACGGAGCTCGCGCTAAGTCCCATCGCTTTCTCCTCCCTACCTTCGCTTCGCCCCGGCTATAGGAGCAGGACGCCGCCGGCTTCCTCCCCGCGCAGGGCCACAACGGCCCCCCGGACCAAATAGGCCGTCGGATCGCCCCAAGGGCTGGCATACAGGCACTCCACCCTCGCCCCCCTGGTCAGTCCCAGGTCCAACAGCCTGCGGCGCATGCCTTCGCTGCCGCGCAGCTCGAGCACCCTGGCCGACGCGCCCGGCGGCAGCGCGTTCAATCGCGTCATACGGAACGCCTCCGTTTCATACATTGCCTTGGGGAAACCTTGTTTCCCTGAACCCACCATATGCGCCAGGCCTGGCAGGCGTGCAGGGAGGAGCCGAGAACAAAATGGACGAAGGGGATTTTCGCACCCTCAAGGGCTATGCGCGGCAAAAGGGGCCCGGCTTGACCGCCGCCATGGAGGACTACCTGGAGATGATCTGCCGCTGCGCGGGCGAGGAGGGCTTTGTGCGGGTGCGCCAGCTGGCTCACCGCCTGCACGTTTCCCCCTCCTCCGCCTCCAAGATGGCCGAGCTGCTGCGCAAGGAGGGCTATGTGGAGTACGAAAAGTACGCCTTCATCCGCCCCACGGCCAAGGGCCGGGAAACCGGCGCCTACCTGCTGCGCCGCCATGCGGTGCTGGAGCGCTTCCTCCGCTATGTCAACCACAGCCAGGACGAGCTGGAACAGGTGGAGGGCATCGAGCATTTCATTTGCGAGAACACCGTGCGCAATTTGGAAGCCCTGCTCCGCCGCCTGGAAGGCTAGGCGCAGCCCGGGCGCTTTTACTCGCTTTTTCCGCCCGTGCAGGGTATACTGGTAAAAAAAGCGGCCCGTCCGGGCCGGACAAGCTGAGGAGGGGCGTCCCATGACCCAAACAGGACCTTGGTACAGGCGGGCAAGGCGCTGGTGCCAGACCAATTGGAGCCAGATCGATCCCAGCGAGCCCAACCTGCCGTTTTGGCGGAACTTCTGGAGGGAAAACCACATCCAGGGCATCGTGGTCAACTTCGGGGGCATCGTGGCCTACTACCCAAGCCCGGATCCCCTGCAATACGTCAGCCCCTACCTGGCGGGCGGCGATCTGGTGCTGGACACCCTGCGCGCCGCCCGGGAAGAGGGCCTGAGCGTGTTGGCGCGCATGGACATCAACCGGGGCGACCGGGCGCTGCTGGAGCGCAGGCCCCAATGGTTTTCCAGGGACAAGCAGGGCCGGCCCTATCCCGCCGGGGACCGCTACGTCACCTGCGTCAACAGCGGCTACTACAAGGAATTCATCCCCTCCACCCTGCGCTACCTCATCGCCAAGTACGCTCCGGACGGCTTTACGGACAACTCCTGGCAGGGGCTTGGGGCCGGCAACATCTGTTATTGCGACAACTGCCGGGAAAAGTTCCTGGCCCAGCGGGGCTTGGCCCTGCCGGAGGCGGCGGATTGGGAAGACCCCGTCTACCGCGCCTGGGTGGATTGGTCCGTGGGCTGCCGGATGGAAAACTTCCGCCTCTACAACCGGGTGTGCCGGGAGGCGGGCGGTCCCGACTGTCTGTGGCTCGGCATGGTCAACGCCAACCCCGTGGGCCAGCACTGCGCCCTGTACGACCTAAAGGAGATCGGCGCGAGCTCCCCCGTGATGATGAGCGACCACCAAAGCCGGGACGGGCTCAACGGCTTTGAGCAAAACAGCCTCAACGGCCTGCTGCTCCATGGCCTGTGCGGCGCTTCCGCCCTGGTGCCGGAAAGCATGGCCAGCTATGCCAGGGGCGTGTACACCTTCCGCCGGGGCGCCAACCCGCCCCAGGAGCGCCAAGCCTGGATGCGCTGCGGCATGGCGGGCGGGCTCTCCCCTTGGTTGCACTTCATCGGCGCCGTGCAGGAGGACCGGCGCATGTTCCAAAGCGGCAAACCCCTCATGGATTGGCACCTGGCCGTGGAGCCCTATCTCTACGACCGGGAACCTCTGGCGGATATCGGCCTGGTGTGGAGCCAGGACAACACCCGCTTTTACGGCCGGGATGATCCCCAGCGCCGCTGCGGCCATCCCTTTCGCGGCTTCACGCGGGCCCTGACCCAGGGCCGCTTTGCCTACCTGCCCGTGCACGCCGACCACATCCGGCGGGACGGCCCCAAGCTGCGCCTGCTGGTGTTGCCGGACGTGGCCTTGCTCACCGACGAGCAGGAGGAGGCCCTGCTGGACTTCCTCCGCGCCGGGGGCAGCGTGCTCTTGACCGGCCGCACGGGCCTGCTCACGGGGCTGGGCGAGCCGAGGTCCTCCTCGCGCCTGGACGCGCTGTTGGGCCTATCCCGGCGCTTGGACGGCCTGAACGCCCACGGCCAGGCCGCCTCCTGGGAGGCCTGGTCCCTACACAACTACCTGCGCCTGCCCCGGGAGCGCCACCCGGCCCTGGCCGGCTTTGAGGATACGGACATCCTGGCCTTCGGCGGGGAGTTCACCCCCTGCCGGCCGGAGGACGAGGCCTGGCAGGTGCTCGCCACCTACGTTCCCCCCTTCCCCATCTATCCGCCTGAGTTCAGTTACATGCCACCCGAGGCGCGGGATAGCGGCCAGCCCCTGCTGCTGGCGCGCGAAACGGGCTTTGGCGGCAGGGCCTGCTACCTCTCGGCGGACATCGACCGCCGCTATGGCGAGGCCGCCCATCCGGACCAAGGCCTGTTGCTGCAAAACCTGCTGCGCTGGTGCCTGGCGGATCGTCCCCTGCTGGAGGTGCGCGGCCGGGGCTACCTGGACATCCGGCTCTACAGGCAGGGCCAAAGGCTGCTGCTGCACCTGAACAACCTTTCCGGCATGGAGCAAAACCCGGGCTTTGCCCAATCGCCCTACCCGACGGGGCCCCTGGAGATTCTGCTCCGCCTGCCGCCGGCGGGGTATTCGAGCGCGCGCCTGCTGCCGGAGGGCAGGCCGGTGCGTCTGGAGGCCGGCCAGGACCAGCTGCGCCTTTGCCTGGATTCCCTGGAGGAGCAGGCGCTGCTGTGCATCGAGTGATTTTTCCTGTGTCCAAGCGCAGGACAAGCGCATAGGCTAAGGGTAGCGGAGGCTCTCTCTCCGCTACCCTCACTCTGTTTTAAGGAGAAAACATCGATGGACATTCGCGTGAAAATCACCAGGGACAACAGCAACCGCATCGTGGTTCTGAACCTGGAAGAATATTTGCGCGGGGTCGTGCCTGCGGAAATGCCCGCCTCCTCGCCGCAGGAGGCGCTGCGCGCCCAGGCCGTCGCCGCCAGAACCTATGCCGTCAAGAAGATCGAGGAGGGCAAGAACCGCGCCTACGACGTGGACGACACCGCCGGCTACCAGGCCTACGTCCCCAGCCGGATCCATCCCAGCAGCGACGAGGCCGTGGCCAAGACCCGGGGCGAGATCCTGCTGTACAAGGGCAAGGTGATCGACGCCGTCTTCACCGCCAGCAACGGCGGCCAAACCGTCAGCGCCAAGGAGCGCTGGGGCCGGGAGGTGCCCTACCTGATCGCCCAAGCCGACCCCTACGACGCCAAGGCCGGCTACCCCAGGGACGGCCACGGGGTGGGGATGAGCCAGCGCGGCGCCATCCAGGCCGCCAAGGAGGGCCTGGATTACGTGCAGATCCTCGCCTTCTACTACCCGGGCACCGAGCTATACACCATGGAGGAGGCGGACAGCGACGCCCAGGCCTATCCCTTCGCGGCCTACGTCGCCACCAAGACGGACCCGCTGACCCTGCGCGACGCCCCCAACGGCAAGCGCATCGGCAGCCTGCCCAAGGATAGCCGCGTGGCCGTGCTTCGGGAAAAGGACGGCTGGGCGGACGTGGTCCTGCTGGAGGGCGATTACCCCCGCGGCTGGGCCATCCTCGACTACCTGCGCCGCGCAGAAGGGGAAGGCTAGCCAAAGGTCTCCCCTTGCCCGGCGAGGCCCCGCGCCAAATGCGCGGGGCCTTTTTGCGAAAAAAAGCGCCGCTTGTCGCCTCTTTCCTTTGCCGCGCGATTGCACGGACCGGGCGCTTCCTGTATACTGAAGGGCAAACGGCTTGATATTAAAAAGGGGGCTATACCATGGACAACCTGCGTTCCAAGGACGGCTTTATCTGCGACATGGACGGCGTGATCTACCACGGCAACCAGCTCTTGCCGGGCGTGCGCGAATTCATCGATTGGCTACATAAGAACAACAAGCGCTTTTTGTTCCTGACCAACTCCTCCGAGCGCTCGCCCAGGGAGCTGCAACAAAAGCTCAAGCGCCTGGGCCTGGACGTGGCCGAGGAGCACTTCTACACCTCTGCCCTGGCCACGGCCATGTTCCTGGACTCCCAGCGTCCCGGCTGCAGCGCCTATGTGATCGGCGAGCCGGGCCTCATCAACGCCCTGTACAACGTCGGCATCACCATGAACGAGGTCAACCCCGACTACGTGGTCCTGGGCGAAACCCATAGCTACGCCTATGAAAAGATCGAGCGGGCCATCCAGCTGGTGCTGGGCGGCGCGCGCCTCATCGGCACCAATCCCGACCTCACCGGCCCCATCGAGGGCGGCATCGCCCCGGCCACCCGCGCACTCATCTCGCCCATCGAGCTTGCCACCGGTCGCACCGCCTATTTCGTGGGCAAGCCCAACCCCCTCATGATGCGCCACGCCCTGAAGATCCTGGGCACCAGCCGCGAAAACACCGCCATCATCGGCGACCGCATGGATACCGACATCATCGCCGGCATCGAGTCCGAGATCGAGACCGTCCTGGTGCTCTCGGGCGTCACCGCCAAGGAAAGCGTGGATCTCTATCCCTACAGGCCCCATTACATCCTCAACGGCGTTGGCGATCTGGCCGATTGACCCCCTTGGCGTTCTTAAAAATGCTGGCTTAAAAATATTAAGCCAGCTTTTTTAATTATATTATTGACTTCCTTGAATTATATGATATACTATCCTCATCAGTTGCAATTGATGTTTCTGTCCGACCAATGCTGGAGGGAATGCTATGGCATACCAGATCATCCACAACTGCCCCGTTTGCGGCAGCGGCCTTCGGGTTACCCGCCTGCGCTGCCCCAGCTGCAACACCGTCATCGAGGGAGACTTTCAGACCGAGCGCCTGCTCTCCCTAAACGCCCAGCAGCGCAGCTTCGTCCTCAGCTTTCTGCGCAACCGCGGAAACATCCGCGAGATGGAAAAGGAGCTGGGCATCTCCTATCCCACCGTCCGTTCCCGCCTGGACGACATCATCCAGGCCATCGACGGCGCCTCCGCCACCAAGACCCCGCCCCTGACCCGCAAACAGATCCTGGAGATGCTCGCAAAGGGAGAGATTACCCAGGAAGACGCCATGGCCATGATCCAGGGCGGCCAAGGTCAAGGGCAATCCTAGCACATAAAGGAGAAACAGGCTATGTATCAGAGCATCCAGCAAATTTTGCAAGCTGTCTCCACCGGGGAATTGACGGCCGAACAGGCCGATGCACAGATAGAACGGTTGTTACAGGGCCAGGGCCAAGCCGAGGCCCAGGGCGCGGAGGCCCAGCCGGAGGAGGCCCCGCAGGCCGGCGAGGCCGTGGAGCCCGAGGTTGTGGAGGCCCCCGAGGCCATCGTCCCTTCCATCGAGGACGTCTCTTCCGCCGCCGAACGCCTGGCGGAAGACGCCCTGCACAGGGCGCAGGACGCCATTCAGACGGCGAGCACTTACCTTGGCGGGGAGCAGGCGAACCAAGAGGCGCAGTCCGACGCGTCCAAGGCAGAGGGGGAGGCCAAGCAGCAGGAGCCAAACGCCAGGCGCTCCCGTCCCTCCGGCCGCTTCGGCATCTTCAGCGGCGACATCGTCGGCGATTCCGGCCCGGTGCACGGCGTCATCGGCGGCCAGCTGCGCGGCCATGTGTTTGGCGACGTTTCCGGCCCCTTGGGCGGCAATCTCCTGGGCGAGGTGGACGGGGACATGCGCGGCCCCATCGGCGGCGACCTGTCCGGCATCGTGCATGGCAAGCTGCTGGGCGCCGTGGGCGGCAACCTGTCCGGCAAGGTAGAGGGCAAGGTGCAGGGGGCCGTGGGCGGCGATCTGAGCGGCACGGTGCTCAACGACATGCAGGGCCGCATCGGCGGCGATCTCATCGGAAAGATCAAGGGGAGCTTTCAAGGCTCCGTCGGCGGCGACCTGTCCGGTTCCGTCGGCGGCGACGTGCTGGGCTCCATCGGCGGCGATCTGTCCGGCTCCGTCGGCGGCAAGCTCTCCGGCGGCATCGGCGGCGACCTGTCCGGTTCCGTTGGCGGCGACGTGGGCGTAGGTCCCATGGGTCCCCTCGGCAGCAACGGCGCCCACATCCGGGGCGACCTGTCCGGTTCCGTCGGCGGCCATGTGCGCATCCCCATCGAGGGCGACCTGTCCGGTTCCGTCGGCGGCGACGTGCTGCTGATCAAGGGCGATTGCAACGGCAAGGTTGGCGGCAGCGTGGAGACCATCGAGGGCGATGTCAACGGCGAAATCGGCGGCAACGTATCCGTCATCTATGGAGACATCGGCGCCAACGCGGTGATCCGCGGCAAGGTCGATCTGCTGTACGGCGACTGCCGTGGCGACGTCTACGGCGGCATCGTCAAGAAGGTCTGAACCTGAGAAGGAGCGTTCCATCATGCATGAAGCGATACATCAAATTCTGGAAGCCGTCGCCCGGGGCGAGCTCAGCCCCGAGGAGGGCGACCGGCAGATCGGCGCCTTGCTGAAGGAGCCCGCGGACGGCGCTCCGGAGGGGGCCTCCTCCGGGGGCGCCCAGGACGGCCGGCATACGGGCGACGCCTCCGGTCCCATCCATGGCGTGGCAAGCGGCGACATCAACGGCTCGGTGGCCGGCTCCGTCTCCGGCAAGCTCAAGGGAAGCGTCCACGGCGACGTGCGCGGTTCCGTCAACGGCCTCATCTCCGGCGACGTGGACGGCGCGGTGCAGGGCGACGTCTCGGGCCGCGTTGGCGGCCATGTGACGGGCGGCGTCGGCAGAAACGTCTCCGGCATGGTGGGCGGTAACATCGGCCTGGCGCAGGAGCGCGAACATCTCCAGGTAGGCGGCTCCATCCATGGCAAGGTGGGCGGCCACGTGCACGCGACGGTGCTCGGCGGCGTCTCCGGCATGGTGGGCGGGGATGTCTACCGGGTGGAGGGCAAGATCTCCGGCAAGGTGGGCGGCAGCGTGGAAGAGGTGCTCGGCGGCGTCTCCGGCCATGTCGGCGGCTACGTCCGCCACCTCGCCGGCGGACTGTCCGGCACGGTCGGCGGCGACGTGGACCGGTTGGATGGCGACCTTTCCGGCTGTGTGGCCGGCAATGTCCGCACCCTGCGCGGCTCCGTCTCCGGCAGGATCGGCTCCAAATTTTCTCCCAACAGCGGCAACGTGCATGAGCTGTTTGGCGATGTGAAGAAAAAGTCCGTGATCTACGGCCGCGTGGACATCCTTCACGGCCAAAACCACGGACAAATCCTGGGCGGCGTCGGCGAGTTCCGTCCCGGCGACTAGCTTCTCTTCCCCATATAAGGCGGGCGGGCCGGTTTCCGGCCCGCCCGCTTGTTCTCCTCGGCCAAAACCACGGGCAAGTCCCGGGCGGCACGGTAAGTTCTGCCCCGGCGACTCGCTTCCCTTCCCCGTGTAGGGCGGGCGGGCCGCCGGGCGTTTTCCTCGGCCAAAACCACGGGCAAATCCCGGGTAGTGCCGGCGAGTTCCGCTCCGGCGACTCGCTTCCCTTCCCCGTGTAGGGCGGGCGGACCGCCGCGCGTTTTCCTCGGCCAAAGCCACGGGCAAGTCCCGGGCGGCGCCGGCGAGTCTCTTTCCGGCGACCAAATGCCTTCCCCATACTGGGGAAGGCCGGCCGCCCCTCGCGCGTCCTCGTTTTCCCATACAAAGGGCGAGCCTTCCAAAAGGCCCGCCCTCTTCGTATCGGCATCGACTCGCTTTTGCCTAAGCGGCGCTCTTCGCCGCTTGTTCCTTCGTTTCTAGCCGCTGACGTGGGCCTGCGTCTCCCGCTTGCCCTTCTCGCCCTCGGTCCCCTGGGAAAAGCTCAGGATCTGGTGCAGCTGGGCCTTCATTCTCTCCTTCTCCGCCCCATACCCGGCCTCTTCCCGATAGATGAGCGCTTCATGGAAGAAGAGGGTGCGCGTCCGGATGTCCGGCAGCACGGGCACGATGCGAAGATCCTTGCCCGTTTTGCGCTTGTATAGCCTTGCGACATACACAAATCCGCCGTACAACTCGCCCACCTCGCCGTCGGTGTTGGTGTAGCTGACGTCGGTGAGCACCATGACGTTTTCGCCCTGTTCCAGGGCTTCCATGGTCTCCTGCAGGGTTTGCACCAGCTTTCGGCTGCTCCGGTGCACGGGAATGGCGCGCATCCCCCGATACACCCAGGCCGCTGGATAACAAAGCAGGCCTGCGAACAGGGAGCACAGCCACAAGGGGAAGCGCATTCTCTGGCGAAAGGTGACGTTTCGCAGGTGGTTGTAGTTGTCCTTCACCTCCACCAGCGAGTCCAGCACCCACAGCCGGTATTCCACCGGCATGTGCAAAAACAGCACCACCGGCCCGTAGTTGTTCAGGTGGCGGCTGACAAATAGGCAAGGCGTCTCCACCTGGCCATGACCGGCAATTTTCCAGCGCGGACAAAACAGCTTCAGCGCCTTAACCAAGCGGCGAAAGCCCGGGCGATATACGGCAGCGCCCGCCGGTTGGGCGCTCCTTTTGTGCTTTTGCATGCTTTCTCTGCCTCTGCTCCTTTGTTAGGCAGCCAGGGACTGCCTCTTCTTCATGCGCAACACCATCGCGATGACGCAGGCGGCGGCCGCAGCCAAACAGAGCACGCCGGCGGCCAGCGCCACCAGGGCGGCGTCGTACAGCCAGGTCAAGCTTTCATAGATGCCCTCCGGCAAAAGGCCGGACAACAGGGTCTTTACCAAACCAGCCAGCCCGTCCAGGAACGACTGCATGTTCGCATCCTCCTTTGTTTTTACCAATCGCTTCGTACCTCTCAGTATACCACCAACTTCGTTTTCTGAAAAGATCTCCTTTTTCCCTGTTTCCTATCTTTTCCTCGCCCGGTCGTTTCCTCGAAATTCCCTTTGGGTCCTCTTCCTTTCCGCCCGCTCTTTCGCGCTTGACGTTTTTGTCCGGCTGCCTCAAAATAGAAGAATAAGGCATCGCCGGCTTTGCGGCGGAAGGGGGCGCGGGCGAGCATGAAGAAGGGAGACCTGCGGCGAGCGCAGATCCTACAAGCGTCGGAAAAGCTCTTCTACCTTCAGGGGTATGAGAGCACCAGCGTCGATCAGATTCTGCAGGCTTTGCATCTTTCCAAAGGGGGCTTCTACCATCATTTTGAGAGCAAGGAAGCCCTGCTTTGGGCCATCTGCGAGGAGCGGGCCTCTTCCTGCGCCCAGGCCATCGCCAAGGCCGTGGCCGACTGTCCCGGAGGCGCCAGCGCCCGCATCAACGCCATGTTCGACAAAAACGGGCTTTGGCGTCAGGATCAAACGGACTTTCTCGGCCTGCTGATTCGCGTCGGCTACCGGGGCGGCAATCTCACCCTGCGCGAAAGGCTCAAATCCCGGCTCTACCAGCTCTGCCTGCCCATCGTGGACACCATCGTGGCCGACGGCGTGGATTCCGGCGAATTCTTAACCCCCTATCCCCATGGCGCCGGCAGCCTGGTCCTACAGCTGGGCCTAAGCTTCACCGACGAGATCGCAAGGCTGCTGGCCGAGGAGGGGCCGCCCGATACGGCCCGCATCCTGGAATACTTGGAACTGTATCGCTATGCCGTCGAGCAGGTGCTCGGCGCGCCCTTTGGCTCCATCGATCTGTACCAGATGCGCTACATGGCCGATTTGTGCGTCCACATTTGGCAGAAGCACCTGCGCTAATCCTCCAAATGGCGCGCCGCATCGCGCTGCACAGCGGGAGCCCGATCGCCTCCCTTGTCAAAGGGAGGTGTCAGGCGCAGCCTGACGGAGGGATTCCACCCCTCCCCCGCCTTGGCCTATGGCCTTCGGGCGCTTCCTGTATTATAATGAAATCGCCTTTATTTCGCAAAGGGGGTGCATCCGAGCGATGATGCAACATGGTTTTCTCCGCGTATGCTGCGCGACGCCCCAGGTCAAGGTGGCGGACCCCGCGCACAATGCCGCCCAGTTGATCTCCTTGGCCCAGGAAGCGGCGCGGCGCGGCGCGCTGGTGGTCTGCTTTCCAGAGCTCTGCCTCAGCGCCTACACCTGCGGCGATTTGTTTCTCAGCAAGCGCCTGCAAACGGGGGTAACGCAGGCCCTGGCGGATCTGTTGCGCGCCACCGCCCCGTTGGATCTGGTTCTGGTGGTCGGCCTCCCCCTTTCCTTCGGCGACCAGCTGTACAACTGCGCAGCCGTCCTGCAAAGGGGCAAGATTCTCGGCCTCGTCCCCAAGCAAAACATCCCCAATTACGGCGAGTTTTACGAAGGCCGCATCTTTTCGCCGGGCAGGGGCCGCTGGGACGTAGAGCTGCTGGGCCAAACGGTTCCCTTTGGAGAGGACCTGCTCTTTTGCTGCAACAGCTTCCCGGACCTCATTCTTGGCGTGGAAATCTGCGAGGATCTGTGGGTTGCCGACTCCCCCTCCAACCGCCTTTCCAGCCTGGGCGCCACGCTGATCGCCAATCCCTCCGCCAGCGACGAGGTGGTGGGCAAGGCCGCCTACCGCCGCCAACTGCTCAGCGCCCAAAGCGCCAAAACCCTCACGGCCTATCTGTATACCGATGCCGGTGCCGGCGAATCCTCCCAGGATCTCGTCTTCTCCGGCCATAACCTCATTTACGAAAACGGCTCCCTGCTGGCCGAATCCCAGCGCTTCACCACGGGCCCCCTGTTTGCGGACGTGGACCTCAGCCGCCTTCGTTCGGAGCGCCAGCGCACCTCCACCTTCCGGGGCGAGCAGGGCGGCCGTCGCGTTTTCTTCGACCTTCCCCTGCTCCCTCTGCAGCTGGAACGCCCCGTCGCCAAGTATCCCTTCGTTCCGGAACAGGCATCGGAGCGTGCGGAACGCTGCGAGGAGATTTTGCGCATGCAGGCCGCCGGCCTTGCCACCCGTCTTTCCCATGTGGGCGCCCGCTGCGCCGTGGTGGGGCTGTCCGGCGGCTTGGACTCCACCCTTGCCCTGGTGGTCGCCTGCCACGCCTTCGACCTGCTCGGCCTGCCGCGGGAGGGCATTCTCGCCGTCACCATGCCTTGCTTTGGCACCACAGGCCGCACCCGGCGCAACGCCGAGCTGCTGGCCAAGGCCTATGGCGTGTCCTTCCGGGAGGTCAACATCCTTGCCTCGGTCCGCCAGCACTTTCAGGATATCGGGCAGAGCGAGGAGGATCATTCCGTCACCTATGAAAACGCCCAGGCCCGGGAGCGCACCCAGGTGCTGATGGACCTGGCCAACCAGCGGGGCGGCCTAGTCATCGGCACCGGCGACCTGTCGGAGCTGGCGCTGGGCTGGGCCACCTACAACGGGGACCACATGTCCATGTACGGCGTCAACGCCTCGATCCCCAAGACGTTGGTGCGCCATTTGGTCTCCTTCGAGGCCGGCCGCAGCCCGGACGCCCTGGCCGCCTGCCTGCGCGACATCCTGGACACCCCCGTCAGCCCGGAGCTGCTCCCCCCCAAGGACGGGGACATCGCCCAGCGCACCGAGGACATCGTGGGCCCCTACGAGCTGCACGACTTCTTCCTGTATTACCTGCTGCGCTTTTCCATGGAGCCGGAAAAGATCCTGTACTTGGCCCAGCATGCCTTTGGCCAGGAGTACGATCCTTCCGTCATCCGCCGCTGGCTGGCGACCTTCCTGCGCCGCTTCTTTAGCCAGGCCTTTAAGCGCTCCTGCCTGCCGGACGGGCCCAAGGTGGGTTCCATCGCCCTTTCGCCCCGCGGCGATTGGCGCATGCCCTCCGACGCCAGCGCCCGGCTTTGGCTGGAACAGCTCTTGGACTAAGCCCTTCTTGCATCTCCCCCCCCCGCCGCTTGCCGTCCCGAAACCCCATCGAGAAAGGAGAGGAAAAGGCCCCATGCGCGTGACCCTCGGCATATTCGCCCACGTGGACGCGGGCAAGACCACCCTCTCCGAGCAGCTGCTCTATCTGGGGCATATGCTCCGCGCTCCGGGCCGGGTGGATCACCAGAACGCCTTCTTGGACAACCACCCCCTCGAGCGTTCCAGGGGCATCACCATCTTTTCCGAGCAGGCGGACTTTTCGTTCGGTGGGGTGGACTTTACCCTCATCGACACCCCCGGCCACGCGGATTTTTCCGCGGAGATGGAGCGCTGCATCTCCGTGCTGGACTACGCCTTGATCGTGGTCAGCGCCGTGGAAGGGGTCCAAGCCCATACCCTAACCGTTTGGCGGCTGCTGCGCGAAAGAAAGCTCCCCGTGTTCTTCTTCCTCAACAAGCTGGACAGGCCCGGCGCCCAGGCCAGCCCCGTCCTGGAGGCGCTGCGGTCCCGCCTTGGCGCGCCCGCCTTTGCCTTTGAGGCGGACACCGTCCATCGCTTGCCCGAACCCCTGTTGGAAGAGCTCGCCCAGACGGACGAGGGCCTCCTGGACCTCTACCTCGCCGGCGAGCGTTCGCCCGGCCTCTGGCTTCCCGCGCTGCGCAGGGCCGTGGCCCAGGGCCTTCTTTGCCCTGTATACAGCGGCTCCGCCCTGCAAGGCCAGGGCGTGGATGCCCTGCTCCAGGGGCTTGCCGCCCTGTGCGAAACCGCCTACGACGCCTCCGCCCCCTTTGCCGCGCGGGTGTACAAGCTGCGCCATGACGCCCAAGGCCAGCGTCTGGCCTTTCTCAAGGTCCTGTCCGGCCGCCTGCGTCCCCGCGACGGCCTGCGCCTTCCCAGCGGCGAGGTCTTTAAGCCCAGCGAGCTTCGCCGCTGCGAGGGAAACCGCACCCTGCGGGTGGAGGAAGCCGGCGCCGGCTCCCACGCGGTGCTGGTGGGCGCGCCCGCCCTGCGCGTGGGCGATGGTCTCGGCCAAGCGCCGCCCCTGGAGGCCCAGCGCCTGCAACCCCTGCTCTTCGCCCAGGCCATTCCCGGCGAGGGGGTCACGCCAAGACAGCTGCTGGAAAAGCTGCGCCAGCTGGAGGAGGAGGATCCCCTGCTCCAGATCCGCTGGCTGTCCGAGCGCCAAAGCTTGGAGCTCAGCTTCATGGGGCCCATCCAGCTAGAGGTGCTTCAAAGCCTGCTCCAGGAGCGCTTCGGCCTTTCCGTCTCCTTTGGGCCGCCCCAGATCCTCTATCGGGAGACGCTGCTTGAACCCGTGATCGGCAGGGGCCATTACGAGCCCCTTCGCCATTACGCGGAGGTGCACCTGGCCCTTCGCCCCCTGCCCCGGGGGTCCGGCGTCCGCTTTGTGGACGAGGCCTCCCTGGATTCCCTGCCCGCCCCCTACCACTCCCTGGTGCGCACCCACGTGCTGGAAAAGGCGCACCTGGGCCCCCTCACCGGCTCCCCCATCGACGATGTGGAGATCGCCCTGCTCAGCGGCCGGGCGCACCTCAAGCACACCGAGGGCGGCGATTTTCGCCAGGCCTGCTACCGCGCCATCCGCCAAGGGCTCTTCAAGGGACGCTGCCAACTCCTGGAGCCCTATTACGCCTTCACCCTGCGGGTGGAAGAGGGGCTTGTGGGCAAGGTGAGCACGGAGCTGATCCAGCTCAAGGCGGAGCTGCTCTCCCAGGAAAGCCGCCAGGGCGAGGCGGAACTGCGCGGCCGCGGTCCCGTAAAACGCCTGCTGGACTATCCCCAGCGTTTTCTCGCCCTCACCAAGGGGCGGGGCCTGTTGAGCTTCCGTTTCGACGGCTACGCCCCTTGTTTGGATGCCGACGCCGTCATTCAGGCGCGCGGCTATGATCGCCAGGCCGACCGCGAAAACCCGGCCGATTCCGTGTTTTGCCAAAAGGGCGCCGGCTTTCTCGTGGCTTGGGACAAGGCGGACGACTGGATGCACATCGGCGACGCCTGACAAAAAACCGTTTCTCCTCTCAAACGGTGGACAGCCAGGCTATTTTTTGATACATTAGACAAAACAAACCCACGCGCCCGCCGCTCCGGTGGGCAAAAGGAGGCGCGCCATGACTGCTGCGTATTTCACCGATTCCTGCTGCGACCTTCCTCACTCCTACGCCGAGGAGCGCGATTTGACGATCGTTCCCATGTCCTACCGGGTGGACGGCGTGGACTATGTGGACGATTACGGTCTCTCCCTTTCCTACCACGATTTCTATGAAAAGCTTCGCGCCGGCATCCCCTCCTCCACCTCCCAGGTAACCTCCGCCCAGTACGAGGCGGCCTTTACGCCTGCCCTGGAGGCCGGACGGGACGTCGTTTGCCTCGCCTTCTCCTCCGCGCTGTCCAGCACCTATGAGAGCGCGCTGTTGGCCAAGCGCAACCTGGAGGAGCGCTATCCCGGCCGCAGCGTCTATGTGATCGACTCCCTCTGCGCCTCCATGGGCCAGGGCCTCTTGACCCATCTGATGCTCAACAAGCGCGACGAGGGCCTGTCCACGCAGGAGGTCGTCGCCTGGGTGGAGGAAAACAAGGGCCGGCTTTGCCATTGGTTCACCGTCTACGACCTCAACCATCTCAAGCGCGGCGGGCGCGTTTCCGCGACGGCCGCCTTTTTCGGCACCATGCTCTCCATCAAGCCCGTTCTGCATGTGGACGACCAGGGCCGCCTGATCCCCATGGAAAAGGTCAAGGGCCGGGCCCGCTCCGTACAAAGCCTTTTCGACCACATGAAGCAAACGGCCCAGGAAAACCAAACCATCTTCATCAGCCACGGCGACGGCGAGGCGGACGCCCTTCGCTTGAAGGAAATGATCCAGCAGGAGTTCGGCATCCAGGACATCCGCATCAACTTCATCGGCCCCATTGTGGGCAGCCACTCCGGTCCCGACACCCTCGCCCTTTTCTTCCTGGGCGCGCCGCGCTAAACCCGGGTCTGCCCCATTCAACGGAAGGAGCCTTACGCGAACCATGATGAAGCTCGATTGGCGCTCTCCCTATGCCAAGCGCGTTCTCTTGACCGCCGTCGTTGCCACCGTCTCCATCGCCTGCCTCCTATTGGTTTTCCGCATGCTGGAGGATAGCGGCAACATCCTCATTCAGCTGTCCAAGTTCGGCGCACTCGTGGGCAACGTGCTGACTCCCTTTCTGTTGGCCATGTTGTTGGGCTATATGCTCCTGCCCATCGTCCGCTTTTTCGAGCGGCGCCTGTTTGGCCTCTTCCTGCGCGGCGAGCGCTGGACGGGCCTGCGCCGGGGCTTGTCGGTGTTGCTCACCTATCTACTTTTAGTGCTCGGCCTCATCTGGTTGCTGGGCAGCCTCTGGCCCGTGCTTTGGGCCAACGTGCAGGAGTTTTGGACAAACGCCCCCCATTATATCGACACGGCGCAAGAATATTTGTCCGAATTTTCCAAGAACAACCCTTTGCTCAACCAGCCGAGCGTCAGCAAGGCCATCCAAAGCGCACTGGACAGCTTGGAGCTGGAAATCAGCGTTCTGGCCAGCGAGGTCTTGCAGCGAACCGTCGACCTAATCAAGCAGCTGACCAACTCCGTCACCAACGCCTTCATCACACTGGTCGGCAGCATCTACTGCCTGCTGGATGGTCCACGCATGCTCCGCAGCCTACAACGCTTGACCCAAGCCCTCTTTGGGCAGCGCCGCTGTGACCGCCTGGTGGACCTGTCAAGGCTCTTCGAGCGCATCTTCGGCGTGTATGTGCGTTCCCGTCTGTTGGAATCCACGGTTGTTTTCGCACTGGTTTACATCTCCTTTCTCTTCTTCCGCATTCCCTATTCCGCTCTCTTTGCCCTGGTGAACGGCATCACCAACCTGGTTCCCTACTTCGGTCCCATCGTCGGCTGTGTGCTCACCATGGCCGTGCTGGTGCTCATCGATCCCATGCAGGCCCTATACGCGGGGGTTCTCATCACCATCGTCCAACAGATCGACGGCTATATCCTAGGCCCCAAGTTCATGGGGGAGAATCTCCACCTGCGTCCCTTGTACGTGATGCTTTCCGTCACCGCGGGCGGCGCCTTCTTCGGCGTGCCCGGCATGCTGCTCACCGTCCCCTTTGTGGCCTTCTTCGGCGCCCTGTTGAGCCGCTTTATCCAACGTCGCTTAAGCAATGTCGCTGCTACGGGTGTCAAACAACCCTGACCGGCCGCCCAAGCGCCCCTTCCCCCTACAGGTGGGAAGGGGCGCTTTTTGTTGGCCGCCTCTTCTTTCCGCCCGCAGCCTTTCGTGTTTTCCCCCTTTCCTCTGGACCCCTTTGCCTCCCTTGTGAAAGGGAGGTGGCGGCTTTTGCCGCCGGAGGGATTCCTCCCCCTCACTTCCTCCAGCGCATCGTCTTTTCTCTCTTCCTTCGTTCCTACTCGCCTCCCTTGTGAAAGGGAGGTGGCGGCCCTGGCCGCCGGAGGGATTCCCTCCTCGCCCCGCCGGCGCCGAAGTTACAAGTCTTTTTCCTTTAAAATTGCAATTCCATCCTATTCCGAAGTTTTCTTCCCGGAAAAAATGAAGTTTACAGAAAAGGTGCTTGCAAATCCTTCCTCGCCGCGGTATAATGCAACCACTCGACTTCTTCCGCCGTTCTTTCGGCGCGAGCGGACGGTCCATTCATCTTTGCAGGATTCTGCGCTAACCATATGCAAAAAACACGAGGGAGAGGCATATACCCATGATGAAAGTATCATCTCGTCTTGCAGCCATTCAGGGCTCTGTCACTCTGGCCATCGATGCAAAGGCCAAGGCCATGAAGGCCGCCGGCATCGATGTCATCGGCTTTGGCGCCGGCGAGCCGGATTTCAACACGCCCGCCCACATCTGCCAGGCCGCCAAGGACGCCTTGGACCAGGGCAAGACCCGCTATACCCCCGCCGCGGGCGAGCCCGCCCTGCGCAAGGCCATCTGTTCCAAGCTCCTGCGCGACAATGGCCTAAGCTACACGCCCGATCAAATCGTGGTCAACAACGGCGCGAAGCATTCGCTCTTCAACGCCTTCCAGGCCCTTCTTGAGCCCGGCGACGAGGTGTTGGTGCCAAGCCCCTATTGGGTCAGCTATCCGGAGCTGATCAAGATGGCCGGCGGCATCCCCGTTGCCGTCATGGGCGATCCGGAAAACGGCTTTAAGACCACCGCCCTCCAGTTTAGAAACGCCATCACCCCCAAGACGCGGGCGATCGTCCTCAACTCCCCCAACAACCCCAACGGCTATGTCTATACCCGTGGCGAGCTGGAGCAGATCGCCCAGCTGTTGGAGGATTTCGACCTCTACTGCGTCTCGGACGAAATCTACGAGTTCCTGGTCTACGAGGGCGCGGAGCATATCTCCATCGCTTCCATCAGCCCGCAGGCCAAGGAGCGCACCATCGTCATCAACGGCATGTCCAAGGCCTACGCCATGACCGGCTGGCGCATCGGCTACACCGCCTCTCCCACCAACGTCGCCAAGGCCATGACCGCCTTCCAGAGCCATTCCACCTCCAACGTCAACTCCATCGCGCAGTACGCCGCCATCGCCGCCCTCAGCGGCCCGGACCTGGAGCTTCGCAGCATGGTGGCGGAGTTTGCCAAGAGGCGCGAATGCGTCTGCAAGCTCATCGAGGAGACGCCGGGCCTCTCCTGCATCAAGCCCATGGGCGCCTTCTACGTGATGATGAACGTCTCCTCCCTCTTCGGCAAGGGCATCGACGGCCGCGTCATCGACGGCTCCACCGCCTTTACCGAGCTCCTGCTGGAGCATGCCAAGGTGGCCGTTGTGCCCGGCATTGGCTTTGGGGCCGACGCCTTCGTGCGCCTGTCCTACGCGGTCTCCATGGAGACCCTACAGGAGGGCTTCCGGCGCATCCGCTCCTTTGTGGAGCGTCTGGCCTAATCGGCCCGTTCCGCTTTGTTCCCTCTTGGCGGCGCCCTTGCCGCCACACCGCTTCACAGGAAAGGTAGGAAAACAGCCATGCTGGAATTCAACCACCGCCCCAACGTGCTGGAACAGGCCAACTACAAATATAGGCTACAGGACGTGGAGCAGCCCAACCTCTACCGCGAGCTGTACGAATACAGTTCCGTGCCCAAGATCGCCTTCAACCACCGGGTGGTTCCCATGCATATGCCCTCGGAGATCTGGATCACGGATACCACCTTCCGCGACGGCCAACAGTCCTGTTCGCCCTTCACCGTGGACCAGATCGTGCATCTTTTCAAGCTGCTCTCCAGGCTGGGCGGTCCCAAGGGCGTGGTGCGCCAGAGCGAGTTCTTCCTCTACACCGACAAGGATAAGGAGGCCGTTCGCCGCTGCCAAGAGCTTGGGCTGGAATTCCCGGAGGTCACCAGCTGGATCCGCGCCAACGAAAAGGACTTCGAGCTGGTCAAGCAGATGAACGTGCGGGAGACCGGCATCCTGGTTTCCTGCTCGGATTACCACATCTTCAAGAAGATGCACCTAACCCGCAAGCAGGCCATGGACAAATACCTGGCCATCATCCGCGCCGCCCTGGAAAACGGCATCCGTCCCCGTTGCCATTTCGAGGACATCACCCGCGCGGACTTCTACGGCTTCGTGGTGCCCTTCGCCACGGAGCTGATGAACCTGTCCAAGGAGAGCGGCATCCCCATCAAGATCCGCGCCTGCGATACCCTGGGCTTTGGCGTTTCCTTCCCCGGCGTTGCCCTGCCCCGCAGCGTGCCCGGCATCATGTACGGCCTGCGCCACTATGCGGACGTGCCCGCCGAATGCCTGGAATGGCACGGCCACAACGATTTCTACAAGGTGGTCTGCAATGCCGATGCCGCCTGGCTATACGGCTGCTCCTCGGTCAACTGCGCGCTGCTGGGCATTGGCGAGCGCACCGGCAACTGCCCCTTGGAGGCCATGGTCATGGACTACGCCGCCTTCCGCGGCGACACCGACGGCATGGACCTGACGGCCATCACCGACATCGCCGAATACTTCGAGAAGGAGATCGGCTACGCCATCCCGCCGCGCACCCCCTTCGTGGGCCGCAGCTTCAACTCCACCCGCGCGGGCATCCACGCCGACGGCCTGCTCAAGGACGAGGAGATCTACAACATCTTCGACACCGCCGCCATCCTCAACCGTCCCGCCACCGTGGCCGTGGACAGCCACTCGGGCCTGGCCGGCATCGCCCATTGGATGAACGGTTACTTCCAGCTCAAGGGCGAGATGGCCGTGGATAAACGCCACCCGGTGGTGGACGCCGTCCGCGCCGCCGTGGACAAGGAATACGCGGCCGGACGCAACACCGTCATGGGCGACGAGGAGCTGAGCAACTTCGTCTACCAGGCGGATCCCGATTTCTTCGAGAAGCTCCTGGCCCATAAGCGCCTGCTGTAGTCCGCTTCTACCAAGCCCCCCGGCCGATGGCCTGGGGCTTTTCCCTTCCCTGCCGCTGCCCCCGCGCCCTGCACAAAAAAGCGCGCCCGCTGGTCCTCTCCAGTCGTGGCGCGCTTTCTTTCGGTTGTAGATCTTGGCGCTTTCCTTGCGCCTGGTGTCCGGGCGGACGGATCCAAAATCCCCCCGCGCTTTCGCATTTCGGAGCCTCTTTTCCTTCTTCGACAGCTTTTCGTATGGGATGAAGCGGTTCATCTCCCACGCCTCCTTTCGCCGGCCCGCAAGGCCGGCCGCCTTCCCCAACGAGGCTCGGCGGCCCCGCGTTTCCTCCCCCACGGCTTTTCATCTGCGGGGCCGCGCGGGCGGCAGCGCCGCCCGTCAAGCTCCATCCGCAGGCAGACGGCGTCCCTCGCCCCCGCCTCCCCCTTTGCCAAGCGACCCCCTCCAACTGCGAATGGGCGCGCCTGCCGGCATAGCCCGCTCCGCCGATGCGCATGCTAAGCGCAACACCCAAGGTTTGACAAGGAGGCGCTCGCCCATGCATCCCTTTTACCGCCTTTTCTCCCTCACCCTCCTCAGCTACGGCAGCCTCATCCTGCTGGGACTGGCGCTGGCGCTGGCCTTCGTGGCCGTGCGGGCCCGCCGCCGCGGCCTGCGCCCCAAGCGTCTGGCGCTCTTGGCGGCCTATGCCCTGGGCTTTGGCGCCGTGGGTGCCAAGCTGCTCTATCTGCTGACCGCGGGCGGCCAGCCCCTGCTTCCCCTGTCGGCCGAGCGGCTCGGCGCGTTTTTCGGCTCGGGCTACGTGTATTACGGGGGACTGGCCGGGGGATTGGCCGGGCTTTGGCTATGCGGCCGGCTGCACGGCGTGCCGCTGGCGCTTTATGTGGATCCCCTCGTGCCGGCGCTGCCCCTATGCCATGCCTTCGGCCGGGTCGGCTGCTTCCTGGCGGGCTGCTGCTACGGCATCCCCATGGATCCGCCCCTGGGCGTCGCCTTTTCCCAGTCCCTCGCCGCGCCCAACGGCGTCCCCCTCTTCCCCGTACAGCTGCTGGAAGCCCTCCTCAACGCAGGGCTGTTTTTCCTCCTCCGGGCCTACACCCAGCGGCCGCGCAGGCCCTTTTCGGCCGTGCGGCTCTACCTGCTCCTCTACGCCCCCCTGCGCTTTTTCCTGGAGTTTTTGCGCTACGACGCCGCCCGGGGGCTGTTTTTGGGCCTGTCCACCTCCCAGTGGCTGTCCGCCGCGCTGCTGTTTTGCTGCGCGCTTCGCCTGCCCGGCAAGGGCGGATGGGCGCGCCATCGGGCGGACCAGGGACGCTAAGATCGGCGAAAGCAAAAAGGGGCCGCGCATCGCAGATGCGCGGCCCCTTGCTTGGCAAAACTTACTTGATCTCGACGGTGGCGCCAGCCTCTTCGAACTTGGCCTTGATCTTCTCGGCCTCTTCCTTGGAGACGCCTTCCTTGATGGTCTTGGGGGCGCCGTCCACCAGGTCCTTGGCTTCCTTCAGGCCCAGGCCGGAAACGACCTCGCGCACGACCTTGATGACGTTGATCTTCTTGTCGCCAGCGGCCTTGAGGACCACGTCGAACTCGGTCTTCTCCTCGGCGGCCTCAGCGGGGGCAGCGCCGGCGGCGGGAGCGGCAGCCACAGCCACGGGGGCGGCGGCGGAAACGCCAAACTTCTCTTCCAGAGCCTTGACCAGGTCGGCCAGCTCGAGCACGGTCATGTTCTCAATAGCGGTGATGAACTCTTCACGGGTCATTGTAGTTTCCTCCAATTTTGATTTTGATGGGTTTGTGCTTTGTTGGCGATGTTCCCCGCCCTTTCGGCGGCGGGAAACCCTTGGTTCAGCAGGCCCTTAGGCCGCGTTTTCCTTTTGCTCCTTGACGGCGTTGATGGCGTACACCAGCTTGCGCAACGTGCCGCTCAGCACGCTGACCAGGCCGGTGATGGGGGCGTTCATGCTGCCCAGCAGCTTGGCCACCAGAACCTCCTTGCTGGGGATCTCGGCCAGAGCCTCCACGCCCTTGGCGTCGATGTACTTCTTATCCACCAAGCCGCACTTGACTTCCATCTTCTTGGTCTGCTTGATGTACTCGCCGATGATCTTGGCGGGGGCCGCCGGATCGGTGATGCCGAAGGCAACGGCGGTGGGGCCGTTGAGATGCTCGTCCAGACCGGTGATGGAAAGCTCGTCGGCAGCGCGCTTGATCAGGGTGTTCTTCAGGACCTTGTATTCCACGCCCGCCTCGCGCAGCTTCTTACGAAGGGCGGTGTCCTCCTCCACGGTCAAGCCGCGGTAGTCCACAAAGACGACGGACTGGGCCTTTTCCAGGTTCTCCTTGATCATCTCGACCTGCGTGGCCTTGATTTCCTGGTTCTTGCTCATTGTTTGGTTTCACCTCGCTTTGCAAGGGGCGTCGTATCGCAACCCAGATTATCCGCATAAGAAAAGCCCTACGCGCCGATCATGGGCACGAGGGCTGTCAATAGCGGATTGCGCGCTGGTTGCTGCGCAGACGGCCACCCTGCATGTCCTCGGCGGGACTTACGCCGACCCGTTGGGCGGCCCCCGCTGTCTTTGGCGCACGCGAGCTTTCGCTCATACTCGCATTATTTTATCCGGAGCCAGACCGCCTGTCAAGGGGATTTTCCCCTTTTTCCAATCTTTAACGCAGTCCAAGGACAAAAGGGGCCGCGCGCATGGGGCGCCGGCCAACAGGGAACGGGGGGGAGGACGCCGGCGTCCTCCCCCCGTTCCGTTTCCCCCGCCTACAGGAGCGAGGGCTTGCAATAGATCTCGTGGACCTTCGTGGACAACACGTCGTTGCCGTGGGCGGGCGTGATCAGGCAGGCGGTGTCCGCGCCGCGGCCGGTGCCGCCCAGGCAGACCACGGGCTTGCCATAGGGCAACAGCCCCGCGTCCAGGGCCATGACCGCGCACTCCACGCACACCTTGACGCCCTGGCCGAACATGCGCAGGGTATGGGCGATGACCTCGGCCGGGTACACGCCGGTAAACTTGTTGGACAGGCTCCTCTCCACCCCCGAGAGCACGTGGGTGGCAAAGACGATGGGCACGCCGGCCGCCTCCAGCTCGCGGCGGGTTTGCTGGTCCATCTTGTTCCCGCCCTCCGGCGTCGCCTTGTAGTCGAACACGCTGCCCACCACCACGAGGCCGCCCTCCACGCCAAGGCGGCGCAGCTCCCGCAGGGCCAACAGGGCCGTTTCTCCGCCCGTGCTGGCCACCACCAGGCGGGCGTCCAGCTCCTTGGCCTTGGCGCAGGCGACGCCGATGGCCGCTTGGGCGTTTTGCTTGCCGGGCTTCTCGAACAAAACCATGGCAATTCCCCCTTTATTCTTCTTTGTAGGTAGTATAGCCCCGCCATGGTCTTTGCGCAAGCTCTAGCCCAGCACGCACAGATCGCTGCCGATGCGGCGCAGGTGGTTCTGGTAGTCGCGCGTTCCATACAGGGCGTCGCGCACGTTGCACAGCTCGATGTTGTTCTGCAAAATCCAGTCGTGCAGCCGCTTGGAACAAAGGGCCTCCACGTCGTACGCGCGGCTTAGGGTCACCAGGCCGGCAAGGGGGCCGTAATCCCCCAGCTTTGCGATGTAATAATCCACGTACGCGGGGTGAAAGCCATGCATCAGGGCGGCGCCCTCGGGCAGTTCGTGGATGCGCATGGTGTCCTTGAGCAGCCAATCGATGGCGTCGTACCCGTTTTCCAGCTGGCGGAAGGTTTCCGGCAGGGGACCGCCGCCCAGGTTTCGGTTATCGGCTATGTATAGCTTTCCCTCATACCGCGGGTCCACGGGCCCGCGGGTGATTTCCCCCGTCGCGGGGTCCCGGCGCAGCCGGCTGCCGTAGCGGACGGCCATGCCGTATTCGCGGGAAGCCTGGCTCACGGCCGCGGCAAAGGGGCTGTCGTCGCCCATCTCCACGCCCACGTCCGGCGCGCGGCCCAGAACGTCCACGCAGCGGTCCAGCTCCGCGCGGCATTCCCGGAGCATCTCCTCGTAGCGCACGTCCTTGGCCTCGCGCAGATCGTGGCGGAAGCGGTCCGTTCCGGGAATCACCAGGCTGGGCACCTCGCTGGCCGGCAACACCGGGCTGTTCCAGAAATGGGTGTGCCAGCCGACGCTGATCCACGGATACTCGCGCAGCCGCCTGAGGGCGTCCAGCGTGCCGGGCGATTCCAGCATCACGTCCGCAGAGGTGCTGTAGCCCTTGTCAAAGGTCTCAAAAACCCCTATGTTGCCAACCGGCGTATAGCCTACGTCGTCGGCCCGAATGACGAGCTTTTGCATCTTTGCTTTCCCTCCGTTTTCTCTTATACTAACACCATTAGTATAAAGGATGGAGGCCCCCTCGCATAAGTTAACACTTCGTAAACGGCGGGGCTTTGGTCCTTCGAAAGGAGAGGGCAAATGCGCCTTGCCGCCTATTCCTTTGCCGCCGGTCCAGACATGGAGCAAAACCTGGCCGCCATCCGTCGCGGCGCGCAACAGGCCTCGCAGGCCGGCGCCCGCCTGCTGGCCCTGCCCGAATGCGCGCTGTGCGGCTATCCGCCCGTGGAAACGCCAGGGTCGGCTTCCATCCGGCCGGAGGACCTGGAGCGGGGCTTTGCGGCCCTGGCCTCCCTGGCGCGGGAGCAGGCCCTGTGCCTGTTCGCCGGTTCCGTGCGCTATAGCCAAGGCCTGCGCTACAACAGCACCCTGCTCTTTGGTCCGGACGGTTCCCTGTTGGGCGCGTACGACAAGCGCGCCCTCTGGGGCTGGGACCTGGACAACTTCGCCAGGGGCGAGCAGCCCGGCGTTTTCGACGTGGACGGCCTGCGCATCGGGACGAGGATCTGCTTTGAGCTGCGCTTCCCCGAGTGCTTTCGGGAGCTCTACCTGGCCAAGGCGCAGCTTTGCATCGTGAGCTTTTGCTTTGTCGCCCCCGCGCCCAACCCCGAGCGGCTCTCCCTGCTGGAGGCCCACCTGCGCACCCGGGCCACGGAAAACGCCATGGCCCTCTTGAGTGTCAACGGCTGCTCCGGCTATCAGACCGCGCCCACGGCCTTCTTCGATGCCAACGGCCGCGCGCTGGCCCGCGCGCCCCTGCACCGGGAGGGCCTGCTCGTGCAGGACTTTCTCCCGATGGAAGCGGACTTTGGGCTTCGGGGCCGCATGGAGAATTCCGACTACTTCATCTCCCTGCACGCAAAGCGGCTTTAAGGTTATTTTTTAAACACGATTTGTGCCTTCACATTGACTTAGCCTGCGCAAATTCTTATAATAACATAGAAGCGATGTGTATGCGCTTTCCCAGCGATTCGGGCGAAAGTTTCTTTCGTCCGTACAACCATACCATAGCACACCTTTTGAAGGAGGTTTCTTTATCATGGGCAAGAAAATGACCATTGATGGGAACACGGCTGCCAGCCATGTCGCATATGCCTTTAGCGACGTGGCCGCCATTTATCCCATCACCCCCTCCTCTCCCATGGCCGAGTCCGCCGACGAGATGGCCGCCCGCGGCCAGACCAACCTCTTTGGCCAGAAGGTAAAGGTTTCCGAGATGCAGTCCGAAGCGGGCGCCGCCGGCGCCGTGCACGGCTCCCTCGTAGCCGGCGCGCTGACCTCCACCTTCACCGCCTCCCAGGGCCTGCTGCTGATGATCCCCAACATGTACAAGATCTCCGGCGAGCTGCTGCCCTGCGTGTTCCACGTGTCCGCCCGCGCCCTCGCGGCCCACGCGCTGAACATCTTCGGCGACCATGCCGACGTCATGGCCTGCCGCCAGACCGGCTTTGCCATGATCGCCTCCAACTCCGTGCAGGAGGCCATGGACCTGGCCCTGGTGTCCCATCTGTCCACCCTAAAGGCCTCCGTTCCTTTCCTGCACTTCTTTGACGGCTTCCGCACCTCCCACGAGGTCCAGAAGATCGACGTCATCGACTATGAGGACATGGCCAAGCTCTGCGACTTTGAAAAGGTCAAGGAGTTCCGCGCCCGCGCCATGAACCCCGAGCATCCGCACCAGAGGGGCACCGCGCAAAACGGCGACATCTACTTCCAGAACCGCGAAGCCGCCAACAAGTACTACAACGCCGTGCCCGAGATCGTGGCCGAGGAGATGAAGAAGGTCTCCGCCCTCACCGGCAGGGAGTACCATCTCTTTGACTACTACGGCGCCGCCGACGCGGAGAACGTGATCGTGATCATGGGTTCCGGCGCCGAGGCCGCCGAGGAAACCATCGATTACCTCAACGCCCGCGGCAAGAAGACCGGTATGGTCAAGGTTCGCCTGTACCGTCCCTTCAGCGCCAAGCACTTCGTTGCGGCCATTCCCGCCACGGCCAAGTGCCTGTCCGTTCTGGACCGCACCAAGGAGCCCGGCTCCCTGGGTGAGCCCCTGTATCTGGACGTGGTGGCCGCTCTGAAGGAAATGGGCCGCGATATTCAGGTGCTGGGCGGCCGTTACGGCATGGGCTCCAAGGAGTTCAACCCCACCATGATCAAGGCCATCTATGAGAACATGGAGGCCGCCGCGCCCAAGAACCACTTCACCGTCGGCATCGACGACGACGTCACCGGCACTTCCCTGCCCATCGGCGAGAAGATCGATGCCGCTCCCGCCGGCGCCATCTCCTGCAAGTTCTACGGCCTGGGCTCCGACGGCACCGTCGGCGCCAACAAGAACTCCATCAAGATCATCGGCGACCACACCGATAAGTTCGCCCAGGGCTACTTCGAGTACGACTCCAAGAAGTCCGGCGGCTTGACCATCTCCCACCTGCGCTTTGGCGATAAGGAGATCAAGTCCACCTACCTCATCGACGCGGCCGACTTCATCGCCTGCCACAATCCCTCCTATGTCACCAAGTACGACATGGTTTCCGACCTGAAGGAGGGCGGCACCTTCCTGCTCAACAGCCACTGGACCGCCGAGGAGATGGAGGAGCACCTGCCCGCCGCCATGAAGCGCGCCCTGGCCGCCAAGAAGGCCAAGTTCTACAACATCGACGGCATCGGCATCGCCGCCAAGGTTGGCATGGGCAACCGCACCAACACCGTCATGCAGGCCGCCTTCTTCAAGCTGGCCAACGTCATCCCCTACGACAAGGCCGAGGAATACATGAAGGCCGCCGCCAAGAAGTCCTACGGCCGCAAGGGCGATAAGATCGTGCAGATGAACTACGACGCCATCGAAGCCGGCGCCAAGGGCCTGGTGGAGATCCCCGTGCCCGAGAGCTGGCTCAACGCCACCACCGGCGCCGAGGCCGTCAAGGTTGCCGCCACCGAGTACTTCGACCAGGTTGTTTCTCCCGTGCTGCGTCACGAGGGCGACAAGCTGCCCGTTTCCGCCTTCGATCCCGCCGGCGTCGTGCCCACCGGCACCACCAAGTACGAAAAGCGCGGCATCGCCGTGAACGTGCCCGAATGGCAGATCGAAAACTGCATCCAGTGCAACCAGTGTTCTCTGGTTTGCCCGCACGCCTGCATCCGTCCCGTGCTGGTGGAGGAGGGTGTGGAGACCCCCGCTTCCTTCCAGACCAAGCCGGCCACCGGCTTTAAGGGCTACAAGTACCGCATGCAGGTCAGCCCCTTGGATTGCACCGGCTGCGGCAACTGCGCCGACATCTGCCCCGCCAAGGTCAAGGCCCTGGTGATGAAGCCCCTGGAGACCCAGTCCGTGCAGGAGGCCAACTGGGAGTTTGGCGTCACCGTGCAGAACCCGGCCGTCAAGCCCAACAACATCAAGAACAGCCAGTTCCTGCAGCCCCTCTTCGAGTTCTCCGGCGCCTGCGCCGGCTGCGGCGAGACCCCGTACGTCAAGCTGATCACCCAGCTGTTCGGCGACCGCATGCTCATCGCCAACGCCACGGGCTGCTCCTCCATCTACGGTGGCTCCGCCCCCACCTGCCCCTACACCGTCAACGCCAAGGGCCACGGTCCCGCTTGGGCCAACTCCCTGTTCGAGGACAACGCCGAGTTCGGCTACGGCATGAACCTGGCCACCTCCCAGCGCAGGGCCAAGCTGGCCGACACCGTCCGCGCGCTGATCGCCGTGGAGTGGTGCGGCGAGGCCATCAAGGCCGCCGGCCAGAAGTGGCTGGATAACATGGACGACGCCGAGGGCTCCAAGGCCGCCGCCGCCGAGCTGCTTGCCGCCTGCCAGGACGGCATCGACCTGTCCGGCACCCCCTACGAGGCCGATTGGATCAAGAACGGCAAGATCTGCAACTGCGACGCCTGCAAGCTGGCTCGCGAGGTCATCGAAAACGCCGACCTGCTGGTCAAGAAGTCCATCTGGATCTTCGGCGGCGACGGTTGGGCCTACGACATCGGTTACGGCGGATTGGACCACGTGCTGGCCCAGGACGAGGACGTCAACGTGCTGGTTCTGGATACCGAGGTGTACTCCAACACCGGCGGCCAGTCCTCCAAGTCCACCCCCACCGGCGCTGTGGCCAAGTTCGCCGCGGCCGGCAAGCGCACCCGCAAGAAGGACCTTGGCATGATGGCCATGTCCTACGGCTATGTGTACGTGGCCCAGGTGGCCATGGGCGCCAACCCCGCCCAGCTGCTCAAGGCCATTTCCGAGGCCGAGGCCTATAAGGGCCCCTCCCTCATCATCGCCTACGCGCCCTGCATCAACCACGGCATCAACATGGGCAAGTCCCAGGCCGAGGAGAAGCGCGCCGTGGATGCCGGTTACTGGCAGCTCTACCGCTTCAACCCCGATCTGGCCGAGCAGGGCCAGAACCCCTTCACCTTGGATTCCAAGGAGCCCACGGCGGATTACGAGGAGTTCATCAAGTCCGAAACCCGCTACACCTCCCTGGCCAAGCAGTTCCCCGAAATCGCCGAGTCCCTCTTCCAGAAGGCCCAGGCCGACGCCAAGGCCCGCTTGGAGAGCTACAAGCGCCTCGCTGGGAACTAATCTCCCCCTTCACAACCCCCGGATCCCCGGCTTTCGCCGGGGATCCTCTTTTTCCCCTCCCTTCCGCTTCGGCCGCGCGACGCCCGCAAAAATCCGTCGTTTTGCGTCTTCTTACTCTACCCCTTGACTTTTCTTTCGCCTCGGTCTATACTATATTTAATAGGGCGTCTATCGTTCTGGACGCCGTTTCAATCAGAAAGGTGTTGATGCTCCGTGAAACTATACGGGTCCTCAAAGAGCCGCAGGGGATTGGCCTTGCTCCTGGTCCTGCTGCTGGTCCTGTCCTTAGCTCCCACCGCGTTTGCAAATCCTACACCCAATTGCACTGGATCCTGCACCCACGAAGCCGCTATTGGCGAAACGCATTACGATACCCTTACAGAGGCGCTGGAAGCGGCAACGGCAACCCCGGGCGCCGTTATTGACCTGCTTGGCAATACCGTTGATCTAACCATTGAGGAAACGGCCATAACCCTCGAAGATGTCACCATTCAAAACGGTGGTCTGAACCTTATCGACGACGGCGCCGAAAGCAGAACCGATGAGACGCCGATGCTGTATATAAACAAAGTGCGTTTTTCTGGCCTTAAGGTAAATGTCGACAGTTACAAGGCCTATGCCCTTTTCTACCTCACAGGGCTATTCGAAATTTACAAATCGACCATAACGGTCGATACAACTCCTGCCAGCGGCGCACAAAATACTTTTTACTCCGATTTTGCCCAAAACAAACTTACAATTGACGGTTCCACCATTAGTATCGATGGTGCTGATCGCGGCATCGTAAACTCCAACGTTGAACTGAAAAATAAGTCCAGCTTTTCCATCACGAATTGTTCCATCGCCATGAACAGCGCTTCCATGACGGTGTCCGACTCCAACGTGAAGATTCAAGATGCTCGCTCTCACGGCTATACGAACGGTACGCTTACAATGAAAAGCGGCGGCAGCATCGAGGTGGATTCCGTGGGCCATTTGGGCATTAACTGCGGGGATGGTTCCGTCTTTGAGGAAGGCTCGAGCGTTTCCGTCTCCAATTCCTGCACCGCTAGCCCATATGCTGGTCAGGACATCGCCATTCGTACCAATGGCGGTCTCACCATCGAGAGCGGCGCTTCCGTGGATTGCGACGGCACCTTGTATGCCTGGAAGAACGGCGATGTGACCATCGGAGATGGCAACTATAAGAACGTCGTCGAGGCTGACGGGGTAGAGGCCATCTCGATCTCCGGCGGCAGCTTCGATACCGATGTCAGCGCATTTGTCGTCGACGGCAAAACCCTTGCCAAGGTTGACCAAACCAACGCCTCCACGTACTTGGTAGGCGACCCTGCAAAGCTCGCTAATCAAATCCAGTCGCTCTCCTCCCTCTCCTCTGTTGAGGTGCTCAAAGGTGCTTTGACTCTATCCGGCCTTCCCGGCGGCGTTTCCGTCACCAATAATGGCGGCGGCTCCGTTACCGCCCATGGCCAAACCACTAAAAACGGCGAATCCCTCCAAATCCCCCATCCCAAGCCCATCGCGGGCGTCGTCGTCTCCGGCGGCGAGGAGGAGCAACCCGGCGGCGAGGAGGACGGCTCCCAGGAGACCGCGCCCACCTATGCCGTCATCTGCCGCAAGCTGAACGTGCGCTCCGGCCCCGGCACCTCCTATGACCGGATCGGCTCCCTCTCCCGCGGCGCCCTGCTCAGCGGCGTGCTGGAAAACGGCTGGCTGCG
>CALWRM010000077.1 GCA_944383925.1 uncultured Clostridia bacterium
CTACCGCAGCCTCCCGGTGCGACCCCCTCCCCCTCCTCGCCTCCCCCCCTGTCGCGCCACTCCCCCCCCGGCCCCCCACTCCCCGCCCCCACCCTCCCGCCGCTCCCCCACCCCAAAACTCTAAAACCCCCGGTTCCCCTTCGCCTCCCGTGTCAAAGGGAGGTGGCAGGCGCAGCCTGCCGGTGGGATTCCTTCCCCCTCCCACCTACGCCGCGCCATTCCTCCACGTTCTCCAATCCCCGACCACATCCTTTCCAACCCGCTTGCGGCCCCTCCCCCTTTACACCCGTGTGTTTGCCTAGCCCTTGCCAAATCCTCCTCTCCGGCCCTTGCATCGAACCATAAAAAAAGGAGGACGGCTCCTCTCCTTGGAGAAGTCCGTCCCCGTTTTCTTCTTTGCTTGCCTTTACATTTGTCGTTTTCGGTTTTCGCTTCCCGGCTATTTCTGCTTGGCGCCGCCCCTGGCCGTTCCCTTTCCCCTTCTGCCACCCCTGGACCGCCTGCGCTTGGGCGGCAGAAGCAGCGCCGGCTTTTCCGCCTCCTCCTGGGTGTAGACGGACAAGGCGGCCGTCCACTTGGAGCGCTTGAGGTTCTTCAGGCGCAGCTTGCACAAAAAGCGCCCGTGTTCCGCGCAGCTGGCCCAGGTGGTGTAGCCGTCCTCCCCGGCGGGCGTCCATCCCTCATCGCGCAGGCCTTGTCCGCATTCGGGGCAAAACAGCGCCCTGGTTCTGGGTTCGCGCCACAACTGTTCCCGGGTGGCCATGCCCGTCAGGGTGGCATAGGCGCACATCTGCCGCCCTTGGGCGTCCTTGTGCAGCTGGCCCTTGGGAAGCTCCCCCCGCTGGTAGTATTCTCGTATGCCGCGCGGAATGTCCAGGCGCTGGGCGATGCGCGCCGTGGCAAAGGCATCGTTGAGGGCGTCGTGCAAGGGGGTATCGATCTGGATTTGCAGCTGCTCCAACGCGGCCGTCAGGGATTTTTGTCCCCCCGTGGAATTGGTCTGGACGTTGAAAATCTGCTGCAAGTCGTACCAGGCCCCCACCCAGCCGCTGTCCAAGCCATGCAGCTCCAGGTTTTCCAGCAGGATGGGCAGGTCCATGTTGCTCCAACTGAGGAAGACGAAGTCCTCGCCGCACCATTCCCGAAAGGCTTCCGCAGCCTCGGCCAGGCCCGGCGCGCCGTTGAGCTGCTTGCCGCTAAGGCCGGTGAGCTGTTTGACCTTGTAGTGCAGTTCGCGATAGTACCTGGGCGCCACGGCGCTGAGAAAGTGGTCCGCAATCCTGCGCTCCTCGTCCAGACGCACCGCGCCGATCTGGATCACCTCGCTCATCAAAAGCCTGCCGCTGGGTAGGCGCACGGCCCTCTCCTTGCTGAAGGGCTGGTTCCACTCCAGGTCCAATACGATGTAGTGCATACGCTTTCTTCCATTCCCCTTGGGCCTCAAGGCCGACGGCCTGATCTGCGCCCTGCTTTTTCCCTAATGATACCACATTCCTGGCAGCCATAAAAGACCCGCCCCCCCACACCGCTGGACGAAGGGGCTCCCCGCCTTCGGCGGGGAGCCCCTTCGTCCAGCCCACGTTTTCTTCTAGGGCTGCACCCAGCGGCCCTCTTGCGCAGAGAGCAGCACCGCGTCCAACTGCCGCTGGTTGGCCAAGCCGTCGCGGATGTCGGCGGCCAGCCCATCCTCCTTGTCCAAGAGCCTATCCGCAAAGGCCTGCATTTGGTCCGCCCGGAAGCGCTGGGGAATGGGGAGCCTTTGGAAAGCGCGGGTCTCCCGGCCCACCTCGCCCAGGCAAAGGTACAGTTCATCCTGATCGGGCGTTTCGTCCAGCACATAAACCAGGGCTCCTTTTTCCCCATAGATCTCCATGCGCTGGTAGTTTCCCCGGCCGAAAGCAAAGCGCGTGATCTGGAAGCTGGCCGAAATCCCGTCTTCCATCTGGGCCATATAATTGGAAAAGTCGTCCACGTCCACCTGGCCCATGCCGCTTCCATCCAGCAAGGGGCGCTCCTTGACATAGGTGCCCGTATGGCCCACCAGGGACTGGACGCATTTGCCCGTCACAAAGGCGCAAAGGTCCAGGGCGTGGCTGCCTAGATCGCCCAGGGCGCCGGATCCCGTGCGCCGCTTTTCGTAGCGCCAGACATACTTACAAGCCGCGGCCGGCAAGCCCCAGGCCTGGAAATACTGCATGTCCACGTGGTAAAGGCGGCCCAACTCGCCCCGTTGCACCAGCTCCCTGGCAAACCTGGCCGCCGGCTTGAACCTATAGGAGAAGCAGACCATGCTTTTCAGCCCCTTGGCCTCGGTGGCCTGGGCCAGCTCCCGCGCCTGGTCCGCGTTCATGGTCACCGGTTTCTCCAGGCAATAGGGCTTGCCGGCCCGAACCGCCTCCATGGCGATGGGAAAGTGACAATCGTTGGGCGTGGAAATATCCACCGCCTCCACGCCCGGACAGGCGATCAGCTGGCGATAATCGGTGAAGCGCCGGCTTTCGGGCACGGCGTAGCGCTCGCCCACCTCCTGCAGGCGCTGGGGATCCAGGTCGCAGATGGCGTACAAGGACAGGTCCGGGCTTTTCTCGATGCCCGGCAGGTGCACGCCCCGGGAGATGCTCCCAAGGCCGATGGAACCGACTTGAATGGCCTTCATGCTCATATCCTCCTCGTTTGCCCGCTCGTCCTTCGCCAAAGCCGCCATGCGGCATCACAGGCGCATCCTTGAGCGCAAGGCTTAGGTTAAGAAATATGGTACTCAACACCGGCCCATCCGTCAAGCTTACTGAAAAAGTCTTGCAGGCGTTCTGTCGTGCGGGCAAAAACTGTGGTATGATGTTCGGGGGACGGAGCCCCCTTGGCCGCATGCCTTCGGCGCCCGGCTCCATCGCCCCTTCCCCTTTGGCGCAAAAACGCGGAAAGGAAGCGTTGCACATGAAAACCCTAGGCTATTACAACGGCGAATACGGCCCCTTGGAGCAAATGCGGGTACCCATGAACGACCGGGTCTGCTTCTTTGGCGACGGCGTGTACGAGGCCACCACCGTTGAAAACCACATCCCCTACGCCCTGGACGAGCACCTCCAGCGCATGGAGCGCAGCGCCGCCAAGCTGGAGATCCCCCTGCCGATGGAGCTGCAAGCCCTGCGGGAAACCCTGCTGGAAATGACCGCAAAGCTGGACAGCGGCAGCAGCCAGCTCTATTGGCAGCTGACCCGCGGAACGGCGCCGCGCACCCATGCCTTCCCCAAGGACGCCCGGCCCAACCTTTGGATCACGCTGCGGCCCTTCTCCATGCGGGATCCCAGCCTCAGCTACGGACTTTTGAGCGTGCCGGACACCCGCTACTTCCATTGCGACGTGAAAACCCTCAACCTCATCCCCAACGTGATGGCTGCGGAAAGGGCCGCCAGGGCCGGCTGCGAGGAGGCCGTGTTCCACCGCGACGGAATGGTGACCGAGGGGTCCCACAGCAACATGCACATCCTTAAAAACGGCGTGTTGCAGACGGCGCCCCTGTCCAACCTCATCCTGCCGGGCATCACCAGGGCCCAGCTGCTGAAACTGGCCCGGGAGATGGGGGTGCCCGTCCTGGAAAAGGCCTTCACCTTGCAGGAAATGTTCCAGGCGGACGAGGCCTTCTTCACCTCCGCAAGCGCCTTCTGCTGCCGGGCTTCCACCCTGGACGGCAAGCCCATCGGCGGCAAGGACGAGGCGCTGCTCTCCGCGCTTCGCAACGCCTATCTGGATAAGTTCCGCAAGGAAACCTCCGCCGTCAATCCCTATTTGGAGAAGCGGCCGTGAAGCTGGAGGTGCGGCTGCTGGACCAGCCCTTGACGCTGGTCACGGCCCCAGGGTTGTTTTCACCCGGCGGCGTGGACCGGGGAACCCAGTGGATGCTGGAATGCCTGCGCCTGCGCCCAGAAGGGGAGCGAGCCTTGGACCTGGGCTGCGGCTGCGGCGTGGTGGGGCTGTATCTGTGCAAGCGCGGCTGCGCGGTGGACTTTTGCGACATCGATCCCCTGGCCCTTGCCTGCACAAAGCAGGGCCTGGAGGAAAACGGGCTGACCGGCGGCCAGCTGTTTTGCGGCGACGGCTTTCGCGCCGTGCGGGGCGGCCCCTATACACTCATCCTCTCCAACCCTCCCTACCACGCGGATTTTTCCGTGGCCAAGGGCTTCATCGAGGGGGCCTTTCGGCATCTGGAGCTGGGCGGGCGGCTGTACATGGTGGTCAAGCGCCTGGATTGGTACCGCAACAAGCTGCGTTCCGTCTTTGGCGGGGTCCAGGTGTTTCCCCGAGAGGGGTATTTCGTCCTGTTGGCGGAAAAGCGCGGCGAAGGCCGGCCGCCCCGCGCCAAGACCAAGCCCCAGGACGGGCTCTCCAAAAAGCTCCGGCGCAAGCAACAGCGCCAATCCCCTCCGCCTTCACCCCCTCCCGCTCCATAGGCCCCCTGAACAAGGCGCCCTCCGGACATCTGTCCGGACGGCGCCTTGTTTTCCCCCTCGCCGGGAAAAAGGAGCGGGCGGGGGGTGTGCTATGCCTTCCCCTGCGGGGGGATGCAAGCCAGGCTGGGCGGGCGCGGCGGGAGGGTTTGGTGGTGGACGGAGCTTGGCGCAGGAACGGCGGAAGGTTGGCCGGGCGGGGGTGGGTAAAGCGAGAGGGATGGGGTAAGCGTAAGCTATGCTTTCCCCTGTGGGGGATGCAAGCCGGGCTGGGCGGGCGCAGCGGAAGGGTTTTTGGCAGGCGGAGCTTGGCGCAATAGCGGCGAAAGACTTCCCCCTTCGGGGGGTGTTGGCGAGGCGGAGTGGGTAGAGGGAGGACGGGTGGGGTGGGTTATGCCTTTCCCTGCGGGGGATGCCAGCCAGGCTGGCCGGGCGCAGCGGGAGGGTTCGGGGGAAACGGAGCTTGGCGCAATAGCGGCGGAAGACTCCCCCCTTCGGGGGGGCTTGGCCGGGCGGAGTGGGTAGAGGGAGGACGGGTAGGGTGTGTTATGCCTCTCTCGGCGGGGGCGATACTGACCGGACGGGGCGGGCGCAGCGGGAGGTTTTTGGGGGAACGGAGCTTGGCGCAATAGCGGCGGAAGACTTCCCCCTTCGGGGGTGTTGGCCGGGCGGGGATGGGGTGAGCGGAGAGGGGGGGGGGGGCTATGCCTTCCCCTGCGGGGGGATGCAAGCCGGGCTGGGCGGGCGCGGCGGGAGGGTTTTGGGTGACGGGGCTTGCGCAGGAACGGCGAAAGACTCC
>CALWRM010000078.1 GCA_944383925.1 uncultured Clostridia bacterium
CCTCGCGCCGCCATCGCCTTAATTGGGCTGAAACACGAAGCCCTTATCCTGCATATAGCCCTTGGCGTAGTCCAGCAGGCGGGCGTTTTGGGGATCCTCCGGATCCTCCAACACGCGGGCGGCCAGGTCCCTGGCCGTGCGCAACAGGCCGACGTCCCCGGCCAGGGCCAGCAGGTTCTTATCCAGCAGGCCGTGCTGGCGCACGCCCAGAAAGTCCCCCGGGCCGCGCAGCTCCAAGTCCTTCTGGGCGACGGCAAAGCCGTCCGTGGTGGAACAGAGGAAGCGCAGCCGCTCGCTGCTCTCGCCCAGGAGGAAGCACCAGCTCTGCTCCTGGCCCCGGCCGACGCGGCCGCGCAGCTGGTGCAGCTGCGCCAGGCCGAAGCGCTCGGCGTTTTGGATGACCATGATGGTGGCGTTGGGCACATTGACCCCCACCTCGATCACCGTGGTGGAGACCAGGGCGTCGATCTGTCCGGCCGCAAAGGCCTGCAGCACGGCCTCCTTTTGCGGGCCCGCCATCCTGCCGTGCAGCAGGGCCACGCGCCGGTCCGGCAGGCGCCGCTGCAGGTCGCCAAAGGTTTGCTCCGCGTTCGCCGCGTCCAGCTCGTCGGTCTCCTCCACCAACGGGCAGATGACGTACACCTGCCGGCCCCGTCCCATCTCCGCATCCAGAAAGCCGTACAGGCCCTCTCGCTTGCTCTCGGGCACCAGGCGGGTGGTCACGGGCTTGCGCCCGGGCGGCAGCTCGTCCACCACCGAGAGGGAAAGGTCCGCATAGAGCACCAGGGCCAGCGTCCTGGGGATGGGCGTGGCGCTCATCACCAGCACGTGGGGCGAGAGGCCTTTTTGGGCCAGGCGCGTGCGCTGGCGCACGCCGAAGCGATGCTGCTCGTCGGTCACCACCAGGCCAAGCCTATGGTAGCGCACGCCCTCGCTGATGAGGGCATGGGTGCCCACCAGCACATCCACCCAGCCGTTTTCCAGGCTTTCCAGCAGCATGCGCCGCTCCCGCGCCTTGGTGGAGCCGGTGAGCAGCCCGACGCGCACGCCAAGGGGCTCCAACAGGGCCTTGGCTCCCTGGTAATGCTGGGCCGCCAGCACCTCTGTGGGCGCCATCAGAGCCCCCTGAAAGCCGTTTTGCGCCGCCACATACAGGGCGGCCAGGGCCAGGGCGGTCTTGCCGCAGCCCACGTCCCCCTCCACCAGCCGGGCCATGGGCCTGTCCGACTCCATGTCGGCCAGGATCTCGCCCAGCACGCGGGATTGGGCGCCGGTCAACGGAAAGCCCAGGGCGTCCAGAAAGGGCTGCACCAGCGCCTTGCCCGCGGCCATGGCCTGGCCGCCGGTCTCCTTCTCCTGGCTGGAAAGAGCCGCCAGCTGGAAGAGCAACAGCTCCTCCAGCCCGGCCCTGGACAGGGCGGCGGTCAGGGCGGCGCGGTCCGCCGGGAAATGCACGTTGGCCAGGCTCTCCGCCGCCGTGGGCAGGCGGAATTGCTGGAGCACGAAATCGGGCAGGATCTCCTCCACCCGGCACAGTTCCAGCGCTTGGCGCACCAGGCTTCGGTAGGTCTTTTGCGGCAGGCCTTCCAGCGGCGCATACAGGGGCAGGATGCCGCTCTCCGTGGGCGCAAAGCGCAGCGGATTGCTCAAACGCACCTTGCCGGCGGCGTCTTTGAGGGCATAGCCATAGAAAAAGCCCTCCTCGCCCGGCTCCAGCTGCTTTTGCAGATAGGGCTGGTTGAACCAGACGGCCTCCAGCTCGCCGCTCTCGTCGCGCAGCTGCGCCGTGGTGATGGCCCGGCCCTTGGCGTACCCGGTGCGTAGCCGAAGCAGCTTGGCGCGCACCAGGTTTTTCTCCCCCAGGGTCACGCCGCGCAAGGGCCTGGGCTCCTCAAAATACAGATATTCCCGCGGAAAGCGCAGCAGCAAGCCCTGCAGGTCCGCGATGCCGGCCGATTGCAGCGCCTGCAACCTGGCTTTCCCGACTCCCTTCAGGGCGCCAAGCTCCGTGCCCTGCAAGTCTGTCTCCCCTTTCACGGGCAAGCGAAGCGGCGCGAAGGGACTCTTCCCTTCGCGCCGCCGGCAACGCCCTTTTTATTCCACAGAAAACAGGTAAAAATACAGCGGCTGGCCGCCGGGCAGCATATCCACGTCGCAGGAGGGATAGGCGGCCACGACCTTGTCGTGCAGGGCCTGGGCCTGTTCCTGACTCACGTCCTGGCCATAGAAGATGGTGATAACCTCGCTGCCGTCGTTCACGGTCTTTTGCAGCAGCTCCAGGGCCACGGCCTCCACATCCTGGCCGACCACCTCCACGCGGCTCTCCTGCAGGCCCAGGATGTCGTTTTGGTGGATCTCCTGGCCGTCAAAGCTGGAATCGCGCACGGCATAGGTGACGGAGGCGGTCTTGACGTTCTGGGCGGCCTCGGTCATGCGGCGCTCGTTCTCCTCCAGGGAGACGTCGGGCACATAGGCGATCATGGCGGACACGCCCTGGGGAATGGACTTGGTGGGGATCACCAGCACCTGGTACTCCTCCAACAATTCCTTGGCCTGCTGCGCCGCCATGATGATGTTCTTGTTGTTGGGCAGGACATAAACGGTCTTTGCCTTGGTGCGGCAAACGGCCGATGCGATGTCCTCGGCGGAGGGGTTCATGGTCTGTCCGCCGACGACCACCTCGTCCACGGCCAGATCCTTAAACAGCGCGGCCAGCCCGTCGCCGGCGGCCACGGCCACAAAGCCCACTTCCTTTTCAAACACGGGCGCTTCTTTTTGCAGCGTATCCGCCTCCTGGATGAGGGTGCGGTGCTGCTCGCGCATGTTATCCACCTTGATGGAGGACAGCTCGCCCAGCTGCAGGCAGTATTGCAGGACCTTGCCCGGGTTATTGGAGTGGCAATGGACCTTGATCATCTCCAGATCGCCCACCACCAGCACGCAATCGCCGATCTTGGAGAGCTTTTCGCGCAGCTTGTCAATGTTTTCCTGGGTAACCCCTTGCTTGATCTGCTTGATGAAGGTCTCGGTGCAGTAGCCAAACTCGATGCTCTCCTCCTCGGCCTGGCCTTGGAGGTTCTGCTGGGCGTTTTGGTCCTGTAGGGCGGTGATGCGGCTCATCAGCTGGGCGCCCTCGATATTTTCCTCGCCGTCGATGGCCATCTTAAAGCCCAGATAGATGGCCAGCAGCCCGGCGCCGCCGGCGTCCACCACGCCGGCCTGCTTGAGCACCGGCAGCATATCCGGGGTCCTCTTGAGCATCTCGTTGCCACGGGTGAGGAGGTTTTCCATCAAGGTATACAGGTCCTTGCCCTCCTGGGCATCCTGCTGGGCGCTATTGGCCAAGGCCTTGGCCACGGTGAGCATGGTGCCCTCCTTGGGCTTCATCACGGCCTTGTAGGCGGCCTCCACGCTGCCCTGTAGGGCGGCGGCCATGGCTGCGGAATCGATGTGCTCCACGCCGGCCAGCGCCTTGGAAAAGCCGCGGAACAGCTGGGAAAGGATGACGCCGGAATTGCCCCGCGCGCCCTTGAGCGCGCCGCGGGCCACGGCCTGGGCCACCACGGAGGCGCTGGCGCTGTCCACGCCCATGAGCTCCTTCACCGCGGAGACCATCGTCAGCGACATATTGGTGCCCGTATCTCCGTCCGGAACGGGGAATACGTTGAGGGCGTCGATGCTCTGCTTGTTCTTCTCCAGCAGGGCGGCGCCAGACAGGACCATGTCCTTGAGCAAGCGTCCGTCAATGTAGGCTAAAAAGGTCAACGGTTTTTACCTCCTAAGCAGAAGGGCCGGCGGACTTTTTACCCACTCCGACGCCTATGCTCTGCCATAAAATTCAACGCACTGCGGCCAACGGCCTTCGGCCTATTGCACGCGGATGCCCTCCACGGTCACATGCACGTTCGTTACGGAAATGCCGGTGACGGTTTCCACCCGGTACTTGACCGTTTCGATAACGGTTTTGGCCACGGCGGCGATGGAGACGCCGTACTCGACGATGATGTACAAATCGATGCTGGCGCTGTTTTCGTTCAAGGCCACGCGAACGCCGCGCTTGAGGTTTTCCCTGCCCAGCAACTCAACAAAGCCATCGGAAGCTTTCTTAGAGGCCATCGCCACGATGCCGATGCACTCGATGGCCGCATAGCCGGCCACGGTGGCGATTACGTCTTCTACGATGGTAATGGTTCCAAGATCGTTCTTCACAATGCATTCCATTGCCATGCTCTTTTCCTCCCATCCTATTCACAGGACCTACGCAGTCCGACTCGTCGTTTTCCACAATCCATAGTATATAGTATTTGGCGCGCGGTTGCAAGAATTCCGCGCCCGGATTTTCTTTTTTCTAAAACTTTTTACCCATCATTCCGGTTCGTCTTCGTTAAGGCTCTGCGATCGCCCTTCTTTGCCCGGAAATTTATCTTGCATTTGCGCCATGGCGGTGCTAAACTATTCATGTTTTGAACTGCCATCATCACCTAAAAGGAGGTGTTTTTCCGTGGGAAAAATCTGTGAAGTATGTTCTAAGGGCACCATGTCCGGCAACAACGTCGCGCACTCCAAGAAGCGCACGCGCCGCTACTCCTCTCCCAATACGCAGCATGTTCGCGTGATCGTGGATGGGACGCCCAAGTCCATGTATGTTTGCACCCGTTGCCTGCGCTCCGGCAAGGTCGCCCGCAACGTGTAAAAACAGGCGGATTGGCATTGAAAAGGTCAAAAACCCCGGCGGAAACGAAGGTTTCCTGCCGGGGTTTCGACTTTTGATCCGGTTCCTTTGCCCCTGTGGCATCCTACAGAAGGATGCAAATAACGCCGCCGCTGCCCTCGTTGATGATCTTTTGCAGCGTTTCCTGGATCTTGCCGCGCACATCCTCCGGCATGCGCATCAGCTTGTTGGACAGCCCTTCCTCCACCAAATCGCTAAGGGATTTGCCGAACATGTTGCTGTCCCAGATCCGTTTTGGGTCGGACTCAAACTCGCTCATCAGGTAGCGGATCAGCTCCTCCGACTCCCGCTCGGTGCCCATGATGGGGTTAACCTCCGTTGCGATGTCCACCTGCATCAGGTGCAGCGAGGGTCCTGAGGCCTTGAGGCGCACGCCAAAGCGGCCGTTTTGCTTGACCAGTTCCGGCTCCTCCAGCTTGAGCTCCTCCTGCAACGGGGGCACCAGGCCGTAGCCCGTGGTGCGGGCGCTCTCCAGCGCCTGGGCAAGGCGGTCGTATTCCCGCTTCGCCAGCACCAGATCGCCCATCAGGCTCATCAGATGGGCGTCGGAGCGCACCTGGGCGCCGCACTGTTCCCCAAGAACCTGGTAAAACAGCTTCTGGGGCAGGCCGAGGGACATCTCCACCGCTCCCTTGCCCAGCTGAATGCCCTCCAGGGATAGGCCGTCGCTCTCCTCCATGTCGAAGGCGCTCAGCAACTGCCGGTAGTCCCGCACATGGCGCAGGTCGCGGCCCTTGTCGCGCAGCTGGCCGAGCATGGATTGCACCAAGGGGTGCTCCAGGTCCAAGGCCTGAAGCCAGTCGGGCACCTGCACATGCACGCTGCGCAGGGGAAATTCATAAAGCACCGTGCCCAATATGTTTTCCATCTGCCACTCGTCCAGGTGCAGCACGTCCATCAGCAATACGGGCACCTGGTACTTCTCCTCCAGGTCCTCGCGCAGGGAGACGGTCTCCTCGTTGGACGGGTCCACGGTGTTGAGCACGATCACAAAGGGCTTGCCGCTGTTCTTGAGCGCCTGCACGACGCCCTCCTCGGCAGCGGCGTAGTTGACGCGGGGGATGTCGGCGATGCTGCCGTCGGTGGTGACCAGGATGCCGATGGTGGAGTGGTCCTCGATCACCTTGCGGGTTCCCAGCTCCGCCGCCTGGGCGAAGGGAATCTCCGCCTCCATCCAGGGGGTGCGGACCATGCGAGGCGCGCCGTCCTCCTCCCCGCCCCCAAAGGCGCCGCGCACCATGTAGCCCACGCAATCCACCAGGCGCACGGAGATGTCTCCGCAGTCCGGTAGGTGCAGCTGGGCGGCTTCGGAGGGAACAAAGCGCGGCTGGGTGGTCATGATCTCCTTGCCCGAGCCGGATTGGGGAAGCTCATCCACCATGCGGGTTTTCCTGTGGCTTTCGTCCATGTAGGGCAGGACCAACAGCTCCATCAGCCTGGAGATCAGGGTGGATTTTCCCGTGCGCACGGGACCCACCACCCCAATGTAGATGTCCCCGTCGCAGCGCTCGGCAATGTCGCGGTAAATATCGTATTTCTGCATGGTACCTTCCTCCTTTTTAGGCTTATATCTATGCCGCGAAAGAAGGCTTCATGCCAGGGCAAACTTGCGCTCGCGCAGGGTTCCTTCGAGGATTCAAACACCCCGCGAAGCCTTCGCCAGGCGCCCGGCGGGGCTGTCTCAATTCTCGAAGGGGTTTTATGTAGCCCGGCACGGACGCCGGGCAGCGCGCTTGCGCTATACGGGGCTGCCATCCACCAAGGAAAGCCGCTCTCCGCCGGAAAGATAACAATCATCCAGCAGCAGGCCGCCTCCGCCACCGCCGGGCCTGGCCCAAATGGCGTCGCCCGTGGAGGCATCCAGGCAGGCCGTAACCCCCTTGCAGCTGACGAAGAGCCGTCCGTCCCGATGGGCCGGTACGCTGCGGCAGGCAAAGCCCGTCTCGCTGCGCCACAGCCGTTGGCCGCTTTCCCGATCCAGGGCGTACACGCGGCCCTCCGCATCCGTAGCGGCCAGCAGCAGGCGCACGCCTCCGTCCCGCTCAAGCAATTCAAAGAGCATGGGGCTGTTGGCTCTGGCCTCCAGGGCACTGCTCCAGCGCAGGCTTCCCTTCTCCAGGTCCAAGGCCCGAAGCTGGCAGCCGGAGGCGAAATACAGGGTGTGGCTGGCCACATCGGCCGCCATGGTCCCCCTTTGAATGGGTTGCCGGGTGTGGTGGCAGAGGTTTTCTCCCTGACCGTCTACGTAGATGTCGCCGTTGGGCATGGCGCGCACCTGCACCTGGCCCAGGCATAGGCAGGCGGCGGCGCCTTCTGGTCCTCCGGCACAGGCGCAGGGTGGGCCGCCTTCGTAACGGACCTGGTTGTTCTTCCAGGGCATATCGCACATCAAGCAGCTGTTTTCCGGCCAGCCTAACATAAAAAGACCCCCTTCCGTCGGGGGACTGCTAGCCCCCTGGTCATACTATATTGCCAAGGGGCTGCTTGTGTGCGGAGCTTATCCTCCTCATCGCAGCAGTTTCCAAAAAAGGCCGAGGGAAAGAGGCCGACCTCTTTCCCTCGGTGGGCAAAGGCTCACGCAATAAAGGTTAAATCAGATCGTTTTGATTCTCGGCGGGGGTGTTCTCCAGGGAGCGCACAGCCCAGCGGGCGATGATCATCTTGGTCTTGTCGGCGCCGACGTCGATGGTGATGACATCATCCTTGATGGCGGAAATGGTTCCATAGATGCCGCCGATGGTGGTGATGCGATCGCCCACCTTCAGGTTGGCAAGCATGTTCTTAACTTCCTTATCCTTCTTGCGCTGGGGACGGATGAGCAGGAAATAGAACACGACCACGATCAGAACAAGGGGCAGGATTTGCACCAGTACTGCGGCTACATTTTCAGGCATGGTCAAAAGCACCTCCAAACATACTGGACATAGTATACCAAAGCAACCAGGCATTTACAATTCTGGATCAGGGATTCTGGTTGTAGTTTTCGAAAAATTCATGTTTGAATTCCGGGAAACGATCCTGCTCGATGGACTCGCGGGCCCGGTCCATGAGGCGGATCAGGAAATAGAGGTTGTGGTAGCTGGTGAGCCGGGCGGCAAGGATCTCCTCGGCCTTGATCAGGTGGCGGATATAGGCCCTGGAAAAGTTTTTGCACACATAGCAGTCGCAGCTCTCGTCCAGGGGGCGGAAGTCCCTGGCATATTGGTTGTTGCGCACCACCAACCTGCCGTTCTTGGTAAAGACGGTGCCGTTCCTTGCGATGCGGGTGGCCAACACGCAGTCGAACATGTCCACCCCCCGCTCGATGCCCTCCAGCAGGCAATCCGGCGAGCCGACGCGCATCAGGTAGCGGGGCTTATTTTCGGGCATGTGGGGCATGAGCTCCTCGAGCATCTCGTACATGAGGGGCTTGGGTTCGCCCACGGACAGCCCGCCGATGCCATAGCCCGGAAAATCCATGTCCGCCAGGGTCTTGGCGCTTTCCACGCGCAGATCCTTGTAAAAGGCGCCCTGCACGATGCCAAAGAGGGCCTGGTCCTGGCGGGTATGGGCCAGCTGGCAGCGCTTGGCCCAGGCGTGGGTGCGCTCCATGGCCGCCTGGGCGCGGGCATGGTCGCAGGGATAGGGCGAGCATTCGTCAAAGGCCATGGCGATGTCCGCGCCCAAGGCCTGCTGGATCTCCATGTCGTATTCCGGGCTGATGAAGATGCGCCTTCCGTCGATATGGGAGCGGAACTCCACCCCTTCCTCGCGGATCTTGCGGATTTCCGCCAGGGAAAACACCTGAAAGCCGCCGCTGTCGGTGAGGATGGGCTTGTTCCAGCACATGAACTTGTGCAGCCCGCCCGCCTCGCGCACGATTTCGTGGCCGGGCCTTAGGAACAGGTGGTAGGTGTTGGAGAGCAGGATCTGCGTGCCGATCTCCGCCATCTCGTGGGGGCTCATGGCCTTGACCGTGGCCTGGGTGCCGACGGGCATGAAGATGGGCGTTTCCACCACGCCGTGTGTCAGGTGCAGCCGACCCCGGCGGGCGGCGGTTCTGTCGTCGGTCTTTAGCAGCTCAAAGCGCAAAAAATCACATCCCTCTCAAGTTCCGCGCCGCGCACGGCCGGCCGCCCCGGCGCATCCGATCCATTATACACCACTTTGTTCCGAAAGAAAATGGCCGTCTTTTCTTCCCCTATTTTTGGAACCGCCAACCCCCACTTCTTTCCTTGCGGCGGGCCTTTTGCTGTGATATCATAGGGACATCGATAGCTTGCAGGGATGGGGAGGAAACATATGCGCATTCAGGAGTCGGCGGAAAACTATTTGGAGACCATTCTCGTGCTGCACAAGCGCCAAGGCCAGGTGCGCTCCATCGACATCGCCACGGAGCTCTCCTTCTCCAAGCCCAGCGTCAGCGTCGCGATGAAAAACCTGCGCAGCAACGGCTATATCGAGGTCAACAAGGACGGCTACATCACCTTGTTGCCCAAGGGCCTTGAAATTGCGGAAAAGATCTACGAACGCCACACCCTGCTCACCGGCTGGCTGACGGCCCTTGGCGTCGCCCAGGACGTCGCCGCGGAGGACGCCTGCCGGATCGAGCATGTGATCAGCGCGGAAACCTTTGAGGCGCTCAAGCAGCACGTCCTGAGCCTGGGCGCGCCGCAGGCCTAGCGCTGGCCTTTTCCAACGCGCACGGGCCCCGCGGGCGGAGTTCTTCCGCTTGCGGGGCCCTTTGTCTTGTTCGCGCCGCAGCTTTGCTATAGGATCAGCATGGCGTCCCCGAAGGAAAAGAAGCGGTAGCGCTGTTCCACGGCCAGGCGGTACAGCTCCAAGGCCTGTTCGCGGCCCATGAAGGCGCTGACCAGCATCAGCAGGGTGGACCTGGGCAGGTGGAAATTGGTGAGGAGGGCGTCCACCGCCTTGTAGCGATAGCCCGGGGTGATGAAGATGGAGGTTTCTCCCCGGCCGGCGTGGACGACGCCGTCCTCGCTGGAGGCGGATTCCAGCGTTCGCACGCAGGTGGTGCCCACGCAGACGATGCGGCCGCCGCGCTGTCGCGCCCGGTTGATCCGCGCCGCCGCCTCCTCCGTCACCTCGAAATACTCCGAATGCATCTCGTGGGCGGAAACGTCCTCCTCCTTGACGGGGCGGAAGGTGCCAAGGCCCACGTGCAGCAACACGGGCACCACATCCACGCCTTTTTGACGGATCTGGTCCAACAGCTGGGCGGTGAAGAGCAGGCCGGCCGTCGGCGCCGCGGCGGAACCGCTCTGCTTGGCGTACACGGTTTGATAACGGTCCTTGTCCTCCAGCCTTTGGGTGATGTAGGGAGGCAGGGGCATTTGGCCAAACCGGTCCAGCACCTCCTCGAAGATGCCCTCATGCTCAAAGCGCACCTGCCTGGCCCCGCCCTCCAGGGAGCCGAGCACCTCGGCGCGCAGCTGGCCGTCGCCAAAGACGAAGCGCGCGCCGGTCTTGGCCCGCTTGCCCGGCTTGACCAGCGTCTCCCAGCTGCCGTCCTCCAGCCGGCGCAGCAGCAGGAACTCCATGGCGCCGCCGCTGTCCTCCCGCTTGCCGATGAGCCGGGCTGGGATCACCTTGGTCTCGTTGATCACCAGCACGTCCCTTTCGTCCAGGTATTCCACCACGTCGCGAAAATGCCTATGCGCAATCTGGCCCGTGCTCCGGTTGTAACATAGGAGCCTGGAGCCGTCCCGCCGCTCGGCCGGCGTCTGGGCAATCAGCTCCTGGGGCAATTCGTAGTCAAAATCGGATGTCTTCAAGCCCTGTTCCCTCTTCCGCTCGTTTCTTCCCCGTCCATCTCCAGCTTCAGCTGTTCGGCCAGGGATTCCTTGCTCTTGGGCATTTCCAGCCCCAGATGTTCGTAGCCCAAGCGGGTGGCGATGCGTCCCCTGGGCGTGCGCATGATGAAGCCCAGCTGCAACAGGTAGGGCTCGTACACGTCCTCGATGGTCCCCGCGTCCTCACCCGTGGAGGCCGCGAGCGTATCCAGTCCCACGGGGCCGCCGCCGAACTTTTCGATCATGGCGCGCAGCACCATGCGGTCGATGTGGTCCAAACCCAAGCGGTCCACGTGGAGCAGGTCCAGGCCCTCCCTGGCCACCTGCTCGGTGATCTGGCCGCCCGCGCGCACCACGGCGTAATCCCGCACGCGCTTGAGCATGCGGTTGGCAATGCGCGGCGTGCCCCGGGAGCGGCGGGCGATCTCCAGGGCGCCCGCCTCGTCGATGGGCACGTTGAGCCTGGAGGCCGATTGCAGCACGATCTGCTTGAGCTGCTCGTGGGTATAGAGCTCCAGGCGGAACACGATGCCGAAGCGATCCCGCAGGGGATTGGACAGCATGCCCACCCTGGTCGTCGCGCCCACCAGGGTGAACTTGGGCAGGTCCAGGCGGATGCTCCTGGCGGAAGGCCCCTTGCCGATCATGATGTCCAGGGCAAAATCCTCCATGGCGGGGTAGAGCACCTCCTCCACCGCCTTGGACAGGCGATGGATCTCATCCACGAAGAGGATGTCGCCCTGGTTGAGGTTGGTGAGGATGGAGGCCAGATCGCCGGGCCGCTCGATGGCCGGGCCGGAGGTCATGCGCATCTGCGCGCCCATCTCCGCGGCAAGCACGCCGGCCAGGGTCGTCTTGCCAAGGCCCGGCGGACCGTAGAGGAGCATGTGGTCGATGGGCTCGCGGCGCAGGCTGGCCGCCTGCATGTAAATGGAAAGGGTTTGCTTGATGGCGTCCTGGCCCAGGTATTCCTTCAGCGACTTGGGGCGCAGGCTGCCCTCGTTTTCATCCTGGGTCGGCCGGTACTCCCCGCCCACCATGCGCATTTCCTCGTCCATATGGTTTCCTCCCTTCTCCATGCCGCCCTTACCGCAGGCGGCTCAGGGCCCGCAGGGCCAGTCTGGTCAACCCGGCGCTATCCTGGGCCTGGTCCTTGACCTGCGCCACCGCCTGGGCGGCCTCGGCCTGGGCGTAGCCCAGGGCGCAAAGGGCCTCAATGGCGTCCGCCACGGGTCCCGGCGACGGGGCGCCGCCGGCCTGGGCGGCAAAGCTATCGCCCACCAGTTCCTCGTTGGAGACCTTATCCCGCAGCTCCAACAGCAGGCGCTGGGCGGTCTTGACGCCGATGCCCGGCGCCTTGCGGATGGCCTTGGCATCGCCCGTGACCACGGCCAGGGCCAGGTCGTGCACCCCTAGGGCGGAAAGCACCTGCAGGGCGGTTCTGGGGCCGATGCCCGAAACCGCCGTGAGCTTTTCGAACATCTCCCGCTCCTCCCGGTCGGCGAAACCGAACAGTTCGAAGGCGTCCTCCCGGACGATGAGCTTGGTGAAGAGAAACAGCCCCTCGCCCACCTTGGCAGCCTGCAGGGCCGCGGCCGTGGCGCTGACGAAGAAGCCCACGCCGCCCACGTTGAGCACCAGGGAATCCACGCCCTTTTGGGCGACCTTGCCCTCCAATGTCGCGATCATCGGCCCGCCTCCCTACATCTTAAATTCATGGCGCATCCTGGAAGAATGCGCGTGGCAAATGGCCGCCGCCAAGGCGTCGGCGGCGTCGTCCGGCTTTGGAATCTCCTGCAAGCCCAAAAGCATGCGCACCATCTGCTGCACCTGGTTTTTCTCCGCCTTGCCGTAGCCCACCACGGCCTGCTTTATCTGCATGGGCGTATATTCGAAGATGTTGTTGGTGTGCCTGCGCATGGCCACGATGGCCGCGCCCCTGGCCTCGCCCACGGCGATGGCCGTGGTGACGTTGCGGGCGAAGAACAGCTCCTCCATGGCGATATCGTCCGGCTCAAAGCGCTTGCACAGATCCTCCACACCTTCGAAAAGGTGCAAAAGCCTTTCCGGCAAGGGCATCCTTGCCGGGGTCAACAGCGCCCCGTAGTCCACGGGCCGCGCCTTCGTCCCGTCGTAGCTGATCACGCCATAGCCCATGGTGGCAAGGCCCGGGTCGATTCCAAGGATGATCATCGCTTTTTCGCTCGCCTCGTCCCTCTTCGCGCCTTTTCTCCGCAGACGGAGCATGCGCGCTATCCTTTAGTATACCATCTTTTTCCTGATTGGAACAGGTCTGGTTCGGCCGGCCGGCTAGATCTTGCCAAGGCCGCGCAAATACAGCAGGGAGTCCCGCAGGCTTTGCGCCTCCTTCACCTCCACCACGCAGCCAAGGCCCAGCCGCTCTGCCAGGGCCAAGCATGCGCAAACGTCCACCTCGCCCTGGCCCAGGGCCAGGTGGTCGCGGCGGTGCAGGACGTCATGCAGGTGCATGTGGCCCAAACGGCCCTCCCTTTCCAGCATCCACCGGCCGTCCTGGCCGCCGGTGCAGCGGTCATGGCCCACGTCCAGGCAGAGCCCGAAGGCAGGGCTTTGCAGCAGCAGCTCCAGGCATTGACGTTCAAAGCCGGTGAACCCGGAGGTGTTCTCCACGCATACCCGCACCCTGCCCAAGGCCGCCCGCTCCATCTCATCCCGAAAGCGGGCCAAGGCCTCCAGGCAAGGTTCGGGCTGGGCCTGGTACAGATACAGCCTTTGCG
>CALWRM010000079.1 GCA_944383925.1 uncultured Clostridia bacterium
CCTTGGGATATAATAACAAGGATGAATGTTAGAAGGGGGGACCTGGTCTTGATAGCAATCGGTTGCGACCAAGCAGGTTTCGAGCTTAAAAAGGCCGTGATGGAACACCTGACGGAAATCGGCTGCGAGTTTAAAGACTTTGGCTGCTTTGAGGGCGAACGGGTGGATTACCCGCTCTATGGCGAGAAGGTGGCCCGCGAGGTGGCCGAAGGCCGGGCCCGCTTTGGCATCGTGATCTGCGGCACCGGCATCGGCATCTCCATGGCCGCCAACAAGGTCAAGGGCATCCGCTGTGCCCTGTGTTCGGACACCTACTCCGCCCGGATGACCCGCGCCCACAACGACGCCAACATGCTGGCCATGGGCGGCCGCGTGCTGGGCCCCTGCCTTGCCTGCGACATCGTAGACAGCTTCCTGGCGGGGGAGTTCGAGGGCGGGCGCCATCAGCGCCGCGTGGACCAAGTCACCCAGATCGAGCGGAAGGAAAACGGACAGGCCTAAGAGCCGGCGCGAGCTTAGGACCTTTGGGACAAGACACGCAATAATGAAGAAGTGGAGGGAAACACATGAGCAAGGTCGTCGTGATGGACCATCCTCTGATCCAACACAAAATCACCTATTTGCGCGACAAGAACACCGGTTCCAAGGAATTCCGCGAGCTGCTCAACGAGATTTCCATGCTGATGGCCTATGAGGTCACCAGAGACCTGCCCCTGACCGAGGTGGAGATCGAGACGCCCATCTGCAAGGCCAAGTCCTATGTGCTGGCCGGCAAGAAGCTGGGCGTCGTGCCCATCCTGCGGGCCGGCCTTGGCATGATCGACGGCATCCTGGAGCTGGTGCCCCACGCCCGCGTCGGCCACATCGGCCTGTATCGCGACCCCAAGACCCTGGAACCTGTGGAATACTACTGCAAGCTGCCCTCCGACGTGACGGAGCGCGACCTGATCGTGGTCGATCCCATGCTGGCCACCGGCGGCTCCGCGGCGGCGGCCATCCAGTTCATCAAGAACCGCGGCTGCAAGTCCATCCGCATGATGAACCTCATCGCCGCGCCCGAGGGCATCGAGCGGGTGCAAAAGGCCCATCCGGACGTGGACATCTACGTGGCCTGCGTGGATGAAAAGCTCAACAGCCACGGCTACATCGTGCCGGGCTTGGGCGACGCCGGCGACAGGCTGTTCGGCACCAAGTAAATCGAAACGGCCGGGGGACCCAAGGCGCGAGCGGGCGGTCCTCTCGACCCTTTTCGCAAAAGGCGAAAAGAGGGACAAAACGGGAGGTGAAGGGAAGAGACATGGCACTGGAAATGATGGAACAGGTGCGCGCCGCCGAGGCCCAAGCCGAGAACCTGCGCCGCCAGGCCCAGCTGGAAGCTAGGGAGATTGTGAAGGCGGCGGAAGAGGCTTGCCGCGCCATCGAGCGCGAGAGCGTGCAGGAAATCAAGGAAAGGACGGCCGAGTTGTTGCAGGCAAGGCAGGCCCTCGTGGAGGAGGAGCTGGGCAAGGTCCGGCTGCAAGGCCTCCAGGCGCGCCAGCAGCAGATGGAAAAGGCGCGCAAGAACCTGGGCAAGGCCAGCGCCTTGATTTACGGAAGGATCGTTGCAAATGGCTAAATTGGAAATGACCAAGCTCTCCATCCTGGCGCTGCGCAAGGATCGCCGCGCCCTGATGCGGCTTTTGCAGGGCTTGGGACAGGTGCAGGTGGAAAAGGCGGCCCCCGAGGAGGCGCAGGCCCTTTTCTGCCGCGTACAGGATGAGGAGCAAACGCAGGCCCTGGCGGACCGGCTGACCCTCTTGCAGGCGGCCATCGACCGCCTGCAGGCCCTTTGCCCGGTGAAAAGATCCATGCTCGCCCAAAGGCCGACGCTGGACGGCGCGCAGGTCTCGGCCTTGGAGGCCAAGGCCGATGCCCTGGTGGAGCATTGCGGGCAGATCCGCGCCTTGGAGCAGGAGAACGCCGCCCTGCGCGCCGCCATCCAAAGGCTGAAGGCCCAAAGCGCCGCCCTGCGGCCCCTGGAGGGCTTCGACCTGCCGCTGGAGCAAATCCAGGACGGCCCGCAGTCCCGTGTGGGCCTCTACTTTGTGGAGAACCGGCAGGCCCAGGCTTTTGAAAAGGCGATGGAGGAGCAGCCGCTGGCCCAGGCCAGCCTGGCCGGCAGGGACGGCGAGGGCTCCGTGTACTTCCTGCTCTGGCATCGAAGCCTGCAGGACATGGAGGAGACATTGCGCCAGCTGGACGCCAAGCGGCTGAGCTTTTCGGAAAAGGGAACGCCCAGCCAGGCCGTGGAGGAATACGCGCGGCAAACCGCCCAGCTGGAGGCGCAGATCGAGCAGAACCTGCAGGCCATCGCTTCCTTCGCCCCGGAGCGGGAGGACTACGAGGCCTACGTGGACATCTGCGCCAACGCCCTGGAGCGGGAGAAGGCGGCCGAGCTGTTCGTGGGTACGGAGCAAACCTTCCTGCTGGTTGGGTTTGCGGAGGAGCGGGTCTTTGATTCCCTGAAGAAGACGTTGGAGGAGCGCTTCCCCGTCATCTATGTGCAAAGGGAACCGCTCCAGGAGGGCGAGGCGCCCCCCGTTTCCCTGAGCAATCCGCCGGCGGTGAAGCCCTACGAATTTGTGACCAACATGTTCTCCGCGCCGGGTCCCAACGACATCGACCCAAACGCCATCATGATGCCCTTCTTCGTCGCCTTTTTCGGCATGATGGTGTCCGACGCGGGCTATGGCGTGCTGCTCAGCGTGCTGGCCTTGGTGGGCCTGCGGCTGTTCAAGCTCAAGGGCGGCATCGGCGATATCGCCAAGATCTTGGTGGTGGGCGGCGTGCTCACCCTCTTTTGGGGCGCGCTGTTTGGCACCTGGTTCGGCTTCGAGCTGCCGCCGCTGATGTTCAACCCCCTGTATGAGCCGCTGAAAATGCTCATCCTCTGCTTCGCCCTTGGCGGCATCCACATCCTTTGCGGCATGACCATCAACGGCGTGGAGCTCATCAAGAGGGGCCAGTGGCTGGACGCCGTCGGAAGCCAGTTCTCCTGGTTCGCGGTCTTTGCCGGGCTGTTGCTGATGCTGCTGCCCGCCGTGAGCGTCCTTGGCTATGTCCTCATCGGCCTTGGCGTGTTCCTGATCCTGTTCTTCAGCGACAACACCGCGGGTTGGAACGTCTTCAAGCGCCTCTCCGCAGGCCTTGGCGCCCTGTACGGCATCACGGGCTTTTTATCCGACGTGCTCTCCTATGCCAGGCTCTTTGCCATGGGCTTGGCCACGGGGGTCATCGGCTCGGTGATCAACACCATCGTGGGCATGGTTTGGGGCAATGTGTTTGGCTGCATCGCCGGCGTGGTCATCTTTGCCGGCGGCCATTTGTTCAACCTGGCCATCAACGTCCTTGGCGCCTACGTGCATGCCTCTAGGCTCCAGTACATCGAGTTTTATGGCAAGTTCTACGAGGGCGGCGGAAGGGAATTCACCCCGCTGCGCCGCGTGAGCAAGTATGTGAACCTTGGCGACTAGGGGAGCGCCAAGCGCGCCCCTTTCAAGATGCATGAATAATAAGGAGGAATCCCTGTATGCAGATCACTGGACAATCGTTGGCGATTCTGGGCGCCGCCCTGGCGGCGTTGTTGGCGGGCATCGGCTCGGCAAAGGGCGTGGGACAGGCCGGCGAGGCCGCCACGGGCGTGATGGCCGAGGACCCCTCTTCCTTCGGTAAGCTGTTGGTGCTCCAGGCTTTGCCCGGCACCCAGGGCATCTACGGCCTGCTTGTGGCCTTCCTGGTTCTGGTCAAGACCGAGGTGTTTGCCGGCGGCATGATGGCCCTGACCATCGAGCAGGGCCTGCTGATCCTCTTCGGCTGCCTGCCCGTCGCCATCGTGGGCCTGTTCTCGGCCATTTTGCAGGGCCGCGTGGCTTCCGCCGCCATCGGGCTGGTGGGCCGCCGCCCCGAGCAGGCCGGTAAGGGCATCCTCATGACCACGATGGTGGAAACCTACGCCGTGTTCGCGCTGCTGATCTCCATCATGTTCGTGATGTTCTCCTTCTAAAGAGGGACGGCCCAACGATAGGCGATCACTTTTTAGGAAGGGCGGAGAGCATGAACGGAGCACAAACCATTATCGATACCATTTTGGAAAACGCAAGGGACGACGCCGCCCACACCCTTGCCCAAGCGAGAGACAAGGCAAAAAAGCTGCACGACGCCGCGGAAGAGGGCGCCAAGAACCGGCTGGACGCCGCCCTGGAAAGGGCGGAGTCGGACGCGGCCCAGCGCCGCGAGCGCTCGCTGCGCATGGAGCAGCTGGAGCTGCGCAAGGCGGTCCTGGGCCAGCAGCGGGAGCTGATCGACCAGGCCTTCCAGGGCGCGCTGGAGCAGCTGGTCAACATGGACGAGGATAAAAAGCGGCAATTGCACCTTAGCAACATCCTGGCAAGCGCCGAGGGCGGCGAAGCGTTGCACCCCGCCAAGGACGAGCTTGCCCTCTATACCCCCGCTTTCCTGGCCAGCATCAACCAGGCCCTGGAGAAGGCGGGGAAGAAGCCCCTGACGCTGGCCAAGGCCCTGGAGACGATCCGGGGCGGGCTGGTGCTGGAAAGCGACGGCGTGGAGCAGAACCTATCCTATGAGGCCCTGCTGCGCGGCGTGCGCGATTCCCTGGAGCCGGAGGTGGCTCGGGTGCTGTTTGAGGAGACGTAAGGGGGGAGCGAGGCATGCCACAGTCGAGTTTGGCCCATGCGGTGGCGCGCGTGCGCGTGCTGGAGGGCAAGCTCCTGCATTTGGAACAGATCGAACGGCTGCTGCAGGCCCCCACGTTGCAGGAAGCCTATAAGCTTCTGGAGGAGTACGGCTACGGCCCCGGCTCGGATTACGAGGCGGCCCTGCGCCAGGCCAGGCAGGACCTTTGCGCCTTCCTGCGGGAGGTGAGCCCAAACCAGCGGGTGACGGACGCCTTCCTGTGCAAGACGGATTACCAAAACGCCAAGCTGCTGCTCAAGGGGCGCATGCAGGGCCTGGACGCCTCCGGCTATGCCGTGGATTGCGGCGCCGTTGCGCTCAAGACCCTACAGGAGGCCGTGGAGGAGAAGGAGTACCACCGCCTGCCCAAGGCCTTGGCAGAGGCCCTCAGAGAGGCGGAAACGGAGCTGAACCTCCACCCAGAACCTGGACGCATCGACCTGGTGCTGGACGCCCGCTGGGCCAAGGAGGCCGCCGAGCTTTCCAAGGGATGCAAGACGGCGCAAGGCTATTTCGTCGTCCTGTTCGACCTGACCAACCTGCGCTCCATGCTGCGGGCCGCCAAGGCCGGCATGGACGGCCGCGCGGCCCGGGAGCAGCTGCTGCCCGGCGGAGAGGTGGACGAAGACGCCCTGGTCGCCTGCCTGGGCGAGCCCGCAAAGCTGCTGCGGCTGTATGAAAAGCAGCCCTATTACAGGGCCCTGCAACCGGCCTTTGAACAGGCCCTGCAGGGAGGCCTGTATGCGCTGGAAAAGCTACAGGACGACGTGCTGCTCGGCATGCTGCGGCAAAAGCGCCACGAGACCGTGGCCCTGGAACCGCTGCTGGGCTATTTCGTGGCGAGGGAGCGGGAGATGGAGATGTTGCGCCTGGTCATGGCGGCCAAGGTCAACGACTTTTCCCAAGAGGCCGTGCTGGAAAGGCTGCGTGAGATGTATGTGGAATAAGATGGGCGTCATCGGCGACCGCGACTCGGTGCTTGGTTTCAAGGCCGCCGGGCTGGACGTGTTCGCCCTGGAGGACGCGCAGGCGGCCTCCAGACAGCTGCACAGGATGGCCAAGGAGTACGCGGTCATCTTCGTCACCGAGCAGATGTACGTGCAGATGGAGGAAGCCATTTCCCGCTACAAGGCGCAGGCGTTCCCGGCCATCATCCCCATCCCCGGCTCCAAGGGAGCCCTGGGCGTTGGCATGGCCCAGCTCCACAAAAACGTGGAGAAGGCCGTCGGCGCGGACATCCTCTTGAAATAGGCCTTGAAGGCCGGCAGCGTTGTTTGATGAAGAAAGAAGGGATACGATAGATGCAGGGGACGATCACAAAGGTCTCCGGCCCGCTGATCGTGGCCGAGAACATGGCGGACGTGAAGATGTACGACGTCGTTCGCGTCTCCAAGCTCAGGCTCATCGGCGAGGTCATAGAGCTTAGAAACGACAAGGCCTCCATCCAGGTGTATGAGGAAACCACCGGCCTTGGCGTTGGCGAGCCGGTGGAATCCACGGGTTCGCCTCTGTCGGTGGAGCTGGCGCCGGGGCTGATCGAGTCCATCTTCGACGGCATTCAGCGCCCTCTGACCGTGATCCGCGAAAAGGTGGGCGACCGCATCACCAGGGGCGTGGAGGTGGCGGCCCTAGACCACGAGAAAAAATGGTATTTCGAGCCCACAGCCAAGCTGGGCCAACAGGTCGGCCCGGGCGATTTTCTGGGAAAGGTGCAGGAGACCATGGTGGTGGAGCACCGCATCATGGTGCCCAACGGCCTGTCCGGCACCGTGGAATGGCTGTTCAAGGGCGATTGCACCATCGACGAACCCATCGCCCGCATCCGCACCGCGGAGGGTAAGACGGTGGAGGTGCCCATGCTGCAGCGCTGGCCCGTGCGCGTTGGCCGGCCCTACAAGCAGAAGCTGGCCCCGGATAAGCCCATGGTGACCGGCCAGAGGGTCATCGACACCTTCTTCCCCATCGCCTCCGGCGGCGTGGCCTGCGTGCCCGGCCCCTTCGGCAGCGGCAAGACCGTGGTGCAGCACCAGCTGGCCAAATGGGCGGACGCGGACATCATCGTCTATGTGGGCTGCGGCGAGCGCGGCAACGAGATGACGGACGTGCTCAACGAATTCCCCCAGCTGCACGACCCCCGCACGGGCGAGGCCTTGATGCGGCGCACCGTGCTGGTGGCCAACACCTCCGATATGCCCGTGGCGGCCCGCGAGGCCTCCATCTATACCGGCATCACCATCGCCGAATACTTCCGCGACATGGGCTATAAGGTGGCCATCATGGCCGACTCCACCTCCCGCTGGGCCGAGGCGCTGCGGGAAATGTCCGGGCGTCTGGAGGAGATGCCCGGCGAGGAGGGGTATCCGGCTTACCTGTCCTCCCGGCTTGCGGAATTCTACGAGCGGGCGGGCTTTGTCCGCTGCATCGGCTCCGAAGGGCGCACCGGCGCCATTTCCGCCATCGGCGCGGTGTCCCCTCCCGGCGGCGACACCTCCGAGCCGGTTTCCCAGGCGACGCTGCGGATTGTCAAAGTGTTCTGGGGCCTGTCCTCCGACCTGGCCTACCGGCGGCATTTCCCCGCCATCGACTGGCTCACCAGCTATTCCCTGTACAGCGACAGCCTGTCCGGCTACTTTGACCGGGAAATCGCCCCCGGCTGGACCGCGCAGGTGGCGGAGGTCCGCCGGATTTTGCAGGAGGAAGCGGACCTTCAGGAAATCGTCCGCCTGGTGGGCGTGGACGCCCTGGCCCTCAAGGACCGGATGACTCTGGAGGCGGCCCGCTCCATCCGCGAGGACTATCTGCACCAGATCGCCTTCGACGAGGTGGATACCTACACCTCCCCCAAAAAGCAGTACGGGATGCTCAAACTCATCCTCACCTGGTATCACAAGGGGGAGGAAGCCGTGGCGGCGGAGGTCCCCTTCGAGCAGATCCTCACCATGCCGGCGGTGGAAAAAATCGGGCGGCTCAAGCGCGTCCCCGAGGACCAGTGGGACGCCCATTATGCGGCTGTGGCCGGGGAGCTGGAAAGCCAGTTCGCCGCGCTGATGGAGGAGGAGAACCATGCGTAAAGAATATAAGACCATCCGGGAGGTCGTGGGCCCTCTGATGCTGGTGGACGGCGTG
>CALWRM010000080.1 GCA_944383925.1 uncultured Clostridia bacterium
CCGTCCTACCTTCCTCCCTCGTCAAACCACCTCCCCGCAACCCCCCTTTCACGCCTCGCTGTCCTCCCTTCCGCCTCCCACCAAACCGCCCTCCCGCATCGCTTCCCGCAACCTCCCTTTCCTCCCCCCACGCCCCGCTGTCCGCGGGGCGATGCCCGAAGGGGGCCCTCCCCCTTCGGCTTCGCCCCTCACGCCGCCTTCCCGCCTTCCTTCCCCCTCCCGCCATAACGCCTCTCCGCAACCTCCCCTTCCTCCCCCCTCACGCCCCGCCATCCACAGGGGGGATGCCCGAAGGGGGCACTCCCCCTTCGGCTTCGCCCCCCGCCCCCGCAACGCCAAAAGGGCCTTCCCCCGCTTCCATGCGAAGGGAACGCCCTTTCCTCGTTTCCATCCTTGCGCCTAATCGAACAGCGCGCTCAGCTCCCCGGCAGTCAGGCCTTCCGGCACCGCCTCGCCCGGCCGCACCACCGCGTCGATGAGCGCCTTCTTCTCCCGCTGCAAGCGCAGCACCTTCTCCTCGATGGTGTCCTGGGCGATGAGCTTGAACACGCTCACCTCCTTGGTTTGGCCGATGCGGTGCGCCCGGTCCGTTGCCTGGTCCTCCACGGCGGGGTTCCACCAGGGATCGAAATGGATCACGCTGTCCGCGGCCGTCAGGTTGAGCCCGAAGCCTCCCGCCCTTAAGCTGATGAGGAACAGCGGGCTTTTTCCCTGGTTGAAGGCGTCCGCCAGCTCCAGCCGCTCCTTGGCCGGCGTGGCCCCGTCCAAGTACAGGTATTGTCTGCCCGCCCGCTCCAGGCTTTCCCGAATCAGGGCCAGCATGGAGGTGAACTGGGAAAACAGCAGCACCCGATGCCCGCCCTCCAGCAGGGAATCCAGCAGCTGTTCCACCAGCTCCAGCTTGCCGCTTCCGCCCGCATAGCCCTCAAAGCACAGCGCCGGATGGCAGCAGATCTGCCGCAGCCGGGTCAGGGCGGCCAACACCTGGAAGTTCTGTCTTTGCAGGCTGCCCTCGCGGCTGGCCTTTTCCACCATCTCCCTGGCCCGCAGCAGCTCGGCGTCGTACAGCCGGCGTTGGTCCTGGGTCAGGCGGCAAGCCAGGGTTTGTTCCAGCTTGTCGGGCAGTTCCCGGAGCACGTCCTTCTTTTCCCTGCGCATCAGGAAGGGCCGCAGCCTGGCCGCCATCTCCTCCTGGTCCTGGCCCTCGCCATACCTTTGCAAAAAGGCCTGCCGCCCGTGCAGGTACCCCGGCAGCACAAAGTCGAAGATGGCCCATAACTCGCCCAAATGGTTTTCCATCGGCGTGCCGGTAAGGGCGAAGCGCGCCTTGGCCGGCAGCCTGCGCGCGGCTTCCGCGCCCACGGAGGCCGCGTTCTTGATCTGCTGGGCCTCGTCCAGCACCACCAGGTTCCACTCCATCTCCGACAGGTAGTCTACATCCCTGCGCAGCTGGGCATAGGAGCAGACCACCACGTCCACCCCTTCCAGGTCCCGGCAGAGCTCCTGGCGCTCCTGTCTTTGGCCACTGAGGGCCAGGGCCCGCAGCTCCGGCGCGAAGTTGTCCACCTCATAGAGCCAGTTGTATAGCAGCGAGGTGGGCGCCACCACCAGGTTGGGCCGTTGGCTGCCCTGCCGATGGGCCTGGACGAACAGCGCCAACACCTGCACGGTCTTGCCAAGGCCCATGTCGTCCGCCAGCACGCCCCCCAGGCCGGCGCCGGCCAGGAACTGCAGCCAGTGGAAGCCCCGCTCCTGGTAGGGCCGCAGGCCCGGGATGGGGCATTCCGCCTTGGGCGGGGCCAGCAGGTACTTTTGCAGGGCCCGCACGCCCTCGTCCTTGCGCACATCCAGGCCCGAGCGGTCCAGGCGCTCGGGCAGGTAGGCCGCCCTGGCGCTCTGAAAGCGCAGGCCGCCCTGGTCCTGCTCGTCGCTTTCCTCCACGAGCCTTGCCACCTCGTCCCAGCCGTCCGCGCCGTCCAGGGTAAGGAAGCGGCCGCTGCGCAGGCGGACATACTGCCTTCTTTCCCGCAGGGCCTGGAAGATGGCCTGGTAGTCCTCCGTCTCCGCGCCGGAAAGCTCCAGGTAGAACCAAAGGCTTCCGCCCCGGCGCTGCAAGCTGCCCGAGGGCCGCTGCCGTCTGGGCCGCAGCCCCAGCAACGCCTTGGTGGCATACACCTGCGCCAGGGCCTCCAGCTGGGCCACGCCCTGGCGCAGGAAGCGGTAGCAATCCGCCGCGTCGCGCAGATGGGCCTCTCCGGGCCGCACCAGGAAGCCGTAGGAGGCCAGCACGTCCAGCACGCGGCGCTCGCCCGCGTGGTCCCGCAGCAACAGCCGCCTGTCCCTGGGGCCGGGCCGGAAGGGATCCAGGAACACCTGCTCGTAGGCAAACTCCACCCGCGCCAGGATTTGCCCCTCCCTGGCGTCCAGGCGCACCCGCGCCTCCAGCTGCCCCTTGGCCACCTGTTGCCGCAGGGCGTCGTCCAGCTCCACGCAGCCGGCCTCCACGCTCAAGGGCAGCATCTCGCCCAGCAGCTCCTCGCCCTCCTCCCGGAGGAAGCGGCAGGAAAAGCGCTCCCCCCGGCCGAAAAAGGGCCAAAGCAGGGTGCGCTGGGCATCGCTGAGCCGGTAGACCCGGTCCCCCGCCCGCACATAGCGGGCGTCCCTGGTCAGGGGTTGGGCGTCCTTGGGCAGGCTGGCCTCCAGCTCGATCACCTCGCCCTGCAGGCTGAAGAACAGCCGCGCCTCCAGGCGCTCCTGGCAAACGCCGCCAAAGCGCCGGGTGTGGCCGTCCAGCAGCAGGAAGAACTCCCGCCCCTTCAGCCTTTCCAGCAGGGCGTGCAGCTGGGCCTCCTCCAGGGGCAAGGTCTTTTCCTTCAACAGGGCCTGGTCCTGGGCCAGGGCGCGGGCCCTGGCCACGTCCAACAACAGGCGCAGCACCGCCTCGTCCTCCGGCTGAAAGCACTGGGTTTCCGGATCGATGGCGGCGTTCTTGCCCAGGGGCAGCTCCCCCTTTCGGGCAAAGTAGTCCTCCAAAAAGGGCTGTAGGGCCCGCACCACGTACATGCGCTGCCGTCCCACCCGCAGGGCGAGCCTGGCGGGGCCGTCCGCCTGGGGTTGCAGATGCACCTCCAGGCGCAGGCATGCCTCCCGGGGCTGGGGGGCGCTGCGCTCGAAGTAGCCCAGCAGCCTGGCCGCCAGGCGGCCCCGCTCCTTTTCCACAAGCTCCGCCCGGCGGGCCGGGCTCAGGTACAGCAGCAGGGCCGCCGCGTGCTCGCAGGGAAGGGCCCTGGTCGGGCAGCCGCTGCAGCGAAAGGCGGGCGGTTCCCGCCTCGGCCGCCAGTCCAGTTCCACCTCCAGGGTGCGCCAGCCGCTATCCACCAGGGCCAGGGCCCTGGTCTCCCCATCCATGCGTACCTCGCGCAGCAGGCCGGCCTGCACCAGCCGCTCGGCCCTGTGCAGGGTTTGGGGATCCAAGCCAAGGGAAATCAGTTGCGTTCTGTCCAAGGAAACCGTCTTCCTCCCCGTTTTGCGCGCCGCCCCAGGGGCCGCGTTTTTTGGGCAAACATATATATTCTACCCCGACGGGCCAAATCCCTGCGCTTGCGCCCAGCCTTTCTTTTGTCCCCGTCCCGAGGGGTGACTTTTTGTCCAAAATGGGGTAGGATAGATGTCAAGCAAGCCGGCGGGGCCGGGAAGGCTTCGCCGCAAAGGAAGGCGGGAACACGACCATGAACATCGAGCGTTTGGACGAGTTGTTTGACCGATACAAGCAGGACATGCTGCTGGACCTTTGCGCGCTTTGCGCCATCCCCTCCGTCCATGGGCCTGCGGAGCCCGGCGCGCCCTTCGGCCGGGAAAACCGGCGGGCGCTGGACTTCATGCTGCGCCGGGCCGCGGACTTTGGCCTGGAGGCCCTGGACGTGGACGGCTATGCCTGCCACGTGGACCTGGGCCAGGGGGAACAGACCCTCGGCATCCTCTGCCACCTGGACGTGGTGCCTGCGGGCGAGGGCTGGCAGACGGATCCCTTTGCGCCGGTGTTGAAGGACGGCTTCCTGATCGCCCGCGGCGCGACGGACGACAAAAACGCCTGCGTGCTGTCCCTGTACGCCCTGCGCATCCTCAAGGAGGCGGGCTTCCCCCTTCAGCACCGCATCCGTCTGGTGATGGGCTGCGACGAGGAGCGGGGCTCCTCGGATATGGCCTACTACAAGCAAAAGATCGGCATGCCGGACTACGGCTTTTCCCCGGACGGCAGCTTCCCGGTGGTGTATGCGGAAAAGGGCATCCACCGGGTGGAGCTGCGGGCCCAGCTGCCGGAAGGCGGGGTGCTGCGCTCCATGCAGGCGGGCACGGTGGTGAACGTGGTGCCCAACCACTGCTTCGTGACCTTGGCCCCGGCCGATCCGGAGGCGGCGCGGCGGGCGCTGTTGGCCGAGGACCCGCAGCTGTCCATCCAGGCGGAGGGGGGCCTGCTCCGCCTGGACGTTCGAGGCGTTTCCTCCCACGCGGCCATGCCCGAAAAGGGCGTCAACGCCGCCTCCCGGGCCTTGGAGCTGCTTGCCAAGGCGAGCCTTGGCCTACGCGACGGGGAGCTGGCGCTGGTGCGGGCCCTGGCCAAGGCCCTGCCCGTGGACAAGGGCTACGACGGCCACGGCCTGGGCGCGGCCCTTGCGGACGAACCCTCCGGCGCGCTGACCATGAACCTGGGGTTGCTCTCCCTGGAGAAGGGCAGCCTCTGCGCCACGCTGGACATCCGCCAGCCCGTCACCTTCGACGATGCGCAGGTGCTCGGGGCCATCTCCAAGGCCCTGCAGGGCAGCGGCCTTTCGGCCAGCACGCGCAGCTACAGCCCGCCGCTCTACCTTTCCAAGGACCATCCGCTGGTGGAAACCCTGCTGAAGACCTACCGCGACATCACGGGCGATCCGGCGGAACCCATTAGCATGGGCGGCGGCACCTATGCCCGCAGCATGCGCAACTGCGTGGCCTTCGGTCCCGAGGGCCTTCCGGGGGAAACCTCCGGCGGCATGCACGAAGCGGGGGAACACCTCTCCCTGCGGGACTTCTACACCTCCGGCCGCATCTACCTGCACGCCCTGGCCTCCTTGGCCGGGAAGGCGTGACGCCGTAAGGCTCGGGGCTTGCTCTGGGCGGCACGGGCACGGGGCGCGGATTGGGCGGCCTTCGGCCTCCCTCCCGCGCCTTTTTTGCGAGGCGCTGCTTCGGTTTCTTCTGGGGTTGCTCTGGGCGGAACGGGAACGGGGCGCGGATTGGGCGGCCTTCGGCCTCCCTCCCGCGCCTTTTTTTGCGGGGCGCTGCTTCGGCTTCTTCTGGGGTTGCTCT
>CALWRM010000081.1 GCA_944383925.1 uncultured Clostridia bacterium
TTTCCCTCCCCGGGGCTCTTCCGATCTTCCCCCTGCACCCCCCCCCTGGGGGAGGGGGGGGGGGGGGATTTTTTGGGCCGCCTGTGGGGGGGGGGGGGGGTTTTTTATATGTGCCCTACGGGAGGAGGGCGGGAGCGCGGGGGAGGGGACTCCCCCTGCACCCCCCTCCTTGGGAGGCGGGGCCTGCGCTGGTTTATGGGGGGAGAGCGGGCGCAAAGGACCGCCGGCCCTGCGGGCCGGCGGTCCTTTGCGCGGGGGGACGATCTTGCAGGAGGAGCACTAGGTCGGGCCCCGCTTGGTTCCCACCAGTCCCTTGACCGGCAGGAAGCCGAGGAGCAATTGGTAGATGCGCTGGGTCATTTCGTTGCGAATGCGCAGGCACGTGAGAGTTTCGGCAACAAAGCCGGTGAAGTGGTCCAGCAGGAACAGCGCCAGCAGCACCGCCGCCGCGAGCAGCAGGGGCCAGGAGGGCGCAAAGGCCGGACGGCCCTCCAGGGAGCAGAGGGCCAGGAAGGCGCCAAGGCCCAGCCAAACGGCCCAAGCGGCGGCCTGGTAGGCGGCGAAGGAGTCCATATCGCCGGGCCGGAACGTCAGCCCGCCGGCCGCCGCGATGAGGGCCAGCGCGACGAGCAGGACCGCGGCAAGGCGCACAAGGGAGACAAGCGTTTGTTTGTGCTTCAAGGACATGGGCAACCTCCTTTTCGTCATCCCCTCAGGGAAGTGAACGAACGCCGGGGAGAGGGAAGCGGCGCGAGCCGAGGGAATCCGCCCAGGGAGTCCATGCGGGCGTTGGCTGGGAGGGCCGGCGTTTCCGGAGCCGGCGCCCATCCTGCGAGCCGGCGGATTTTAAACAGGCCGTGCCGTGGGAGAAGCGTTTTTTGGTCCTAGGAAAGGGAAAAAGGAGATGGTTCTGCGGCTATCCCGGAGGGCCGAGGAGAGGGACCGAGCGGAAGCTTTTTGCGCCGCTTTCCGAAGGCCGGGCCGGCGCCCTTGGGGGAACAAATCCAGGGCCGGGCCTTCCGCGAGACGCCAAGGCGCGCGAGGCGGCAGCGGGGCGGGCCTTTTTTCCAGCCCGGCGGCCAAATATCGTCGTTGTCTTCTCCGGGGTTTCTTTAAAAAGAGCGGAAACAGGGGGAAGTAAACTGGAATTTCACATGCTTTATGGCTTGATTATAATGGAAAGTGGTAAGATTGTCTAGAGCTTGCAGGAAATTTCTTGACAAAGGAGGGGCAAAGCCATATACTTTGTTTGGCTAACTAAGTAGTTGACGGGAGGGCTGGGTTCGATGGACGCCTTTCAAAGGGAGCTCAACGCCCTGATGGTGGAAACCTACCGCTCCATCCTTAAGGTGGAGGAGGGCATGCTTCGCCAGCAGTCCCAGATGGACCTGAGCATCGGCGAGATGCATATGATCGAGGCCATCGCCAAGGAGAAGGAAAAGGGCAGGACCATCACCGACATTGCCCAGGACCAGTCCCTGTCCCTGCCGACGGTGACGGTGGCCATCAACAAGCTGGCGAGGAAGGGCTATGTGGAAAAGATCCGCGACGATAAGGACGGCCGGGTGGTATACGTGCGCTGCACCCGCCAGGGCCAGCGGGCGGACACGGCCCACCGCTTTTTCCACCGCCAAATGTTGCTGGACATGACCCAGGACCTGAGCCAGGCCGAGCGGGACGCCCTGCTGAGCGGGGCGAAGAAGCTCAACCGCTATTTCAAGGCCGTGGAAGCCCAGCTAAGCGAAAAGGAGAGACGTCCATGAGCCTGCGCATTCTGGGAACGGGCAGCGCCCTGCCCGAAAAAAGGGTGACCAACGAGGACCTGACGCGCCTGGTGGACACCAGCGACGAATGGATCGTGACCCGCACGGGCATCCGGGAGCGCCGGGTGCAGACGAGCGAAAGCCTGACGGAGCTGGGCGCCAAGGCGGCCCTGGCGGCCCTGGAAAACGCGGGCGCGGAGAAGGAGAGCGTGGACCTGGTGCTGTGCACTACGGTGCGCGGCGACGCGGTGACCCCGGGCCAGGCCTGCCTGATCGAAAAGCAGCTGGACCTGCACTGCCCGGCCTTTGACATCAACGCGGCCTGCGCGGGCTTCGTGTTCGCCCTGCACCTGTGCGCGGCCTATCTGGCCACGGGCGCGTTCCGGCGGATCCTGGTGATCAGCGCCGAGAGCATGAGCTCCCTTTGCGACTGGACGGACCGGTCCACCTGCGTGCTCTTCGGCGACGGGGCGGCCGCGGCCCTGTTGGAAAAGGGCGACAGCCTGGTGGACATCCAGCTGCTCTGCCAGCCGGACGGCGGCGAGCTGCTGTATGCCGGCGCGCCCCACGGCAACAGCCCCTTTCGCCTGGGGGAGGAGAAGAGCCCCTTCCTCTACATGAACGGCCAGGAGGTCTACAAGTTCGCCGTGCACGCCTCCGTGGACGGCCTGCGCGCCCTGCTGGAGAAAAACGGCGTTTCGCCGGACCAGGTGGACCACTACCTGCTGCACCAGGCCAATTACCGCATCCTGGAGGCGGCCAGAACCCGGCTGCGCCAGCCCAGGGAAAAGTTCCCCCTGACGCTGGACGGCTGCGGCAACACCTCCTCCTCCTCCCTGCCCATCCTCTTGGACAGCCTCAACCGCTCCGGCAAGCTGAAAAAGGGCCAGCTGCTGGCCATGAGCGCCTTTGGCGCGGGGCTTTCGGCGGGCACGGCGCTGCTGCGCTGGGACAAGGAGGACTAGGCAAGCCCTTTTTCCTTTAAAATGAAGTCTCGTTAGCCAGGGAGGCGGGCGCCCGGCGCGTCCCCCTTCCCTTCCTAAATATTATGCACCGCCCAAGAGGGCGGAAAAACACATGGAGGTATAGGACGATGTTTGAAAAAGTGGCGCAGATCTTGGCGGACTACAAGGACCTGGACGTGAGCACCATCACCCCCGAATCCACCCTGGCGGATCTTGGCATCGACTCCCTGGACACCGCGGAGCTGATCATGAACATGGAGGACGAGTTTGGCGTGACCATCAAGATGGACCAGCCCGTGGCGGACGTGCAGGGCATCGTGAAGCTGATCGAGGCTAGCGTTCAATGAGAACCCAACTTTGCGAGCTGCTGGGCATCGAAAAGCCCATTTTGCAGGGCGGCATGGCCTGGATCGCCGACGCGGATCTGGCCGCCGCGGTGTCCAACGCGGGCGGGCTTGGCATCATTTCCGCCATGAACCTGGGACCGGACTATCTGCGAGAGCAGATTCAACGGGCCAGGGAGCTCACCGACAAGCCCTTCGGCGTGAACATCATGCTGCTCAGTCCCCATGCCGACGAGGTGGCCCAGGTGGTCATCGAGGAAAAGGTGCCCGTGCTCACCACGGGCGCGGGCCTGCCCTCCAAGTACATGAAGGATTGGACCCAGGCGGGCATCAAGGTGCTGCCCGTGGTGCCCTCCGTGGCCATGGCCAAGATGTGCCAGCGCCTGGGCGCCTGTGCGGTCATCGCCGAGGGCGGCGAGTCGGGCGGCCATGTGGGCGACCTGACCACCATGGCCCTGGTTCCCCAGGTGGTGGACGCCGTGGAGATACCCGTGGTGGCCGCAGGCGGCATCGCCGACGGCAGGGGCTTTGCGGCGGCCCTGGCCTTGGGCGCCGTGGGCGTGCAGATCGGCACCCGCTTCCTGGTGGCCAAGGAGTGCAACGTGCACGAGAACTACAAGAAGAAGATCCTCAAGGCCAAGGACATCGATACCCTGGTCACCGGCCGCCGGCTGGGCCATCCGGTGCGCAGCCTCAAGACCCCCTTTTCCAGGGGCTATGCCGCCATCGAGTACGACCCGAAGGTGGACGACGAAACCCTGGAGGCCTATGCCGTGGGCGCGCTGCGCCTGGCCGCCACCCAGGGCGACGAGCGGAAGGGCTGCTTCCTGGCCGGGCAGATCGCCGGGATGGTGAAGAAGGAGCAGAGCGCCAGGGAAATTGTGGATGAAATCATGGAGCAGGCGGTGAAGGTGCTATGCAGCATGGGCAAGGTCGCAGACTAGGCTTTCTCTTCGCGGGCCAGGGGGCCCAGCATCCGGGCATGGGCCAGGAGCTGTACCGGCAAAGCGCCGCCGCCAGGGAGGTCCTGGACCGCCTGGAGGCCCTGCGGCCCGGCACCCTGGAGGACTGCTTCTCCGCCGGCGCGGAGCGCCTGAAGCAGACCGACGTGGCCCAGCCCTGCCTGTTCGCGGTGCAGGCGGCCGTGGCGGCCGCCCTGACCGCCGCCGGCCTGCAGCCCTGGGCCACGGCGGGCTTCTCCCTGGGGGAGGTCAGCGCCGTGCGCTTTGCGGGCTACCTGACCCTGGAGGAAGGGTTTGCCCTGGTGCAGACCAGGGCCAGGGCCATGGCCGACTGCGCCAAGGCCGCGCCCGGGGGCATGCTGGCCGTGCTTCGATTGGACGAGGCGTCGGTGGAGGAGATCTGCCGGGGGCTGGAGGGCGCGTACCCGGTCAACTACAACTGCCCGGGCCAGACCGTTTGCGCCGCCAAGCAGGAGGCGCTGGCCGGCCTGGAGGCGGCGGTGAAGCAGCGGGGCGGCCGCTGCCTGCCCCTGCAGGTGAGCGGACCCTTCCACAGCCCCTACATGGAGCCGGCGGCGGAAGAGCTGCTGCGCGCCCTGACGGCCCTGCCCGCGCGCAGCCCGCAGCTGCGCGTCTACGCCAACCTGAGCGGCGAGCCCTACCGGGACTTTGCCCCCACCCTGGCCTGGCAGTGCGCGAGGCCGGTGCGTTTTGAAAAGAGCGTGCGGGCCATGCTGCGCGACGGCGCGGAAGGGTTCGTGGAGATCGGCCCGGGCAAGGTGCTGGCGGGGCTGGTGAAGAAGATCGCCCCCGGCACGCCGGTTTGGAGCGTGGAGGACGAGGAAGGCCTGGAAAGGGCCGTGGAGGAAGCAAATGCTTAAGGGACAAAACGCATTGGTGACCGGCGGCTCCAGGGGCATCGGCAGGGCCGTTGTGCTGGAGCTGGCCAAGCAGGGCGCCAACGTGGGCTTTTTTTACGCGGGCAACCGCCAGGCGGCCGAGGAGACGCTGGAGCTGCTGGCCGCATACCCGGTCAAGGCCAAGGCCTTGCAGGTGAACGTGGCGGACCGCGCCCAGGTGGAGGAGGCCGTCAAGGCCATGGAGCAGGAGCTTGGGCCCATCCAGATCCTGGTCAACAACGCGGGCCGCACCCTGGATAAGCTCACGCCCATGCTCAGCGACGAGGACTTTGACAGCGTGCTGGACGTGAACCTCAAGGGAGCCTTTTACGTCACCCGCGCCCTGTACAGGGGCTTCATGCGGCAAAAGTATGGCCGCATCGTCTTCGTTTCCTCCGTGGCCGCGCTGATGGGCAATCCGGGCCAGGCGGCCTACACCGCCTCCAAGGCCGGGCTCATCGGCCTGACCAAGACCGTGGCCAAGGAACTGGCCAAGCGGGGCGTCACCTGCAACGCGGTGGCCCCGGGCTTTGTGGAGACGGACATGACCGGCGCCATGCCGGAGGCGGCGCGCAGCGCGGGCCTGGCGGCGGTGCCCATGGGCCGCATGGCAAGGCCCGAGGAGATCGCAAGCCTGTGCGTCTTCCTGGCCTCGCCCCAGGCCTCTTACATCACCGGTACGGTCATCCAGGCCGACGGCGGGCTGCATATGTGAGCGCATGCGCCTGTAGGAACCGTACACAAACCCTTTTGCAAGGAGGAACCCAGCTTTGCGCAGAGTCGTCATCACCGGCCTGGGGGCCGTGACCCCCGTGGGCCTGAGCGCGGGGGAGCTGTTCGAGGCCTTGGTGGCCGGAAGGAACGGCATCGGCAGGATCACCCGCTTTGATACCGAAGGCTTCGAGGTGAAGATCGCCGCGGAGGTCAAGGGCTTCGATCCCGTGGCCTATATGGGCAAGGAGATGGCCAGGAAGGCGGACCCCTTCATGGCCTATGCCTATGTCGCGGCCCTGCAGGCCATGCAGGACAGCGGCCTGGAGGGGAAGATCGCCCCGGAGCGCCTGGGCGTGTACGTGGGCTCGGGCATCGGGGGCATGGTCACGCTGGTCAACGAGACCAAGAAGCTCCTGGAACGGGGGCCTTCCCGGGTGTCGCCCTTCTTCATCCCCACCATGATCGCCAACATCGCCACGGGCAACATCGCCATCCGCTTTAAGGCCATGGGCCCCACCCTGCCCGTGACCACCGCCTGCGCCACCGGCTCCAACGCCGTGGGCGAGGCCTACCGGGCCATCGTCTTCGGCTTTGCCGACGCCATCCTGGCCGGCGGCTCCGAGGCCACCATCACCCCCCTGGCGGTGGCGGGCTTTACCAACTGCATGGCCCTGACCCGTCGCAACGATCCCCAAACCGCCTGCCTGCCCTTTGACCGGCGCAGGGACGGCTTCGTCATGGGCGAGGGATCGGGCATCCTGGTGCTGGAGGAATTGGAGCACGCGCAAAAGCGCGGGGCGAGGATCTATGCCGAAATCGTGGGCTATGGCAACAGCTGCGACGCCCACCACGTCACCGCGCCGGACGAGAGCGCGGTGGCGCCGGCCGCTGCCATCCGCCAGGCGCTGGAGCAGGGTGGGTATGCCAAGGGCGAGAAGCTGTACATTAACGCCCATGGCACCTCCACCCCCCTGAACGACAAGACCGAGACCAAGGCCATCAAGTTGGCCCTGGGCGAGGAGGCGAAGAAGGCCCAAATCAGCTCCACCAAGTCCATGACGGGCCACATGTTGGGCGCCGCAGGCGCCGTGGAGGCCATCGTCTGCGCCATGGCGCTGGAGAAAGGCCTGCTGCCGCCCACCATCGGCCTGCAGGAGGCGGACCCCGATTGCGACCTGGATTACATCCCCGGCCGGGCCAGGGAGGACAAGGCGGATCTGGCGCTGTCTACCTCCTTGGGCTTTGGAGGCCACAATGCCTGCCTGGCGTTTAGGCCCTATAAGGAAGGGGCGTGAAGGCATGAACATCGAGGAGATTCGCGCCCTGGCCGAGCTGGTCCAGGCTTCGGACCTGACCGCCCTGGAGGTGAGCGAGGGAAATCTGCGCATCCGCCTGGAACGGCAGCGGCCCGCGGAGGTCCAGGAACCCCTGCGCCTGACGCTGCCCCTGGAGCAGGCTCCAGCCTTGCCCCAGGCGCCGGCCCAGGTCCAGGTCCCTGCGCCTGCGCAGCCCCAACCCCAGCTGGCCCCGCCCCTGCCCTCCAACGGGCCGGGCGTGGACTTTAACCGCCTGACGGAGGTAAAATCCCCCATGGTGGGCGTGTTTTACGCGGCCAGAAGCCCGGAGGCGCAGCCCTTTGTGGCCGTGGGCGACCGGGTGAAAAAGGGCGATACCCTCTGCATCCTGGAGGCCATGAAGCTGATGAACGAGATCCAGGCCGAACAGGACGGGGAGATTGTGGACATCTGCGCCCAGAACGGGCAGATGGTCGAGTATGGGCAAACGCTGTTCAAGATCTACTAAGGCTAGGAGCAGGGCGTAACGGGTACGGAGGGGGGCGCCCTTCGGCCCGCTTGCAGCGGGCCGCCCCCCTTTGAAAAAGGGTGGCCGGCGCGTACGCGCCGGAAGGGCGCCCCCCCGGCGCGCGGCGGAACCGGCTGCGAAAAATGGGAAGGGAAGAGGCGATTGTTGCGATGAATCGGGAGGAAATTAAGGCGCTGCTGCCCCACAGGGAGCCGATGCTGCTGCTGGACGAGGTGGAGCTGGACGAGGAAGGCGCGGCGCGCGGCAAATACACGGTGCGCGGGGACGAGTACTTTTTGCAGGGGCACTTTCCTGGCAACCCCATCGTGCCGGGCGTGATCCTGTGTGAAATCCTGGCCCAATCGGCCTGCGCGCTGTTTCAGGAGCAGATCAAGGGGACCTTGCCCCTATACACCGGCATCAACGCGGTGCGCTTCCGGGGGACCGTGCGGCCGGGGGACTGCTTCGAGACCAAGCTGACGATCAAGCGGCAATTGGGCAACGTGTTCTTCACCGTGGGCGAGGGCTTTGTGGACGGAAAGAAGTGCGTCAGCGGCGAGTTTTCCTTTGCGCTGGTTAAGCTGGAGGCGCAGGCATGAGCCTTCGCGCCAAGATACGGTCGGAAAGGGGGTAGGGAGCCTTGTTCACCAAGCTGTTGGTGGCCAACCGGGGCGAGATCGCCGTGCGCATCATCCGCGCCTGCAAGGAGATGGGCATCCTCACGGTGGCCGTGTTTTCCGAGGCGGACAGGGAAGCCCTGCATGTGTCCCTGGCGGACGAGAGCTACTGCATCGGCCCGGCCGCGGCCAAGGACAGCTATCTCAACATGGAGGCCATCCTCTCCGTGGCGCTGGGGTGCGGCGCCCAGGCGATTCACCCCGGCTATGGGCTGCTGAGCGAAAACGCCCGCTTCGCCGCCCTGTGCGAGAGCTGCGGCCTGGCCTTCGTGGGGCCAAGCCCCAAGGTGATCTCCCTGATGGGGGATAAGGACGAGGCCAGGCGCACCATGGCCGAGGCCGGGGTGCCGGTCACGCCGGGCAGCGGCCTGATCCAGGACCAGGCGCAGCTGCTGGAGGAGGCGGCGCGCATCGGCTTTCCCCTGCTGGTCAAGGCCAGGGCGGGCGGCGGCGGCCGTGGGATCCGCCTGGTGCAGGAGGAGGAAGGCCTGCTGGAGGCCTATGCCGCCGCGGCCCAGGAGGCCAAGGCGGCCTTCGGCGACGGGGAGGTTTACCTGGAAAAGTACCTCAAGCCCGTCAAGCACATCGAGGTGCAGCTGCTCTGCGACAAGAAGGGCAACGTGCGCTGCCTGCCGGAGCGGGAATGCTCCCTGCAGCGCCGCAACCAGAAGCTGGTGGAGGAGAGCCCGTCCCCGGCCGTGGACGAGGCGCTGCGCGCGCGCCTGATGGAGGCTTCCCGCAAGGCCGCCCTGGCCTGCGGCTACGAGGGCGCCGGCACCGTGGAGTACCTGCTGGACAAGGACGGCAACTTCTACTTCATGGAGATGAACACGCGGCTGCAGGTGGAGCATCCGGTGACGGAGACGGTCACGGGCTTGGACCTGGTCAAGTGGCAGATCCGCATCGCGGCGGGCCTTTCCCTGGACTTTTCCCAGGAGGAGGTGCAGCTGCTTGGCCACGCCATCGAATGCCGCATCAACGCCGAGAATCCCCTGCGCAACTTCCTGCCAAGCTGCGGCAGGATCTCGCTGCTGCACATCCCTGGCGGCCCGATGGTGCGCTTTGACACCGCCCTGTACCAGGACTACGTGGTTCCGCCCTATTACGACTCGATGATCGGCAAGCTGATCGTGGGCGCCAAGACCCGCGAGGAGGCCGTGCGCAAGATGCAGGCGGCCCTGTGCGAGCTGGTGATCGAGGGCGTGGAGCACACGGGCGAGATGCACATGGAGCTGTTGGCCCTGCCGGAGTTCCTTTCCGGCAGCTACACCACCGACACGCTGCAGGCCCACCCGGAGCTGCTGGGCTAAACGGCGGCGGACGGATCCGCAAACGGGGCGGGATAAAAGGAGGAAGCCTGCATGTCCATCTTTAAAAAGGGGCTGTTTAAGCGGCCCAACGTGCCCCTGGAGAGCCAGGAGGGCGCGCCGGAGGCGGCCCTGCCGGAGGACGGGCTCTGGCTTCGCTGCGGCCGCTGCAAGAGCATGCTGCTCAGCGCGGAGCTGGCCCAAAACGCCCAGGTTTGCCCCAAGTGCGGGGCCCATTTTCACCTGGGCGCCAGGCAGCGCATCGCCGGCATCGTGGACCAGGGCAGCTTTCAGGAGCTGTTCGCGGACGTGGCCGCGGGCGATCCGCTGGACTTCCCCGGCTACGGGGCGAAGCTGGAAAAGGCCAGGCGCCAGAGCGGCGAAATCGAGGCCGTGGTCTGCGGAAGGGCAAGGATCCAGGACAGGCCGCTGGCGCTGTTCGCCATGGATCCCGGCTTCATGATGGGGTCCATGGGCTGCGCCGTGGGCGAAAAGATCGCAAGGCTCTTCGAGTTCGCCCTGGAGCAGCGCCTGCCGGTGCTGGGCTTTACGGTTTCCGGCGGGGCGCGGATGCAGGAGGGCATCCTCTCGCTGATGCAGATGGCCAAGGTGTCCGGCGCCGTGCGCCGCTTTGGCGAGGCGGGGCTGCTCTATGTCTGCGTGCTGACCGATCCCACCACCGGCGGCGTGACGGCCAGCTTCGCCATGGAGGCGGATGTGACGCTGGCCGAGCCTGGCGCCCTGATCGGCTTCGCCGGCCCGCGGGTGATTGAACAGACCATCCGCCAAAGGCTGCCCCAAGGCTTTCAGACGGCCGAATTCCTGTTGGAAAAGGGCTTTGTGGATCGAATCGTGGATAGGCGCGCGCAGCGGGAGGAGATTGGCCGGCTGCTGCGGCTGTACGGGGAGGCGGACGCATGGAAAAAAGGCTGAGTTCCCCTTGGGACCGGGTGCAGGCCGCCCGAAGCGCCGGCAGGCCCACGGCGCGGGCCTTCATCGAGGCCATGCTCACGGACTTCACCCCCCTTTGCGGGGACCGTCGCTTTGGCGAGGACAGCGCCGTTTTGGCCGGGCCCGCCCGGCTGCATGGCAAGCCGCTGATGGTCGTGGGCCTGGAAAAGGGCGTGGATACCAAGGATAAGATCGCCCACAACTTCGGCTCCGCCCAGCCGGAGGGCTACCGCAAGTCGCTGCGGCTGATGAAGCAGGCGGAGAAGTTCCGCCTGCCCCTGCTCTGCCTGGTGGACACCTCCGGCGCCTATTGCGGCATCGGCGCGGAGGAGCGCGGCCAGGGCCAGGCCATCGCCGAAAACCTGACCACCCTGATGGGGCTTCAAACGCCGGTGGTCTCCGTGCTCATCGGCGAGGGCGGTAGCGGCGGCGCGCTGGCCCTGGCCGTGGCCGACCGGGTGTGGATGCTGGAAAACGCCGTCTACTCGGTGATCTCGCCGGAGGGCTGCGCCTCCATTCTCTGGAAGGACCCGGCCAAGACCCGGGAGGCGGCCAAGAGCCTGCGCCTGACGGCGGAGGACCTGCGCGGCTTCGGGGTGATCGAAAGGATCTTTCCGGAGGAACCGGGGCTGTTTGCGCAGCTGGCCGGCGCGCTGGAAGAGACCTTCGCGGAGTTGAGCCGGCTGGAGACGGCCGACCTGCTGGAGGCCCGATATCTCAAATACAGAAAGCTGGGGGCGGGAATCACATGATTGCATTGGTAACGGACTCTACTGCCTACTTGACCGCCCAGGAGGCGCGAGACCTGGGGGTTAAGCTCATCCCCCTGTCCTATTCCGTGGACGGGTTGCTGTATAGCGAGACCTTCGTGGAGAGCAACGGGGACTTTGAGGGGCTGATCGCCCGCTCCAACGGCGCCTGCCACGTGACCACCTCCCAGATCACCCTGCCCATGTTCATGGCCCTGTTCGAGGAGCTGACCCAGCAGGGGATGGAGGTGCTGTGCCTGACCATCTCCTCCCGCCTCAGCGGCACCTATTCCAACGCCTCCCTGGCGGCCAAGTCCGTCGGCGGGGCCATCCGCATCGTGGATGGCAGAACCACGGCCGGCGGTAGCTGCCTGCTGCTGCGCCATGCGGCCCAGCGCATCCGGGAAGGGGCCCAGCTGCAACCCCTGGCCGAGGAGCTTCGCGCCCTGCGCGAGCAGATCGGCATCGCCTTTTCCGTCACGGACATGAACCCCCTGCGCCGCAGCGGCCGCCTGGGCATCGTGCGCCAGAGCGTCGGCACCATCCTGAACATCCGCCCCATCCTGCAACTGGTGCAGGGCGGCGTGGTGGCCTGCGACACGGCCAGGGGCAGGCGGGACCAGATCCGCAAGCTGGCCGGCTGCGTGCCCAAGGACGCCCAGCGCCTCATCGTGCATGCCATCGGCAACCAGCACGGCGCCGACGATTTGGCCGCCCAGCTGGAACAGCTCTTCCCCGGCGTGCCCCTGGAGCGCCGCCGGGTGGGCCCTGTGCTGGGCATCCACCTGGGCCTGGACGTGATCGGCGTGGTGTGGGACCGGAGCCCGCAGGCGGCGTCCCTCTCCTTTTAGCGGATAGACATTTCCTTCGGCGCGGCCAACAGGACCGAGACCGGACGTTTCCGGTTCCCGGTCCTTTTTTTGCCTGCCTTGGGAAAGAAGGAGGTTTTTGCTGACGAGCATACGCATAAGGCACGTTGGCCGGGGAACCCGGCCAACGTGCCTTATGCCTCCCCGCCCTGGCCGCCCCCTGTGGGCGGCCAGGGCGGGGAGGTGAAAGGTGGGTGCAAGAAAGGTCGCCCGGAAAGGCCCGCATGGCGTTGGGCCAAGGCGCATAGGATGGAGGGAGAGAGCGCGAAAAGGGGAGGGGAAGAGACCTTGAAGAGTTGGGCGCCCCTGGGGCTGTTGGCCGGGCTGTTGGCGTTGTTGCTGTGGTTGGGGGGGCAAGGCGCCGCCGCGCCGGTCGCGGCGGCGCCCCAGGCGTCCGCCGTCCCGGCTGCGTCCGGGCAGCCGGAGCGGGTCTTCGTGCGCCTGTCCGCGGGGACGGAGAGGGAGAGGGCGGAGGCACAGGCGGAGGAGGCGGACGCCGAGCCGGAGATGGAGCTGGCGGTGTACCTGGCCCAGGAGGACAGGCTGTCCGTGATGGGGCTGGAGGACTTCGTGCGCCATGCGGTGGCGGGGGAGATGCCGGCCAGCTTTGCGCCGGAGGCGCTCAAGGCCCAGGCGGTGGCCGCGCGCAGCTATGCCCTGTGGAAGAGCACGCTCTTTGGCGGCGGCGGCTGCAGCCAGCGGGCGGGCGCGGACGTGTGCACGGATTCGGGCCACTGCATGGCCTATGCGGACGAGTCCTCGCTGCGGCAAAGCTGGGGCGAGGACTATCAGGAAAACTGGGCGGCGGTGTGCCGGGCGGTGGAGGAGACGGAAGGCCTGGTCTGCGCCTATGACGGCGAGCCCATTCAGGCCCTGTTCCATGCCGTGTCCGGGGGACGGACCGAGGACGCGGTGGCCGTGTTTCAAAACGCCCTGCCCTATCTGACCTCCGTGGAGAGCCAGGGGGAGGAGGGCTCGGCGGAGTACCGGGCGGAGCTGTTCTTCTCCGGGGCGGAATTGGCCCAGCGGCTGAACGCGGCGTTTCCGGGCGCGGGCCTGGATCCGGCCAAGCTGCCCCAACAGCTGGAGTTGCTGTCCAGGACCGACTCGGGAAGGGTGGAGGAGCTGCGCCTGGGCGCGCGGACGGCCACGGGCAGGCAGTTGCGCCAGGCCCTTGGGCTCAACTCCACCAACTTCAGCCTTTCCTTTGAGGACGGCGGGGTGCGCATCCAAACCCTGGGCTATGGCCACGGCGTGGGCATGAGCCAGGTGGGGGCCAACGCCATGGCCCAGGAGGGGGCGGACTTTGCCCAGATCCTCACCCACTATTACCAGGGCGTCTCCATCGTGCCCGCGGCCTCCCTGCTTGGCGATTAGGCGCCCCGCCTTGGCATATCCGCGGGGGCGGGGGCATATACATAGGGTATCAGGAAAGCGGACGGGCCCGCCGGCGCGGGGCTGGCCGGAGCGTTGGAGGGGTGCGGCATGCTGGCCATCGAATGGGAAGTGGTGTTGTTCTTCGCCCTGGGGGTGTTGCTGCTCTACGGCCTTGGCTGGCTGCTGCTGGTACCCTTCCGGCGGGTGTTGTGGTTCCTGCTCAACTCGCTGGCGGGCATCCTGGCCCTGCTGTTTCTCAACAGCTTCGGGGGCTTTCTGGGCCTGACCGCCGTGGCCAATCCCTTTTCGGCCGTGCTGACCGGCTTTCTGGGGCTGCCGGGCCTGGGCCTGGTGCTGCTGATTCAAAACCTGCTGTAGGGGGCGGCCGGACCGGGAAACCGGCGGAAAATACGGGGCGAATGGAGGGGAAAAAGCGCCGCCTTCGGGCGGGGGAAGGCGAGCGAAGGGGGCTTCGTCCCCCGTCCATCCACATCCCCCGGCGGCGCAGACGCCCGCCGCAGCCCCCTTGGACAGGGCGTTTGACGGGTTATCCACAGAAAGGCTGTGGATAACCCGTTTTCGCCTGTGGATTGTTTGCGGTTTTCCAGGAGCAAAGAAAACGCTTTGCCACATTTGACTGTTTGACATGCACACATCTTTTTGCGCACCCCTTGGGCGGGTTCGGCATATGGTACAGTGCGCCGGTCCTCTTCCCCTTTGTAAGGAAGGGAGAGCGGCAAGCCGGCCGCGGACACCCCCCCCCAAGGGCTGCCGCGCGCCAAGTAAAAGGAGGCGTACCGTCATGTCGTTCTACTCCTACAAGAACTGCAACCAGGACAGCTGTCCGGGAACCATTTCCGGGGATTGCACCAAGGGTTTGCGCGAAAAGGTTTGCGTGCAGGTGAAGAAGGTGTACGATTCCTGCATGCAGCAGGAGCAGCTCACCAAGCTGAAGGTCAAGGTTACGGACATGGTGCCCGTGTGCGATTGCGACTGTCCCCAACCCCCCTTCACCCCGCCCATCGCCTTTGAGAGCTGCCGCTCCTCCTCCATCAACGGCACCATCCGCGGCCTGGTGATCGACAGGCTTTGCGACCGTCCCCACTTCGCCAGGGTGCGCGCCAACGTGGATATCCCCATCGACATCCTCTTTACCGACTGCAACTGCCGCGAGGGCATCGGCAAGGCCACCATCAGCGTGGCCAAGGACGTGCTGCTGTGCATCCCCGACGAGTCCATCGTGCCCTTCACCATCGAGTCGCTGGTCAGCGCCATCTGCGTTTCCGGCTGCTATTGTGGGGACTGCACCTTTGAGATCACCGTATGCGTGACCATCATCCTCAAGGTGCTGGCCGAGGTGGAGATGCTCATCCCCAGCTATGGCCTGTGCTCCGTACCCCCTTGCGAGGAGTTCGCCGAAAGCGTTTGCGACGAGTTCTTCTCCCTGCCCATCTTCCCCCAGAACCCCTGCGGCGCCGTTTCCTGCTCCACGGCCGGCTGCGGAACGCCCTGCGTCTGCTAGGGATGGAGGCAAAAGCCAAGGTCCCTACATAAGGCCGGCCGGCCGCAAGGGCCATGCGCCCGCGCCCAGACGCGCTCGGGCCTACGCGCCCCGCCCGCGCTCCCGCAAGGGAGCCGGGCGGCTTTTTTTTGCGCCGGAGGGCGGAGGGAAAAGCGACAAGGCTGTGCCTAAGATGTAAGAGCTTTGTTTCGATTTGCCGCATGGAATTGACAGACCGGCCCCAAACGTTGTACCCTATGTTTGAGTAAAAGGCAAGGTTGCCCTTTTTTAGGACAAACAGGAGTAGGAATCGAGCATGAAGAAAGATATACCCAACAACGAGGAGCGCAGCCAGGCGCCGCGCTTTTCCTACAAGCGAGCGGACCGACATCGCAAAAAGACGACCATGGCCAAGCTCAACGCCCTCTTCGCCCAGCTAGGTCCCAAGCGGTTGGCGGTGCTGGCCAGCGTGCTGATGCTGCTGGTGACCGCGCCGGTGGTGGTGCTGGCCGTGGCGCATTCGGCCAAGGTGACCATCGAGAAGGT
>CALWRM010000082.1 GCA_944383925.1 uncultured Clostridia bacterium
ACCAACTTCGGCGCGGACCTGACCATCATGGAGGAGGGCACCGAGCTGCTGCAGCGCATCCAGAACGGCGGCGTGCTGCCCATGATCACCTCCTGCTCCCCCGGCTGGATCAAGTTCATCGAGCACAACTTCCCCGAGCTGCTGCCCAACCTGTCCACCTGCAAATCCCCCCACCAGATGCTCGGCGCGATCATCAAGAGCTACTATGCCAAGACCGCCGGCATCGATCCCAAGAACATCTTCACCGTCTCCGTGATGCCCTGCGTGGCCAAGAAGTTCGAGTCCAAGCGCGAGGAGATGGAAGTGGAAGGCCTGCGCGATGTGGACGCCGTCATCACCACCCGCGAGTTGGCCCGCATGATCAAGGAGTGCGGCATCGACTTCGTGAACCTGCCCGACGAGCCCTTTGACGATATGCTCGGCGATTCCACCGGCGCCGGCGCCATCTTCGGCGCCACCGGCGGCGTGATGGAGGCGGCCCTGCGCACCGTGGCCGACATCCTGGAGGGCAAGGACCTGCAAGACATCGAGTACACCGCCGTGCGCGGCATCGAGGGCGTGAAGGAAGCCACCCTCACCATCGCCGGCAAGGAGATCAAGGTCGCCGTGGCCCATGGCACCGGCAACGCCCGCAAGCTGATGGAGCGCATCCAGCGCGGCGAGGCTGAGGCCAACTACACCTTCATCGAGGTCATGGCCTGCCCCGGCGGCTGCGTCACCGGCGGCGGACAGCCCATCGTTTCCGCCAAGGTCCGCATGGAGTGCGATCCCCGCGAGGTGCGCGCCAAGGCCATCTACGAAGAGGACAAGGCCCTGCCGCTGCGCAAGTCTCACCAGAACCCCTCCATCCAGAAGCTCTACAAGGACTTCCTGGGCGAGCCTTGCGGGCATCTGTCCCACGAGCTGCTCCATACCCACTATGTGGATCGTAGCGCCGTGAAGTAAAATACACCCAGACAACAAGGGCGGGCGTCCCCGAAAGGACGCCCGCCCTGTTTGTTCGCCAAGGCCCGGGGTCAAGACCCCCAACGGCGCAAGAAGTCCTCGGCCTCCCGGCGGGTGGCCGCTTGGGTTCGGAAGAACACCCCCCGGGCGCTTCCCAAGGCTTGGATCACCTGGGAAACGCTGTCCAGCCCGCCGAGCACATACAGCCCCTTGCCCGCCGCCTGGATGGCTTGGTATACCTGCGGCCAGGCTTCGGGCGGCGGCGCGCCGTCGCCCGGCACCCACTGCACGGCCGCCAGGCCCGGCAGCTCCAGCAGCGCGGGCAGATGGGCCAGCTGGCCTTGGCCGTCCAGATGGTAGATGGCCCTGGAAAGCAAGCGGCAGTCCTCCCGCAAGGTGGGCAGCACGAAGCGGGCGAACATTTCCGGCCCGATCATGTAGGAAAAATCGCATTGCAGGATGTAGGAGGGCGTGGAGGCATAGATGCCGGACCAATCCGTGTAGCCCGGATTGAGGGGCTGTAACTGGCGTTGTAGGGCGTTGAAGCAGGCGTGCCAGGCCGCCTGCAGCTCCCCGCTGAGGCGCAGCACCTGCTCCGGCTCGTCGTAGAGATCCAGCAGCAGGTTTTCCGTACCGCGAAAGGTGGCCAGCACGTCCAACACCCCGCCCAGGTCCGGCGTGCCCAGCAGCACCTGCCCCTGCCAGCGCCGAAGCCCCGCCCGGTACAGCTCCACGATGCGCCCAAACCAGGGGTTGTTCTCGTCAAAGGCGAAGCGCAGCTCCTGCAAGGGGCGCGGGTCTGCGTGGAACCAGACGCTGCCCGTGCGGTTGGACAGCTCCGCCCCCAGGAAAGCGGCCAGCACGCCGGGACCGAAGGCGTCGAAGTTTACGAAGGGAAAGCTGTCGCCCAGATATTCCTGGCAGGACAGCGCGTAGTCGAGCGCGTCGATTACGGACTCGGCGGGCAGGTCCAGACGGTGGCAGTTGGCTTGGCTCAGCGGCGCGACCGGGGGCTCCGGCCGCCCGGGGTCCCGACCCCCCCAAGGTGATGGCGCACAGCGGCCCTTCCAACCGCCCTTCCCACCAGGCGTCGTACCGCCGGCGAACCCGGTCCCAATCCGAGGGATGAAAGGCAATGGCCATGGGTGAATCCCCCTGTTTGTTCTCTTTCCACAACCATACCAGATTCTTCGGCAAATGTACAGCGCGCCAACAGCGGCGGGGAACGTCGGGCTGGCGCGAAGGCCCTTCCTCTGCTATAATGGGAAAACGGGAAGGGAGGGGATGGACGTGGCGCGCTTGGGGATGCCGAGCCTACCGCTTTTGGGCGGGTTGGACGCCCATGCCCTGCTTTGTTTGGAGCTGGGGCTTTCCTTCGTCGAGCTCAACATGAACCTACCCGCCTTCCACGCAAACGCCCTGGACAGATCTGCGCTTCTGGCTTGGAAGCGACAGGGAGTCGATTTCACCCTACACCTGGATGAGCGCCTGGATCCCATGGACTTTAACCCGTTGGTGGCCATGGCCTACCTGCAAACCGGCGTGCAGGCCGTGGCCCTGGCAGCGTCCCTGGAGCTGCCCGTGGTCAACATGCACCTGCCAAGGGGCGTGTACTTCACCCTACCCGCGCAAAGGCTGTATCTGTACCAGGCCCAGCCCGAACCTTGCCTGGAGGCCTTGGCCCGCTTTCGGGATGAGATGGAGCGGGCGGCCTTGGGCAGGGTGCGGGTATGCGTGGAGAGCACCTCCGGGTTCACCGGCTTTGAACGTCAATGCTTGGAGCTGCTGCTGCAAAGCCCTGCCTTCGGGCTCTGCCTGGACGTGGGCCATGACCGCTGCACCGGCGGCCAGGACGGCCGGTGGATGCTGGAGAGGGAGGGCCGTTTGGGCCGCAGGCACCTGCATGACGTCCTGCCCCGCCGCGACCACCTGGCCCTGGGCCAGGGCGAGGTGGACGTTTCCGCATGCTTGGCCCTGGCAGAGCGGCTGGGCCTTGGCTGCGTGGTGGAGGTGAAGGAGGCGCAAAGCCTGCGGGACTCCCTGCTGTATTTGCGCGGCCTTGGTAAGATCTAGCCGGCCGGCCGAACCAGACCT
>CALWRM010000083.1 GCA_944383925.1 uncultured Clostridia bacterium
CTTCATGTTGTTGCTGCGGTTGGCAAACCCGCTTCTATTTTAACATGAAGGAGTTTTTATTTCCTACTCATCGGCTTCCGCCTTTTTTGAACCATGGGCATAGCCCATGGTTTTCGGATTACAATAAGGGAAGGAAGCCTTCCGTCTTCCTTCCCCCGCCCAAGTATTCCAACCCGGAACGTCGCCTAGGCGCCCCGGTCCAGCTTGCGAATCACCCCGTTGACGCAGACGGGCACGGCCTGCATCACGTCCTCCTGAAGGCAATAGCGGATGTCCTCCTCGAACCCCAGGGAGCGAAGGCGCTCAAAGTGCTGGCTGCCCTGCAGGGAGGTGAACAGATCCTCGCTATAAGAATCGTATAGGGCCAGCGCCGTGCGGCTTAGGTCGCAAAGGGCCTGCTTGCCCGTCATGTCGATGATGCGGGAGATGATGGCCCCGCTGCAAAGGATGTCGTCCAGGGAATAGCGGCCGCCCGTGCCCGCGCAAACGATGGCGATGCTATCGCTCTGGCTCAAGGCCGCCTCGGCCACGGCCTTTGCGTTGAGAAAGCTGCCCATGAACATGGCCTTGCAGCTGCCGGTGCGCAGGATGGCCCTGGTGCCGTTGGTGGTGGACATCACGAGCACCCGGCCGGAGACAGCCTCCTGGGTGTACTCCAAAGGAGAGTTGGAGAGGTTGAAGCCCGGGATGAGCAGGCCCTGGCGCTCGCCGCAAAGGAGCACCCGCTCCCCGCCCAGCTGGCGGGCCATCATGGCGGCATCCTCCACCTCGGCCACGGGAATGACGGACTTGCAGCCATGCTCGATGGCCGTGGTGATCACGGAGCTGGCGCGAAGCACGTCCACGATCACGCAGGCATGGTTCCTCAAGTCCTTTTCGATGGCTCCAGCCGTCGCATACACATCGATTGACATCGTTCACTCGCCTTTCCTTCCAAAGGGGTCCTGCGGGGAAAGATCACCGTGATTTCAGTATAGCATATTCTGGGCATAATTCAACTTTCGCACGCTAAATTTATAGGATTTTACACAAAATGACACCCAAAAATGCCCCAAACAGCCCAGATAACAACCCAATTGGCAGGATATAGCGGCTGGACTTCACCCCAATGGAGCCCAAGTATAGGGCAATGGTATATAGCACGGTCTCGGAGGAACCCACCGCGCAGCAGGCGGCCCGCACCTGGTAGGAGTCCGGACCATAGAGGGCGATGAGGGCGTCCAGCTCCGAAAGCGCCGCCGATCCGGACAGGGGGCGCACCAGCAGCAGCGCAAACAGGTCCCTGGGAATGCCCGCAAGATCCAGCAGCGGCCCCAGCACGAGGAGCAGCCACTCGGCCAAGCCGCTGGCGCGCAACAAGCCCGTCAACAACAGGGCCGCAGCCAGGTAGGGCGTGACGCGCAGGGCGGTTTTTAGGCCCTCGCCGGCGCCCTGCACGAAGGCTTGGTAGGCTTCCACCCGGGCGTGGGCCGCATAGGCAAAGGTCGCGGCGGTCAACAGCAGCACGAGCATGGGCGTCCAGCCCCTCCTTTCGATCCTACCGTGGCGCGGAAAACCCCAACCGGGACAGGGCCGCGTCGCCTACGTCCTTGCCGCCCTCCTGCGGCCCCAGGCGGAGCGCAGCTTTCTCCAGGCAAGCGTGCACAGCCACGCGCATAGGGTGGAACCCAGGCTTGCCAGCAGGCAGGGCAGGAAGATGTCCGCCGGCGCCTGGGAGCCGGCGGCGGCCCGCAGGGAGATGAGCGTGGTGGGCGCCAGCTGGAGGCTGGAGCTGTTCAGGATCAAGAACAGGCACATGTTGTCCGTCGGCAGGGGTTCCGCCGCCGACGCGCAGCGCCGCAGGGCCTCCATCGCCTGCAAGCCGGCCGGCGTGGCCGCGTTTCCCATGCCGAGCAGATTGGCCGCGAAGTTGGTGGCGATGGCGCTCTCCGCCTGGCCGCCCGCAGGCAGTCCCGGAAAAAGCCTTCGCAAAAGGGGCCGCAAGGCCCTGGCCAGGCGCGCGGTAAGGCCCGCCCGCTCCATCACCTCCAGCACGCCGCACCACAGGCAGTAGGCGCCCGCCAGCGTCAGGGCCAGGGCCACGGCAGCGCTGCCACAGTCCAGCAGCGCGTCCGCCGCCGCCTCCGCGCGCCCCGTCCATAGGCTTAACAGCACACAGGCGAGCACCGCCCATACAAACAGCTTTTCCATCGCGGCCCGTCCCCCTTTCCTCTACAAGTATATGGAAGCCTTTGCGGACAAAGAACGGCCCTTTGGCTGGGTAAGAATCGGCGCGCCTTTCTGCCCCATCGGAAAAGTCTTTTTGAGGGCTTCCTCACAAAAGCTGTCCGCATGGCCGAAAGCGTCTCCGCGCCAAAAACCCAAGCAGAGCTCAGCGCCACAGCTTCGATCTAAAATGGAAGAAGACGATGTTTTGCCCCAACCGACCCAAAGCATAGCCGCAAACAAACTTCGAGGCCATGCGGGGTGACTATCGGCATAGATGCCGCGCTCTGCATTTCCAGCAAGGCTTCGTTCTGGAAAGGCGCCGCAGCAAAGCGGGCGCGGGGTAACCAGGAATGCCGCAACCTTCGTGTTGCTGCAGCTCTCCAGTCTACATCCACAAACCAAACCGCAGCGCGGCGGGTTTGATTTGGAGAGGAGCCGCGACGGTATGCGCAAGAAGCGACCTTTGCAAAAAGTCGCCGCGAACGACATGGCATCCGCAGCGACGTGGAATACATCGCAACCATATACAGATGCCACAGTTTCCAGGCGTGCACCTTATAGTCCAATCACAACCCGGCGTTAGCGCTTGTGATTAGGAGAGGAGGAGCAAGGAAGCAGCCGGAGGACGTCTTTATGCCATAGGTACAAAAAGGCGCCGGAGCAAAGCGGACTTTGCCCCGGCGCGGAACATCGCAACCATATGGGGGCCGCAGCCTTTGAAGAGGCGCAACGACAAAACGAGCGAAAGGCGGTTCTAGAAAACGTCGCAACAGTATAGATGCCGAGACTTCCGGGCTTACGCCCAATACCAAATCGAAGCCAAGCGCAGCGGGTTCGATTTGGAAAGGAGGAGCAAGGGAGCGGGCGGATGACGTCTTTTTTTTCGCTGGCATAAAAAGACGTCGGAGCAAAGCGGACTTTGCTCCGACGTGGTACCGGTGGCGGGGCTCGAACCCGCATGTTCTTGCGAACGAGGGATTTTAAGTCCCTTGTGTCTGCCATTCCACCACACCGGCACGCTGGACACGATTAAGATACACCAAAGGCCGGGCTTCGTCAAGCGCCGGCCTTGGCCGGTTCAGGCAAAAGGGGCGGGCCATTCGCTCCGGGGAATCACACGCTCATGTAGCGCAGCACCGCGCCATGGGGCAGCCCCAGCTCGTCGATGGCCTTGCGCAGGGCGGCCTCCTCCCCTTCTTCCGTAATCAACCCAAACTCCCCCTGGAAGGCGGGGCCGTCCAGGCGGACCAGGCGGGAGCCGGGGATCTGGGCGAGCACCCGGTCCGCCGTTTCGGCGGGGGCGCGTAAAACCCTTGTGAACAGGCGCGTCTGACCGCCGAGGGAGGGCAAGGCCGCCAGCTCGCCGCGCGGCGGGCACAGGGGGGCATCGCCGGGGTGCAGGGCGATATCCAAGACATCGCCCACCATGGCGCTGGCCGTTGGGAGGGCGCCGGCTCCCCGGCCGTAGAAGAGCACGTCGTCTACCATGTCGCCATGGACCAACACCGCGTTGAACACATCGTCCACGCCGCCCAGCGGATGGCCCTGGGGCAACATCGCCGGGGCCACCAGCGCGCGCCAGCCGCCCGAAACCAGTTCCGCTACGGCCAACAGCTTCACGGAGCGGCCCAGTTCCCTGGCGTAGAGCATGTCCTCCCGGGTGAGGGCGCTGATGCCCTCCGTGAAGATATGGCCGTCGTCCAGCGGGCTGCCGAAGGCGATATGGGCCAGTATGCAGATCTTTCGGCGGGCATCGTCGCCCTGCACGTCCGCAGAGGGATCGCTCTCGGCATAGCCCAGGCGCTGGGCCTCCTGCAGGGCCGCGTCGAAGGAAACGCCCCCGTCCTTCATGCGGGTGAGGATGTAGTTTGTGGTGCCGTTGAGGATGCCGGCGATCCTGTCCAGGCGGTTGGCCGCCAGGCATTGGCGAATGGGCGTAACCACGGGAATGCCCCCGCCCACGCTGGCCTCGTAGAGGAAGCGCACGCCCTTCTCCTGGGCCAAGGCCGCGATTTCCTCGCCGGCCGCCACCACCAAGGCCTTGTTGGAGGTGACCACATGCTTGCCCTGGCGCACGGCCTCCAGCACGAAGCTGCGGGCCGGCTCCACGCCGCCCATGCACTCCACAAACACGTCGATGCTCTTGTCCCGCGCCATGGCCAGGGCGTCCTTGGTGAACAGCGATGCATACTCCAGATGGGAAAAATCCCGCAAGTCGCAAATGGAAGCCAGCTCCAGCCGTTGGCCCGTGCGCGCCCACAGCACGTCCCCATTCTTGCGCAAAATCTCCGCCACGCCGCTGCCCACCACGCCATGGCCCAACAGACCGACCCTGATCATCGCATCCTACCCTTTCTTGTCCATCCGTATTTCAACGCGCAGCCATTTCCGGCGCCTGCGCCTTTATGTCTCGTTCGTCTTTGCCTTAGGTCCCGATTCCTACAGCAAACGCTCCACATGCACCCGGGGGAGCATGGCCTCAAAGCCTGCCCGATCGAAGAGTTGGGTGCCTTCGGTGACCACCGCAGCCGTTCCGGCCGCCACGCCCATTGCCAATACCTTGGGCAGGGGCAAGCCCTGCAAAAGCCCATGCAGCAGGCCAACCACCATGGAGTCGCCAGCCCCAACGGTGGACAACACCTCCACCGGCACCCGCGGCGCATACCAGGAACCCTCTTGGCCGATGAGCATGGCCCCGTCGGCGCCCATGGAAACCGCCACGAGCCCAGCGCCAAGCCCCAGCAGGGAACGGCCAGCCCGCTCGATCTCCTCCAGGCTTTCCAGCTTGTGACCGCAAACCAGCTCCAGCTCGTAGCTATTGGGCTTGATGAGGGCCGGTGCCAGGGCCAGGCCGCTGAGCAGCTTTTTCCCCTCCGCGTCCAACACACAGCGGCAGCGGCCCTCCGTTATGGCCATCAAGCGCGCATAATACTCCTCCGGCAGGCCCGGCGGCAGGGAACCGGTGAAGACCATCACGTCCGCCCAGGCGGCGTAACGATCCACCAGGGCTTCCAGCTGGCGCAGCTGCGCCTCCTCGGGAACCTTGCCGCTTTCATTGATCTCGGTGATGCGCTGGCTGCTTCTGTCAAAGACCTTCAGGTTGGTGCGCACCTCGCCCTTGGCCTTGGCAAAGCCGCAAGCCACGCCCGCCGCCTTCAGCCTCTCCTCCACCATGGCTCCGCCGTTTTCGTTCAGCAGGCCCACGCAGGCCGCCTCATGGCCCAAGGCCCGGGCCGCCAAGGCCACGTTCACGCCCTTGCCGGAGCCGTCCGAGCGCGCCCG
>CALWRM010000084.1 GCA_944383925.1 uncultured Clostridia bacterium
ACCTCCGGCCCTACGCAGCGGTTTTCAAGCACTACAGCCATTGCTCGATGTCCTTTCGCATGTCGATGGTGGCCTGGCGGGTGTAGACGTCGAAGTCCAGGCCTTCGCTCTTGCCCTTGTGGGCGCAGAGCAGGCCGCGGGAGGAGTTGACCACGCCGCAAACGCCGTCCGCAAACACCTCGGCAATGTCCTTGCCGGTGCCGCCCTGGGCGCCATAGCCGGGGATGAGGAAGAAGGTATGGGGCATCAGCTGCTTGATCTGCTGGAATTCCTTGGGATAGGTCAGTCCGACCACGGCGCCGATGGCGGAATAGCCGCTTTCACCAATAAAGGCCTCGCCCCAGGCGGAGACCGTCCTGGCCACGCGCTGGTAGACCGTGTCGCCGTCGGCCAAGACCAGGTCCTGGAAGTCGCCGCTGCCGGGGTTGGAGGTCTTCACCAGGGCGAACAGGCCCTTGCCCTGCTCCAGGTACGGGTAGAAGGGGGAGACCACGTCCACGCCCATGTAGGCGTTGATGGTGAGCAGGTCCGTCTCAAAATCGCCGGTGAAGTGGCCCTTGGCATACTGGGCGGCGGTGGAGGAGATGTCCCCGCGCTTGGCGTCGGAGATGACGGGAACGCCCTTTTGCCGCACGTAGCGCAGCGTTTTGGCAAAGCAATCCAGCCCTTCCAACCCGAGGGCCTCATAGCAGGCGATTTGCACCTTGTAGCACGCGGCGTTGTCGTAGGTGGCGTCCACGATCTTCTTGTTGTAGAGAAGGATTTTTTCCCCAAGGCTTAGGTCCATCTTCTGGATGGCCTGGGGAAGGAAGGAAACCTGGGTATCCAGCCCCACGCACACCGGGCCGTGGGTTTTGGCCCTAGAGGCCAGCGCGTCCATCATATGCATAGCGAATTTCTCCTTCCACGATGGTATAGAGAACGCGGCCGAGCAGTTTCTCGCCGCCAAAGGGCGTGTTGTGCGAACGGGAAACCATTTCCTGTTCCCGCAAAACCCCAACGGCCTTCGTGTCCACCACGACCAGATCTGCGTCCATGCCGGGCCGAAGCAGGCCTGCGTTGCGGCCGAGCAGCCGGGCGGGCGTTTGGGAGGCCATTTGCGAAAGCCTCGACAAGGGGATGCCGTTTTCCTGGAACAGGCGCCAGAACACGCCGAAAGCGTACTCGATGTTGGAAATGCCGGCCATGCCCTGGGCCTTGTCCTGCGGCGAATGGGGGGCGTGGTCCGTGGAGAGGCAGTCGATGCTGCCGTCCCGGCATCCCTCCAGCAGGGCGCGCGTATCCTCCAGGGAGCGCAGGGGCGGGTTCACCCGATAGGCCGAATCATGCCCCAGCAGGTGGTGGGGCGTCACCTCGCAGCTGAAGCGCAGGCCTTGGGCCTTTGCCTGGCGGATGGCCTCCAGGGTTTCCCGGTGGCTGATGTGGCCGATGTGCAGCCGGCCGCCCGTCAGCGCCAACAGCTGCAAATCGCGGCGGACGATCTTGCGCTCCGGCTGGCAGTGGGTGGAGATGAGAAAGCCGTACGAACGGGAGTCCAGCAGCAGCTGGCGCATGAACTCGTCGGAAAAGATGGTCTGCCCGTCGTTGGATAGCAGCTTAGTCACGCGGCTGAGGGCTTCTCGGTCCGTGGGCGTCTCGTCCTTGAGGCCGACGCCCGCCGCGGCCGCCTGGGTCAGGCGGCAGAGCCGCAGCCGGCTCGCCTTGCGCAGGTTGGCCTCCACCAGCTCCGGCGTTTCGATCACGGGCTTGGTGTTGGCCATGGCGCAGACATGAGCGTAGCCGCCTTGCAGCGCGGCGCGCATGCCGGATTCCATGTCTTCCTTATAAGTGAGTCCCGGATCACGCAGGTGGGTGTGCAGGTCGATGAAGGCCGGCAAGAGGGAGAGGCCATCCAGCTTCAGCTCCTCGTCGAAGGGCTGTTCCACGGGGCCGACGGAGAGGATCTTGCCATCCCGAAGATAGAGATCGCTGCGGCGTTCGCCGTCCGCATCCACCAGGAGCGCCCCGCTTAGCTTATATGTCTTGCTCATAGATGGGTCCTCGCATCGCAGTATTCACAGGCATATTCCTTGGTCTTGGCGTCCACCAGGGTGAAATGGATGGGCTCCACGTTTTCGCTCTGGCTGATGCAGCGGGGGTTTTTGCACTGAAGGATGCCCGTGACCCGCTCGGGCAGGCTCAGGCGCTGCTTGCGCACGCACACGCCGTTTTCCACATAGGAAACGGTGATTCCCGGATCCAATAGCCCCAGCACATCAAAATCTAGAGGAAGATCCGTCTCGATCTTGATGAGGTCCTTCTTTCCCATGCGGCCGGAATCCACGTTGCGCATGAGCACCACCACGTCGGAAAGCTTGTCCAGGCCGAGCTGCTGGAAGACCTTAAAGCCGTGGCCGGCGGTGATGTGGTCCAGAACGATGCCCTTTTTCAGCTTGGAAACGTTGATCATTTAAGCCTTCGCCTCCTTATCCAGGCCCAAGAGGAAGAGGATGAGCGCCATGCGCACGTACATGCCGTTCCTCACCTGGTCAAAATACACCGCGCGCGGATCGTCGTCCACGTCCCGCTGAATCTCGTTCACCCTGGGCAGGGGGTGCATGACGATCATGTCCTGCTTGGCCAAGGCCATCTTTTCCTCCGTGAGGATGAAGTAATCCTTCAGGCGCAGGTATTCCTCCTCGGAAACGAAGCGCTCGCGCTGCACGCGGGACATATAGAGGATATCCAGGGAGCCGATGGCCTGGTCCAACTGGTTGGTCTCCTCATAGGCGATGCCCCGGCGATCCAGCACATCCTTGACGAAGGAGGGCATTTGCAGCTCCTCGGGGGAGATGAAGCGGAAACGAAGGTTGTCGAACTGGGCCAAGCAGCTGACCAAGGAGTGGATGGTGCGGCCAAACTTCAGGTCGCCGCAGACACCGACCGTCAGGTTGTCCAAGCGCCCCTTGTGCTTTTGTATGGTCATCAGATCCGTCAGGGTCTGGGTGGGGTGCTGGTGGCCGCCGTCGCCGGCGTTGATCACGGGGCAGTCGGCGTTTTGGGCGATCAGCTTGGCGGCGCCCTCCTTGGGGTGGCGCACCACGATCACGTCCGAATAGCAGGAGACCACCCGCGCGCTGTCGGCCAAGGTCTCGCCCTTGGAGGCGGAGGAGGTGTTGGGGTCTGAAAAGCCGATCACCTGCCCGCCCAGGCGAAGCATGGCCGCGTCGAAGGAGAACTTCGTCCTCGTGGAAGGCTCATAAAAAAGACTTGCCAACAACTTTCCCTTGCACCGATCGCTGTACGCTTCTGGCCGATGGAGAATGTCGTTCGCAAGTCCTATCAAATGGAAAATTTCTCCCGTGGTCAAATCCCCGGGTTCGATCAAACACCGCTTGGGGTTCAAACCTTTCGCCCTCCTCGTCCGTCCACAAACCGTGGCGTATTTGGCATTTTATATAGGATAGCCAACGGACGGGGGGCTGTCAAGATCGGGAGCCGGCTTCTTTGGTTAAGTGTTGAAAAATCCGGAACCGCCGCGTTTTGCGGCGGCCTAGAACAGGACGTCGCCCTGCGGCGCGGGGATTTGGCCGCGCAAAAGGGCGGCGTAGTTGGCGGCAAAGTCCTCGTAGCGCAGGGGCTTCGGCCGACGGATGTGGGAGGTGGAGCCAAGTCCCAGCTCGTACAGGAAGGGGCCTTCGTAGCCGATCTGGCGGAGCTTGGCCAGCAGGGAGGGCCAGGCGATCTTGCCTTCGCCGGGCAGGACGTGCTTTTCGTCCACAAAGTCATAATCCGACACGTGCAGGGTTGCGATGCGGCCCGCGAGGGCCTGGAGATAGTCTTCCAAGGATTGGGTCAGCAGGTGGTTGGTGTCAAAGCAGCTCATCAGCCGGCGATCCGCGTCCAGCAGCTCCAGCATCTCGGCGGCGTCGCGGCCAAGGCAGGTGCGGGGGAGATTTTCCACGGCGACGACCAGGCCTAGACCGTCCGCCGCTTGGGCGAGGGCGCGCAGGCTTTGCTTGGCCTGCCGCATGGCCAAGGCGCGCTCCGCGCCGTCGATGGGCTCGCTGCTGGGGTGCACGACAGCCACGGATATGCCGGCCTTGGACGCCTTTTCCAGCAGCCGGCAATACTCCAGCAGGCAGGCGGCCCTGCGGGAGGAATCCAAGTGGGCGATGTTGTAGAACTCGCGGTTGAAGGGAAGGTGGATGGACCAAAGCCGCACGCCGGCTTCTTGGGCATAGCTCTTGGGCGCATCCAGGTTCAGCGCCGCGTAGCGGTAGGCGTCCAGGGAAACCTCCATATAGCGGATGCCGGCCTGGGCATAGCCCTGAAACACCGCCCGCTCCATGCCCTGGGAACCGCAGCTGGAAAGACCGAGGGGCCAGTTGCTCGCGCTCATGTTGTCTTCATCTCCTTATCCATGAAGGGAGTTGGCAAATGCCAAAGCAGCTTCATTGTAGCGTTGCAAAAAGGCGGGTGTCAATAGCCCTTTGGCAGGGATCGGTGGGGTTGGAAGATGTTTCAGCCTTGTAACGGTTTGGACAATGCGCTGTAACGAAAGGGGCGCATCCGTTGTTTTGCGTCTCTTTCTGTCATATACTGGGGATGGAAAAAAGCGCCCGGCGTCGATGGAGGACGGCTGGGCTTCTGTTACGGGGAAGAATTGGAAGACGTTAGCGAATTTGGAGGAGAACAGATGTACGCCTGTGGAAAAGAAAGAAGAAAAAAGGCGGGCTTTCGGCGCCTGACGGCGCTCTTGCTGGCCATGTTCGCGCTGTTGTTGCCCGTGCGCCTGCCGGTGGCGCAGGCAGCGTCCCAGACGGGCACCGCAACGGCCAACGTCATCCTGCGTCAGGAGGAGAGCACCTCTTCCAAGGCGCTGGCCACCATCAAGAAGGGCAAAAACGTGGACGTGCTTTCCGTCGGCAGCTCCTGGATCAAGGTCCAGACGGGCTCGTTGACGGGCTATGTATCCGCCAAGTACCTGGAGCTTTCCGGTTCCCAGAGCTCGAGCGCCTCTTCCTCTTCCTTGAAGAAGGGCGACGAAGGCCAGGATGTGAAGGATTTGCAGCAGGCCCTGATCTCCCTGGGCTATCTGCACACCGACGCCACGGGCACCTTCGGTTCGGCCACCAAGGAGGCCGTCGAGGCGTTTCAAAAGGACATGGGGCTTAGCGTGGACGGCGTTGCCGGCCCCAAGACCCTGACCAAGCTCTACGAGAAAACCGAAGTGGTGGAGGGCGATTCGCAAAGCGCTTCCGGAACCACCCTGAAGAAGGGCGACGAGGGTTCCGGCGTGACCGAGCTGCAAAACCTGTTGAAGGCCGCCGGATACTTCTCCTCCGAATGCACAGGCTATTTTGGCAGCATCACGGAAACGGCCCTGAAGAATTACCAGCGGGACAAGGGGCTGACCGTGGACGGCCTGGCCGGCGAAAAGACCTTGGCGTCCCTGCGGGCGCAGCAGGGCGGCAGCGCTTCCAGCGTGGAGCTGAACGCCAGCGGAACATTGCGCCAGGGCGATGAGAGCGACCAGGTGAAGGCCTTGCAGCTCAAGCTCAAAGAAAAGGGCTACCTAACCACCGAGGCCACCGGCTTTTTCGGCAGCGCCACCTATAAGGCCGTCATGCAATTTCAAAAGGAAATGGGCTTGACCGCGGACGGCGTGGCCGGCCCCGAGACCCTCAAGAAGCTCAGCGCAACCAACACCAGCAGCGACGGCGGCAGCAACAGCGCCGGCCAGTTGGACACCTCCGCCAGCCTGAAGAAGGGTGACGAGAGCGATCAGGTGAAGGCCTTGCAGCTTAAGCTCATCGAAAAGGGCTACCTAACCACCGAGGCCACGGGCTTTTTCGGCAGCGCGACGGAAAGCGCCGTGAAAAAGTTCCAGAAGGACAACGGCCTCAGCCAGGACGGCGTGGCCGGCCCCAGCACCTTGAAGGCGCTCAACGCCACGAGCCTGGAGGGCGACACGACCACGAGCCTGAAGAAGGGCGACGAGAGCGACGAGGTGAAGAAGCTCCAGCAGGCCCTGATCCAGAAGGGGTATTTGAGCACCGAGGCCACGGGCTTCTTCGGCAGCGCGACGGAGAGCGCCGTGATCGCCTTCCAGAAGGCAAACGACCTGACCCAGGACGGCGTGGCCGGTCCCAGCACCTTGAAGCTGCTCTATGCCAGCGACAGCTCCTCGGATGGCGGCGATAAGGACGACGGCAATGCGGACGACGGCGACGACGGCCAGGCCAATCCGCCGGACGAGCCGGTGGAGCCCACCCAGACCAATGGAAACGTGGTTCTGCTGGATTGGTGGTCGGGCGTGATCGATTCCACCTTTAAGCGCGGGGAGACCGCCGAGGTAAAGGATGTGGCGACGGGCATCACCTTCACCATCGCCAGGTACGGCGGATCCAACCACCTGGACGCCGAACCCTTGACCCCCGAGGACACCGAAAAAATGTACAAGTGCTTCAACTACACGTGGACCTGGAGCGCGAGGGCCATCCACATCACCATCAACGGCGTCACCTATGCGGCGGCCATGAACGGCATGCCCCATGGCGGCGAGCGGATCACCAGCAACAACTTCAACGGCCAGTTCTGCATCCACTTCCTCAACAGCCGTACCCATGGCGGCAACCAGGTCAACCAGGATATGCAAAACCAGATCATGATCGCCTTTAACGCCGCCAGCTAGGCGTTGCAAAAAGCAAGAGGCAACATAAAACCACCTTCCTCAGGCAACAATAGCCGTAAGACAGAGGAAGGTGGTTCGTTTTTATGTCAGTTGGAATGATCTTATTGGTCGTGTTGGCCGTGTTGCTGCTCTTTGGCATTGGTCAACGCGTGCTGGACAGGATGCGCTTGAACGACAAGCAGGCGCTGCTGTTCATCGCCCTGATCTTCATCGGAGGCTGGATTCCTTCCGTGCCCCTGGGCGGCGGCGTTTCCGTCAACATCGGCGGCGCGCTCATCCCCTTCGGCCTGTGCGTCTATCTGTTCATCAAGGCCGGGACCGCCAAGGAACGGCTGCGCGCCGTGGCGGCGTCCCTGCTCAGCGCCGCGGCCGTCTTTCTGGTGGGCTGGTTTTTCCCCAGCGAACCCGAGGCCATGCCCTTTGACATCAACTACCTGTATGGCATTTTGGCAGGCGTCGTCGCCTATGTGCTCGGCAGAAGCCGCATCAGCGCCTTCATTGCCGGCGTCATGGGCATCCTGCTGGCGGACAGCGCCCAGGCGGTGGTCAATGCGGTGAAAGGTCTGCCCGTGGAACTCAACCTGGGCGGCGGTGGCGCCCTGGACGCGGTGGTCGTCTCCGGCATTGTGGCGGTGGTCCTCAGCGAGGTGGTGGGCGAGTTGCTGGAAAGGGCCGTCGGCGCCAAGCGCAACGTACAGGTGGACGGCGACAAGGCGACCTTGGTGGACAACGAGGTTCCCAGCGAGGAAACGAGCGAAGAAAAGGGGGAAACAAGGGAATGAAACGCGCGCTTTTGTGGTTATGTCTGCCCCTGCTGCTCCTTGGCGGCGCCCTTGCCCAGGAGGGGGAAACGGTTTACGCCCTGGTGGACGGAAACGGAGAGCTGCTCACCCATATCGCTGCGGACGTGGAGGCGGGCGACGAGTACATCGACCAGGGGAATAGGCTGTTCAAGGTGGTTTCCGTGGACGAGGCTTCCCTGACGGCGGCGGTGGAGTTGGCCGGCGAGGAGCCGATGCTCAGCTTGACGGCGCTGGAAATGGGCAGGACCGCCCAGGCGAAGAGCGTCGGCATTTACGTCACCCACTCCGACGAGGCGTACGAGGATGGGGATGGAGCTTCCTCCATCGATAGCGGTTGGACGGGCATTCACGACGTCGCCTGGGCGCTGGCAGAATCCTTGGAGGAAATGGGCGTGGAGGTGCTCTTTGACCCCAGCGTCCATTTGCCGCACGATGCAGGCGCCTATAGGCGTTCGCGCGCGACGGCCGTGGAACTGCTCAAGCAGGGCCCCTCAGCCCTGATCGACGTGCATCGGGACGGTATACCGGACGCCAGCGAGTATACCACGGAGGTGGATGGGGAGGAGATGACCCAGGTCCGCCTGCTGGTTGGCCGTTCCAATCCAAACAGCGCAGCTAACCGCGAGTTTGCTAAAAAGCTGAAGGCTGCGGCGGACAGCGAGTATCCTGGGTTGATCAAGGATATCTTCATCGGGAAGGGCAACTATAACCAGGAGCTCATGCCCCAGTCGATCCTTCTGGAGTTTGGCACCCATACCTCCAACAAGGAGGAGGTGCTGCGCTCCACGGAGCTGATGGCGGACGTGCTGCACACCGTGCTCTTTGGAACGGGCGGGTCCGGCGCGGCCACCCAGAACCCTTCCCAGAGCGGGCAGGGGGATGAAGCGCAGGGCGAAAACGTCACGGGCACGCCCCAGGGCGCGCAGCAGGAGGACGGCGGCTCCGGGGTGGCGACGGGCATCGCCTGGATCGTGGGCATCGCCGTGCTCGGCGCAATCGCCTTTGCGGTGATCAGCTCCGGCAGCCTGAAGGCCGTGCCCGAAAGGCTCAAGCGCTTTAGCTCGGAGCTAACAGGGGGCGTTGTAGGAAATAAACCCGAAGAGGGGGAGGACAAGGACGACCTGCCATAGGACAAAGGAATCGGAAAAAAGCCCAAGCCCAACGCGTGGCTTGGGCTTTTTTCGCGCTGCACAAGGAAGACAAGGGGCCCGCGTTGCCAATTCACGCGGCCTTGCGGCGGAACGCTGGGGAAACATACGGCAAAGAACCAGGGCGCTTTGGAAACGGGTCTGCCTTTTGCAGCGTCAATATAAGCCTACCGGGGTCAAAGAGATCTCCAGTCCATTGGCCAGATTGGTGGAGAATGCAAACACAAATAGACAAAACGCCTCGTCCGATGCGTCCGGACAGGGCGTTTCCTTTCGCGATAGAAAGGGCTTTATTTGTTGGCAGTTTCCGCTTCTTCCTCTAAGGGTGGAAAGGGGAAAGCGGGCAAAGGCGTTTCCTCCGTAGGTTTGGGATTGGCTCCACCGTGCCGTCGCCCTCCCAAGGCGCGCCGTCCTCCGCTTGGGGCGTGGCCGTAGGCAGCGCGGAGGGGGAAGGCTCCGCTTCTTCCGACGCCGGCGTTGGACGGACGAAGGACCAAACCCGCTTATTCGTTGGCGGGTTCGGCTTCCTCCTGCAAGGGCGGGAAGGGGAAGGCGGGCAAAGGCGTTTCCTCCGTGGGTTCGGGATTTGGCTCCGCCGTGCCGTCGCCCTCCCAAGGCGCGTCGTCCTCCGCTTGGGGCGTGGCCGTAGGCAGCGCGGAGAAGGAAGGCTCCGCTTCTTCCGGCGCCGGCGTTGGACGGGCGAAGGGCCAGTCCCAATCGAAGAGGGGCCAGCCGCTGGGCTCCGGCTGCGTTCCTTCCAAATAGACCTCGTACTTGGCTTCCTCCCAGAAGGGGGCGGTGTTGACCCAAACCACGCCTTCCGGCTGCTCAAAGGCCCGGCCGCTGTTGGGCAGGTTTTCGAACAGGCGCTGCACCAGGCTGGTCGGCAAACCTCCGCCGGTGACGGAGGAGGGAAGGGCGTGGTCCTCGTCGGGCAGATCGAAGCCCATCCAGCAACATATGCTGTAGTCGGGGGTATAGGCGGCGCACCAGGCGTCCCGGTTGCCCTCGCCCTGCTCCATGCCCACCGTGCCCGTTTTGGCGGCGATGGGGATGGACAGGGAAGAGAGCTTTTTGGCCGTGCCCCAGGCGGCGGCCGACTGCAGCAGGCTGGTGGTCACATAGGCGCTCGGGGCGTCCACGGCCTGGCTTGCGTCGGAGGTATGGCTGTACAGCAGGGTTCCGTCGTGGCCATAGATGGCGCGAACAAAGCTAGGCTCGTTGTAAAGACCACCGTTTCCAAGCGCGCAATAGGCTGCGCCCAGCGAAAGCGGGCTGACCCCGTATGTCATGGACCCAACGGCCAGGGACAGGCCTGTGTCGGAGCGGTCGGGCTCGATGCCGAAGCGGCGGAGGGATTCATACCCGGCATAGGGCCCCATGGCGTCGAGCAGCTTGACGGCGGGCACATTCAGGGACAGCGCCGCGGCCGTTCGCAGGGTAACCAGGCCGTTGTAGCTGTCCCCATAGTTCCGTGGACGATACCCGTCAAAATCCGTCGGTTCGTCCAGCAGTTCCGTCGATGCCGTTACGAAACGCCTGGACAGGGCCGGCGCGTAGACGGCAATGGGTTTGAGCGCCGATCCGGGTTGGCGGCGCATGTCCACGGCGCGGTTAAACCCGCGCTCAAAGGCATACTCCCGCCCGCCTACCAGGGCCAGCACGCGGGCGCTGGAGGTGTCCAACACGACGATGGCGCTTTCGCAGGCCGTGCCGTCCGAGGCGGAGGCGGGGAAAAGGGCGTCCTCCTGAAACAGCGCGTTCAATTGCTCCTGGATTTCCATGTTCAGGTTGGTCTCGATGCGGTAACCGCCGGACTTGAGCTGGTCATACTCCACGCCGAGCAGCGAGGCCGCCTCCTCCAAGGCCGCATCCGCATACCAGGAGGCCTTGGAAAGGATGGAGGCGGGCCTAAGCTCCAGGGGTTGCGCGATGGCTTCGTCCGCCTCCGCCTGGCTGATGAAGCCCTCCTCCGCCATGGTGTTTAGGATGTATTCCCGGCGCTGGCGGTTACGATCTTGGGAGATGTGGGGCGCATAGCTGGACGGCGCCTTCAAGGTTGCGGCCAGGGCGGCCGCTTCCGTGAGGGTCAGCTCTTCCGCGCTCTTGCTAAAGTAGGCCCAGGCCGCCTGGCTCAGTCCATACGCGCCCTTGCCGAAATATGCGCTTTCCAAATATAGAAGAAGAATCTCCTCCTTGCCGAGGTCCTGCTCTACCTGCAAGGCGAACAGGGCCTCGACGGCCTTTCGAAGGTAACTCTTTTCTGGGCTTAAGAGCTTGTTCTTAATCAGCTGCTGTGTGATGGTGCTGGCGCCTTGGGATCGATCTCCGCTCTTGAGGTTGGCCACCAGGGCGCCGGCCACCCGGACCAAGTCCACGCCCGCGTGTTCGTAGAAGCGCTGGTCTTCCGCCGCGACAAACACGTCGAGGATGGTTTGCGCCACATCGGAAAGGTCGGCGGAATAAACGGAAAGCGAGCCTGTGGGGATCAGCTGTCCCTCGGCGTCGGTCAAGGTGGTGGGCGTGGCGGTGGCCAGCAACGCCTCCTTATCATAGGAAAGCGGAAAGCGCGCAAATACCATGATGCAAACGCCTGCCGAGGCCAATACCGCCAAGGCGCACAGCACGCGCACGAGGATCATTAGCGTTCTCTGGAACCTGGCCATGCCGTTTACCTCCCGATTGAACTTGGTTTTTCATCTAGCCTTTCCGGAAAGATGAATTTCCATACTTTGTGCATATAAAAACCAATAAACTTATCGTATAATTTATAGACAGACATGTGCGGGAGGAGTGAATTCATAAATATGGAGCAATTGAACAAACATTTCCAAAGCCTATGCGCCGCAGCCATGGGCTTGTGCCTGCTCGTGGCGGGATTTGGGGCGGGGGTAGCTGCAGCGCCGGAACCCCGCCAACTGGCGGCCCTGGCCGGCGTTGCGGCGCTGGCGGCGGGAAGCGTCAGTGCCGAGCGCAGAAGGCAGGCCCAGGCCCTGCGCCAGTCGGCCTTGGCGCCGGAGGGGGCCGCCACTTTTGACGATATTGTCGGTTGCGAGGAAGCCGTGGAGGAGATGCGCCAGCTGGCCTGCTTCCTGCGCGACCCGCAGCGCTTTGAGCGAGCGGGGGCCCGTCTGCCCAGGGGCGTGCTGCTTTACGGGCCGCCGGGCACGGGCAAGACGCTGATGGCCCGGGCGCTGGCGGGCGAGGCAGGCGTGGCCTTCCTGCACGCAAACGGCTCGGATTTCGTGCAGATGTATGTGGGCGTTGGCGCCAAGCGCGTCCGAGAGCTGTTTCGCCGCGCCAGGGAGTATGAGCGCTGCGTGGTGTTCATCGACGAAATCGACGCGCTGGGAAAGCGGAGGGGCGGAGGAGAAGAAAACGCGGAGCGGGAGCAAACCCTCAACGCCCTTTTGTCGGAGCTTTGTGGTTTTCAGCCATCCAAGAGCTTTTTGGTGGTGGCCGCTACCAACCGCCCGGAGGTGTTGGACGAGGCCTTGACCAGGCCCGGGCGCTTTGACAGGCGCATCGAGCTGGGCCTACCGGACCGGGGCGCCAGAGAGCGCATTCTATCCCACCATTTAAAAAGGGCGGGCGCAGGCTGCGGCCCCGGAGAGCTTCCCGCGCTGACGGCGGGCTTTTCCGGCGCGGGCTTGGAGTCCTTGGTCAACGAGGCGGCCATGCAGGCCGCCATGGAGGGCTGTGGCATTCAGGAAAGGCATCTGCAGGCGGCCTTCGTCGAATCCCTTGCAGGAAAGACCAGAAGGGGCGCCAAACCCGATGAAAAAACGCAGCGCCGCGTGGCCCTGCACGAGGCCGGCCACGCCCTGGCTTGCCTGCGCTTTTTGCCTGAAGAACCCATCCTCCTGGTTTCGGTGCTGCCTTCCACCAGGGGAGCGGGCGGCTATGTGCTCCGCCGGCCGTCGGATGGCCTGCCCACCCGCCATAGCCTGCGCGGCGCCATCCGCGTGGCCCTTGCGGGGCGCGCGGCGGAAGAAATCGTTTTCGGCGGGGAGGAGGTCAGCGCCGGCGCGGCGAACGATTTAAGGGCGGCGGAGTCCTTGGTGCGCCGTCTGGTCTACGAATATGGGCTGGAACCGGAGCTTGGCCTCATGCCCGGCCGCAAGGCGGACGAGGAAGCGCTGTGCGCCATCCTGGACCGGGAATACGCCTGCGCCCTCGGCCTGCTAAGCCGGGAGAGGGACCGCCTAGAGCGCCTGGCCAAATCCCTGCTGGAACAGGAGCAGATGGATTTGCAGGCGGTGCTTGACGCAATTTAGCTTTCTTTGGCAGCTGACAAAAGCTCCCAAAAACGGCGAAGGGTTTTTTTCCTGGGACGGAGTATCTACAAGCAAGATGCAACCGTCATAGGAACAAGGGGGCGAAGAAAGCGTATGCGGCATACCTTGCGGGGACAGACCCTTACCGTGTACCTGAGCGGGGAGCTGGACCACCATAGCGCCTCGCAGATTCGGCAGGAGTTGGACGCGCTGATCCGCGATAGCAGGGCGCGCAGGCTGGTGCTGGACCTATCCAGCCTGACCTTTATGGATTCGTCGGGCATCGGCGTGATTCTCGGCCGCTACAACCAGATGGCGAGGCGGGGAGGGAGCCTGGCGGTGCGAAAACCCAGCAGCCAGATCAACCGCATCTTCGATCTGTCGGGCGTCTATCAGATCGTGGAACGGCTATAAACGCAAGGGGAGATGAGGAATCGCAAATGAACGGAAACAAGATGGATTTGCGCTTTAGCGCCTTGCCCGAAAACGAGGCCTTTGCAAGGCTGGCTGTCAGCGCGTTCGTGCTGCCGCTCAATCCCAACCTCGAGGAGATGGAGGACGTGAAGACCGCCGTCTCGGAGGCCGTTACCAACGCCATCATCCATGGCTATCAGGGCAAGGGCGGGGAAGTGCGCCTACAGGCCCAATACGACGGGGAAAGCAAAAGCCTTTGCGTGGAGATCAGCGACGAGGGCGTCGGCATCGCAGACATCCAAAAAGCCCGCGAACCGCTGTTCACCTCACGGCCGGATCTGGAGCGCTCGGGCATGGGCTTTGCCGTGATGGAGAGCTTTATGGACCAGCTGGAGGTGCAGTCGGCCTTGGGCAAGGGCACCAAGGTCCGCATGACCAAGCGCTTTACCTAAAGCGCGCTAAACGAGCCAAGCAAAGGGGAGAGGCCGAGAAAGCGGCAGCTCCCCTTTGCTTTTGTTTGTGGAGGGCGGCCAAAGCGGCAGGCATGATTGGCCGATGCCGGCCGTATGCATGGTGGTGGATGGAGCGCCGGGCAAGGACTTGCCGGGCCCGGCCGCCAAAGAAGGGGGGCGCCTGAAGCCCATGAGCCTGACCGCCATGCTGTTGCTGGCCCTAAGCCTTGCCATGGACGCCTTCGCCGTGTCCGTGGCCACCGGCATTGCTGCGGACAGGCTACGGGGCTGGCTGGCCATCAAGACCGGCCTGTTCTTTGGTTCCTTTCAGTGCCTGATGCCCTTACTCGGGTATCTGGCAGGTTCTACGGTCAGCGCCTATCTGCAGGCGGTGGACCATTGGATTGCCTTTGCGCTGCTGGGCTTCATCGGCGGTCAGATGATTGCGGAGGGTTGCCGCGGCGGCGAACAGGAGACGGCCGCGACAGGCAACCTGCGCCTGCTCACCCTATCCGTGGCCACCAGCGTGGACGCGCTGGCCGTGGGGGTCGGCCTGTCCGCCATCAGCGCAGAGATTTGGCCCATCGCCCTGTCGGCAGGCCTTGTCACCTTTGCGCTGTGCGTATTCGGCGTGTGCCTTGGCAAACGCTTGGGCGCGCGCTTTCTCAATCGGGCCATGGTGCTGGGGGGCCTGGTGCTTTGCGGCATTGGGATTAAGATCCTGCTGGATCATTTGCTTTGACCTATGGGCAGCGGACAAAGGAAGCCGCCTTTCCTGGATGGAAGGGCGGCTTCCCGACGGAGATGGGCGTTGGTTAAGGGGTTTTGAGCTCGGCGTGCTGCAGTAGGTTGCGGCAGAAGAACAGCACCGTCAGGGCGCATAGCGCGCACCAGACCGCGAAGGCGAGAAAGGCCAGCGCCATGCCCAGGGCAGTGGGCGTGAAAAATGCAACAACCACGGCCAACACGATGCCGGGCGCACAGAGCAGGAACATAATGAGAAAGTGTAGAGTAATAATTAGCCAACGCATCGTAATTTCAGACAGCAGTCGCTCGCTGAGCAAGCTCGTGGCCATGAGCAACAGGCCAAAGCCGAATCTGGCGAGCACCAACGTTGCGATCTGCGCGGGTGTGGCGGAAAGGCATAGGCCAAAGAGCGCCATCACCAACACCGCATCCAAGGCAAGCTTGAGCACATGCTCGGACAGCATGCCCAGAAGCTTGCGGAAAGGCGGTTCGGGGATCAGGTATACGTAGTGGACGTTAAACTCGCGCAGCCAACGGCCGGTGAAGGAGGAAAAAATCTGTAGGTAGCAGGCGAAGGCGAAGCAGACGGGAAGCGCCGCCCCTTCCATGGAATCGCGGGTGAAGAAGGCGAAGCCGATGGCGAGGATGCCCATCAACAGGCTCAGACCATCCAATAAGAGCACGCCCTGGCGCCGGTCCTCCAACAGGTGTTTGTGGAAGATCGCCGAGGCGCCGTGGCCTCGATCCAGGCCGAGCTTGCCCGTACGGACCTTCTTTGGCGCGGTGTTTGCGGCCTTGCCTTCCTTTTGCGCCAGCGCTTGGGAGAAGCGAAGCTCCGTGGCGCTGAGCACGTCCTCGTAAAAATCCGAGCCGGAGCGGGAGAGAAAGAGGATCAGCAAGGCGCATACGAGGCCGGTGAGGCCGACGCCGAGCAGCAGCAGGGCGGGCGAGGAGGCGATCAGCCCCTTTACCAGAGCCAGCACCCAGCCAAAGATCGGAAGCAGGTACGCGGGCGTGCTCGTGGCGGCAAGGACGAGCCTTTCCAAGGGACTGCCCTGCGCTTGCAGGTAGATCGCCACAAGCACCGCGGCGCTCAGGCCCAGGATCGCGTAGAACCAGAGGCGAACCAGCGCCCTGCGGCGCGGGCTTGCGCTGGAAAAGGCATATAGACACAGCGCCACCAGCTGGGCTACAAACATGCAAAGCGCGTATCCCAAGAGGATGGCCAGCAATGTGCCAAGGCCGATGCCGTAGGTCTGGTACAGCCAGCTGTATTGAAACAGGAGAAAGAAGCCTGCAAACAGCGCGGTGCCCAGCTGCGAGGCAAGACCGTGCAGCAAAATGTGGGTGGGGGAAATGGGCGAGGTGAAGCTGAGGTTCACATCGCTCATGTTGAAAAAGGTGGCGCCGTTTTCCAAGCCCTGGCGGGCGATGGCCACGGTCAAAAACGCATACAGGCCCAGAGCGATGGCATAGAGCTCGCCGATGGGGCGGGCGCCGCCCTGCGCGCCCTCCATGCGCGGGGTGAACAGGACGAAGCCGATCATGCCGAGGCACAACAAGAGCACGATCAGTTGGCCGGGCTTTTTCACCAGTTGCAGCAGGCGGTTCCGAAAGCTACGCAGGGAAAGGTAGACAAGGGCCCTCATGCCAGGTCACCTGCTCTCTCGCCCTCCGTAATCCGGAAGAAGAGCTCCTCCAGGCTTTTTTCCGCGCCGCTTTCGTCTTGCCGGCGCAAGGAGGCGGCAATCCTTCCGTTCATGAGAATGAAGGCCTCGTCCCAAAGCTGCTCCACGCTATCCAGCATGTGGGTGGAGATGAGCACCGAGGCGCCGGACTGCTTGAGCTCGACCATCATCTCCTTAAGTTCCTTGATTGCGTGGGGATCCAGGCCGACCAAGGGTTCGTCGAAGATCACGGCCTTTGGCTGGGGCAATAGCGCACAGGCGATGGACAGCTTCTGTTGCATGCCCTTGGACAGCTCCTTCCCAAGCTTGTCCTTCTTATCCAAGAGTTCCAGGCGTTCCAACAGGGCTCGGCCGCGCACCTCCCAGCCCCTTTCCAGCCGATAGGCCCTGGCGATGAAGCACAGGTGTTCCCAAACGGTCAACAGCTCGTAGGGAGCCGGAATTTCTGGGATGTAGCCCAAGCGGGCCTTTGCCTCCAAGCTGCGGTTGTCGTAGCCGTCGATGGTGATCTGGCCGCGATGGCGCAATAGGCCGGCCATGCACTTGATCAACGTGGACTTGCCAGCCCCATTGGGTCCCACGAGCACGGCAATCTGTCCGTCTTGCACGGTGAGACTGATATCGTCGTTTGCGCGAAAGCTCCCGTACTGCTTGGTCACAGACGTAAGGGTAAACATGTGAGCGTTTCCTCCTTGACGCATGGATATGGCGGCCGAGCTCTAGCCGCGATGCTTGCAGTATAGCAGCCTGCCGAACCAAAGACAAGAAGAAGAAGGACCAAAGCTGCGCCTGGGCATGCCAAAACCACATCTTTGTAGCCAAAGCGCACACAATAGGCATGCAAACGCCTTCTTGCGCCGTGTCTGCCGGCATACACTGGCAGAAAGAGGCGATATGTTGAGGGGGCGTGGAGGATGAACAAGCGCGCTGGTGGGTGTCTCGGGCTTTTGCTGGCGGCCTGCCTGCTGTTTTTGCCTGCAAGAACGCTGGCTGTGGACGCTGCTGCGGCGGTGGTGATCGAACAGGGCAGCGGCCGGGTGCTCTTCGCCCAGAACGAGACGGAACGCTTGCCCATGGCGTCCACCACGAAGATCATGACGGCCCTTGTCACCCTGGAAAACAGCTGTCTGACGGATCGATTGACCATCGATCCCTCCTGCGTGGGCATCGAGGGGAGCAGCGCCTATCTGGAGGCCGGCGAGGAGCAGACGGTGGAAAACCTGCTCTATGCGCTGATGCTGCGCTCCGGAAACGATGCGGCCGAAGCCTTGGCCCTGCATGTGGGCGGAACGCGCGACGGCTTCATCGAGCTGATGAACCGGCGCGCGGAAAGCCTGGGGCTTATGGATACGCGGTTCCAAAACCCCCACGGTCTGCCGGCGGAGGGGCATTATACCACCGCGCTGGACCTGGCCAAGATCACCAGGGAGGCCTATGAATATGAAGCCTTCCGCCAAATCGTCTCCACGAAGTGGAAGGCCATTCCCTGGGACGGTAGGCAGTACGACCGCGCCATGGCCAACAAGAACAAGATGCTGGACCTATACGAGGGCGCAAACGGCGTTAAGACCGGCTATACCAAGGCGGCGGGGCGTTGCCTGGTGTCCGGCGCCCTGCGCGATCAAATGCAGCTCATCTGCGTGGTGCTGAACTGTCCGGACATGTGGAACGTGTCCATGGATCTGCTGGACGCGGCCTTTGGGGAGTACGAGATGGTGGACGTGCTGGACTGCCTGCTGCCGGTCTGCGTCCTGCCCATAGAGGGAGCGCAGGAGGGCGAGACGGTTTCCCTGTTGCCCGAGTACGACGTCTCCCTGCCCTTGCGGGTGGATGAATGCGCACAGGTGACGCTGCACGTGCCCGACAGCGTGACTTTGCCCGTTGCGCGCGGCCAACATTTGGGGTATGCTAGTGTCAGCGTGGGCGGCGAGGAGTATTACGAGGTGGCCCTGTATGCCGATCGGGACCTCGCCGCGCCCAGGCCGCGCCTTTGGATCAGCCTGCTGGCGGTGTTGCGGGGTTGGTGCGGCATCAACGATTGGGAGGGCTTTTTCGACAAATGAGATTGCAAAAGTACTTGGCCGAGTGCGGCGTGGCCTCCAGGCGGGGCGCCGAGGAGCTCATCCTGCAGGGCCGGGTGTCCGTCAGCGGCATGGTGGTCACCCAGATGGGCGTGCAGGTGGAGGAGGGCGACCTGGTGGAGGTGGACGGCAAGCGCGTGCTCGCGCCGGAAAAAAAGCAGTATATCCTGCTGTATAAGCCGCAAGGCGTGGTGTGCACCCTGTCCGACCCGGAAGGACGCAAGACCGTGCGCTCCCTGTTGCCCGAGGTGCGCGAGCGCATCTACCCCGTTGGCCGCCTGGATTACGACACGGATGGCCTTCTGCTGCTGACCAACGACGGCCAGCTGAGCAACGGCCTGACCCATCCCTCCAAGGAGGTGGAAAAGGTCTATATCCTTCGCGTGCGCGGAAAGCTGCCGCCCCAAGCCCTGGGGCGGCTGGAGGCAGGCGTTACCTTGGAGGACGGCCATCGCAGCGCGCCGGCCAAGGTGGAGTTGCTGGAGGACGACCCTGGCTTCATGGGCCAGCAAATCCTGCGCCTGCACGTGCACGAGGGCCACAACCGCCTTGTGCGCCGCATGGTGCAGGCGGTGGGCGGCGAGGTTGTCTTCTTAAAACGGGAAAGGATCGGCAACCTGGGCCTTGGCCATCTGCGGCCCGGCCAATGGAGGCACCTTTCCGAGGGGGAAGTCCGCTACCTAAAGGGGCTGTATACCCATGATCCCGCTTAGAAACGCCCGGTATCTCTCGCAAAGCTTTCTGGAGGGGTTCGTGCGGCCGGGCGATACCTGCGTGGACGCCACCCTTGGCAATGGGCACGATTGCCTCAGGCTCTGCCAGTTGGTGGGGGAGGAGGGCCTGGTCCATGGCTTCGATGTGCAGGAGCAGGCCCTGCAAAGCAGCCGCCAGCGCCTGGCCCAGGCCGGCGTGTTGGAAAGGGCCCATCTCCATCTGCTCTCCCACGGCCAAATGGAGTCGGTGGTGCAGCCCGGCGTTCGGGCCGTCTTGTTCAACCTCGGCTGGCTGCCCGGCGGAGACCATGGCGTCACCACCCGGACGGACTCCACCCTGCAGGCCATCCATGCCAGCCTGCGCCTGCTCCAATCCGGCGGGCGTCTGCTGGTCTGCTGTTATCCCGGCCATGCGGAGGGGAGCCGCGAGCTGGAGGCCGTTCGCGCCCTGGCATCCGCGCTGGACGTGCGCCGCTTCAACGCCCTCTTTTGCGAATTTGTCAACCAAGGGGCGGAATCGCCCAAGCTGCTGGTGGTGGACAAGGCCTGAGCGCCGGCTTTTCCCAAGAGGCGCGCCGCCCTTTGGACGGCGCGCCTCATATTAAGATGAATATCTAACAAAACGATTGACGTTCATCATATAATATGGTATGCTCATATCGTTAGATCAACATCTAATATGACGATAGATGGAGATGAGCATAACATGCGCAAGTCGGGCAAGCCGGCGCTGCAATATCGGCGCCTAATGGGCCAACGGCAGTACCTCAAGATGATCCTCGCCAACATGATCAACCGCTTTGGGGATTCGGTGGATTCCATCGCCTTCACCTGGCTGGTCTACGCCATCACCGGCAGCGCGAGCTGGTCCGCGGTGGTGTTTGCGCTCAACAGGTTGCCGAGCATCTGCGTGCAGCCCTTCGCGGGCGTTTTTGTGGAGGGAATGCGCAAGAAGACCCTGATGGTGGCGGCGGATTTGCTTCGCTTTGGCCTCGTGGGCGTGTTGGCCGTTTTATACATCCTGCAACTTCTAAGCCCCGTCGTCCTGCTGGTGCTCACGCTGCTGATTTCCAGCGTGGAGGCGTTCCGCTTGCCGGCTGGAACGGCCATCCTTCCCATGATTCTGGATAAGGAGTGCTATGAGGAGGGCATGTCGCTCAACCAGGGGGTCTGTACCCTGGTGGAGCTGATCGGCTTGGGCTTGGCCGGGGTGGTGATCGCCACGCTGGGGGTGGAGGGCGCCATCCTGATCGACGCGGCCACCTTCCTTTTGTCGGGTTTGATCATTGCCTGGATTCGCGTGGAGGAGGAAATCACGAAAGAGGAGAAGCGCTCGGGCCTCGACGTGCGGGAATACCTGCATGAGCTGCGGGAGGGCGCCCGCTATGCGATCGACCGGCGCGCGGTGCTGCACTTCTGCCTGCTGGCCATGCTGATCAACGCCCTCTTGGCGCCCGTCAGCGCCCTGCTCACCCCCTTGGTGGTGGAGGTGTTCCAACAGGACAGCCAGCTGTTGAGCGCCATCAACCTGAGCCTTAGCTTGGGCATGGGCGTGGGCAGCTTGGTCTTTCCCCTGCTTTCCACCCATTCCCGCCCCAACCACCTGATCCCGTGCTTTTTGTTGATCACGGGCCTGAGCCTAACGTCCATGACCGCCGGCGGCCTCTTCCCCGAGCGGGTGATGGCGGTGTATGCGGTGACCTGCGCTTCCAGCTTTCTCATCGGAGGCGGCATCGGGGTGCTGCAATGCACCTTGAGCGTGGAGTTTATGAAGGCCGTTGAGGAGAGGTATTTGGCCAGAACGGCCGCCATTTTCAATGCCTGCGGCAGCCTGGCCTCGCCCGTGGCTTCCCTGGCGTCGGGCGCGCTGGCCGGCTGGTGCAGCGTGGGAGGCATCATCGCCGCCACGGGCGCGCTGTGCGCCTGCGCTTCCCTGGGCATCTGGGCCGGCCGGGTGCAGTTTGAGTCGGAGGATAGAAGCGCCGTACCCGAAGAGCAAGCATGAAGGAGAGGAAGAACATGCAAATATGCGCCGCCGTGGATCGGGTTTATGAGGCGATGAGCCTGTTGAGCTGCGTGGCGGATGGATTCCGCCCCCTGGAGAGCCAGCGCAGCATCGCCCTGCGCACCGGACTGCCGCTGGACGGAGACCTGCGCCGCCTGGACATGATGGAAACGCTGCTGGAAAAGGCCAGAAACGCCTTCGCAGGGGAGATGGAGGAGGTGCGCGGCTATTTCCGCACCCTGTCCGACGAGAAGACGTGCCTGGCGCAGGTCCTGTTGCCCAGCTTGGAATGGGGGAAGTATGAAAGCGTGGAAACGCTTGAAGAGAACCTGGGAGAGCTGGATCTGGAGACCCGGCAACGGGAGCTATGGACGCAGCTGGACGGCGAGGAGGAGGAAACGCCGAACTTGGCCGGGACGCTCCGCCTGCTGATGGAAGCCCAGCTGAACCAACAGGAAAAGTGGGACATACAGCGCATGCTGCTGGATTTTGACCAAAATGCGCCCAAGGCGTTGGCCCTGCTGAAAAGGTCGGAGGCGCTTTTTATGGAGCAGCGAACGCTTTGGGAACCACAGATCAGCATTTGGCACGCCTACTGGAGCGAGCGGAAGGAGGATGCGGGCCTGGCGGGCTTGATCCGCGATGGCTTGGGATTGGACTTGGGACAGGGCTGCGACGAGTTGAAGGTGCTTCCCGCTGTGGTGAGGATGAACGGGGTGTGCATTCGCTTTCAGCCGGAGGAGGGGAGGAGCCTGTTGAGGCTGGGGCTGCTCTTCGGCGACCAGATCCGCTTGGAAAGGCAGCCCTGGAACGCATCGCAGATCAGCCAGACCCTCAAGCTCCTGGCGGATAAGAGCAAGCTGGAAATCCTGAGCCTGCTGAAGAAACGCAGGTTTTACAGCGGGGAGCTGGCCAATGCCCTGAAGCTGAGCAACGCGACCGTTTCCTATCATATGAACGCCCTACTCACCGCAGGCCTCATCGATGTGGATAAGGACGAAAAGCGCCTGTATTACAGCCTGAACCAAAGAAGCGTGCGCGAGGTGCTGGCCGGACTGGAGGAATTGCTTTTATAAATTGCTTATATAAGAAGAACGCGGCCGCCGCTCCCTTAGGGGAGCGGCGGCCGCGTTCTTTTGCCTAAAGCGTTGGGAAAAAGGGGTTATTTTGCCCGGCTCTTTTCCATGTCGCGGTTGCGGATATCCACGCGACGGATCTTGCCGGAGATGGTCTTGGGCAATTCCTGCACGTATTCCACCACGCGGGGATACTTGTAGGGGGCGGTGACGTGCTTGACGTGGGTCTGGATCTCCTTGGTGAGGGCGGGCGTGCCCTCATAGCCCTTGGCCAGCACGATGGTGGCCTTGACCACGAAGCCGCGGTCCGGATCCGGCACGCCGGTCACCGCGCATTCCAGCACGGCGGGGTGTTCCATGATGGCGCTTTCCACCTCGAAGGGCCCGATGCGGTAGCCGGAGGACTTGATCACGTCGTCCACGCGGCCCACATACCAGAGGAAGCCCAGCTCGTCCTTGTAGGCGGTATCGCCGGTGTGGTAGAGGCCGTCGTGCCAGTGCTCGTTGGTCATTTCCTCGTCCAGATAATAGCCGCCGAACAGGCCGAAGGGGACGCCGCCGCCCGCTTCGTCGGTGCGCACGCAGATCTCCCCGGTCACGCCGGGGGCGCACTCGTTGCCCTCGGGATCCACGATGCACAGCCTCCAGCCGGGCGCGGGCAGGCCCATGGAGCCCAGACGCGGCTGCACCCAGGGCAACACCGGCCAGCAGCAGAGGGTGGTCTCTGTTTGGCCAAAGCCCTCGAAGATCTTCATGCCCGTCTGCTTGAGCCATTGGCTATACACCTCGGGGTTCAAGGCCTCGCCGGCGGTGGTGCAGTGGGTCAGGGCGCTTAAGTCGTACTTGGTCAGGTCTTCCTTGATCATGTAGCGATACATGGTGGGAGGCGCGCAGAAGGTGGTCACCCGGTAATCCTGGATCTTTTGCAGGATATCCGGGGCATGGAAGCGCTCGAAGTCATAGACAAACACGGCGCTGCCGCCCAGCCACTGGCCATAGATCTTGCCCCAAAGGGCCTTTCCCCAGCCGGTGTCGGAGATGGTGAAGTGCAGTCCGCCTTCCTGCACCCGGTGCCAGAAGCAGCCGGTGAGGATATGGCCAAGGGGATAGGTGAAGTCGTGCCAAACCATCTTGGGATAGCCGGTGGTGCCGGAGGAGAAGAACATGAGCATGCGGTCGTGGTTCTGGGTTTGCTGATCTCCCGTGGGGCGCGCAAAGACGTCGCTTTGGGCCTCCACCAGGGCGTCGAAATCCAGCCAGCCCTCCGCCTGCTTGTGCTTGGTCACGGCGCGCAGCTCGACGGTTTCGCAGGAGGGAAGGGCCTCGTCCACGTGGTCCGTCACATCGCCGTCTCCGGTGCAGAGCATCATCTTGATGTGGCCGGCGTTGCAGCGGTAAACATAGTCCTTGGCCATGAGCAGGTGGGTGGCGGGCAC
>CALWRM010000085.1 GCA_944383925.1 uncultured Clostridia bacterium
GCGGGCCGTTGTGGAAATCCGCGGGTTTGGGTGTGTTGGGTTGGCCGTTTGGGCAGGTCGGGGGAGGCTGGGGCGCGCCAGGCGGGCCGATTGGGAGGGTCGGCGAAGGCTTGGCGTGCCAGGCGGGTTGTTCGGGCAGGGTGGCGAGGGCTTGCGCGAGCGCGGCGGGCCGTTCTGGAAGTTGGCGGGTGTTTTGCGCGCCAGGCGGGTTGTTCGGGAAAACAGGCGGGGGTTTGCGCGAGAGAGGCGGGGCGTTTGGGAAGGCGTTGGGTTTGGGGTGGGGAGGCTGGGGGGCGACAAAAAAGGCATCGTGGCTTTTCCACAATGCCTTTGCGTGGTTTTGCGCGGCCGTTTCCGGGCGGTCAGAGCAGGCGCACGAGCAGGGCGTTCATCACCGGGAAGCCCTTTTCGGTCAGGGCCAGGCGGCGGCCCTGGAGGGTGAGAAAGCCGGCCCGCAACAGGGGGTCGAGCCGCGGGGCCAGGGCGGCCAGGCGGGCCGGGGCCAGCTCCACGCCCCGGACCATGCGCAGCCCCAGCAGCAGCTCCTCCTCCTCGGCCTCGCCGGGGGCCAGGGCTTGGCGCTCGCCTGGCGGCAGTTCGCCCCGGGAAAGGGCGGTAAGGTAGAGAGAAAGATCCGTTGTGTTGGCATAGCGCGTCTGCCCGTCGAAGCCGTGGGCCGCCAAACCAAGCCCCAGGTAGGGCGCGCGCTGCCAATACCCCAGGTTGTGGCGGCATTCCAGACCCGGACGGGCGAAGTTGGAGACCTCGTAGCGCCGCAGGCCGCCCTCGGCCAGCCGGGCCATGGCGGCCCCTTGCATGGCCAGCTCCGTCTCCTCGTCCGGCAGGGAGAGCTTCCCCTCCCGCTGCAGGCGGCCAAAGGGCGTGCGCGGCTCCACGGTCAGGGCGTACAGGGACACGTGGGGCAGGCCCTCGGCCAGCACGAAGTCCACGCTCTCCAGCAGGTCCGCCTCGCTCTGGCCGGGCAAGGCGTACATCAGGTCCACGCTCAGGTTTTCAAAGCCCGCCTCCCGGGCCAGGTCCAGGGCCTGCTTGGCCTGCGCGGCGCTGTGGATGCGGCCGATGGACCGCAGCAGCCGGTCCTGCAGGGCCTGCACGCCGATGGACAGCCGGTTGACCCCCGCCGCCCGCGCCGTCCGCAGGAACTCCCGGCGCAGCGTGCCCGGGTTGGCCTCCAGGCTGATCTCGCAGTCCGCCGACAGGGAGTAGTTGCGGCCGATGGCCTCGAAAATGGAAGCGAGCGCCTCCTCGGGCAGCAGCGAGGGAGTGCCGCCGCCCAGGAACACGCTGGTAATCTCCTCCCGGCAGGAGCGAAGCTCCAGCTCCCGGCACAGGGCCGCCGCGTAGGCGGCCAGGGTTTCCGCGCCCTGGCCGGGCAGGGAGCAAAAGTCGCAATAGAGGCACTTTTGCACGCAAAAGGGAATGTGCAGATAGAGCATCATGGGCCTTAATCCGCCTTGAGCACCGCGATGAAGGCCTCGGAGGGCAGCTCCACCGTGCCCAGGGTGCGCATGCGCTTCTTGCCCTCCTTCTGCTTTTCCAGCAGCTTCTTCTTGCGGGTGATGTCCCCGCCGTAGCACTTGGCCAGCACGTCCTTGCGCAGGGCCTTGACCGTCTCCCTGGCGATGACCTTGCCGCCCACGGCCGCCTGGATGGGGATTTCGAAGAGCTGGCGCGGAATGACCTCCTTCAGCTTCTCGGCGATGGCCCGGCCCCGGGGGTAGGCCTTGTCCTTGTGGACGATGGTGGACAGCGCGTCGCACAGGTCGCCGTTGAGCAGGATGTCCAGCTTGACCAGGTCGCTTTCCACATAGCCGTCCAGCTCGTAGTCGAAGGAGGCGTAGCCGCGGGAGCGGGACTTGAGCTGGTCGAAAAAGTCGTAGATGATCTCGTTGAGGGGCAGCTGGTAGTGCAGCGTGACCCGGCCCGCCTCGATGTACTGCATGTCCTGGAAGCTGCCGCGCTTCTCCTGGCAAAGCTCCATGATGGTGCCCACGTAGGTTTCGGGGGTGAAGATCTGCGCCTTGACGATGGGCTCCTCCATGGAGGCGATCTCCGCCGGGTTGGGCAGGTTGGTGGGGTTGTCGATGGAGATCTCCTCGCCGGAGAGCTTCTTCACCTTATAGATGACCGACGGGGCCGTGGTGATCAGGTCCAGGTCGAACTCCCGCTCCAGCCGCTCCTGGATCACCTCCATGTGCAGCAGCCCCAAAAAGCCGGCCCGGAAGCCGTAGCCCAGCGCCACCGAGGTCTCCGGTTCGAAGGAGAGGGCGGCGTCGTTGAGGCGCAGCTTTTCCAATGCGTCCCGCAGGGCCTCGTAATCCGAGCCGTCGGCGGGGTAGATGCCGCAAAACACCATGGGCTGCACCTGCTTATAGCCGGGCAGCATCTCCTGGGCGGGCCGCTCGGCAAGGGTGATGGTGTCGCCCACGCGGGTTTGGGCCACCTCCTTGATGGAGGCGCAGATGTAGCCCACCTCGCCCGCCCGCAGGCTGCCGGTGGGGTTGAGCTGGCCGGGCAGGAAGGCGCCGATCTCCGTGGTGTCAAAGCGGGCGCCCGAGCTCATCATGAGGATGGAATCCCCCACGGAAAGGCTGCCCTCCATCACCCGCACGAAGGAGATGGCGCCCTTGTAGTTGTCGTAGAGCGAGTCGAAGATCAGGGCTCGCAGGGGAGCGGTCTCGTCGCCGCTGGGCGGGGGCACGAACTTGACCACGGCCTCCAGCACCTCCTGGATGCCGATGCCCTGCTTGGCCGAGACCAGGGGGGCGGAGGAGGCGTCCAGGCCGATGACGTCCTCGATCTCCTGGCGCACCTCCTCGGGCCTGGCCGAGGGCAGGTCGATCTTGTTGATCACGGGCACGATTTCCAGGTTGTGGTCCAGGGCCATGTACACGTTGGCCAGGGTCTGGGCCTCGATGCCCTGGCTGGCGTCCACCACCAGCAGCGCCCCCTCGCAGGCCGCCAGCGAGCGGGAGACCTCGTAGCTGAAGTCCACATGGCCCGGGGTGTCGATGAGGTTGAGGATGTATTCGTTGCCGTCCTGGGCCACGTAGGGCATGCGCACGGCCTGGGACTTGATGGTGATGCCCCGCTCGCGCTCCAGGTCCATGTTGTCCAGAACCTGCTCGGTCATGTCCCGGCTCTGCATGACGCCGGTGAACTCGATGAGCCGGTCCGCCAGGGTGGACTTGCCGTGGTCGATGTGGGCGATGATGCAAAAGTTGCGGATGCGTGCCTGCCTATCCAAGGCTGATTTCCTCCTAAAACGTGTCGGTTGGGGGGCGGACGGTCTGGCCGCCTCAGGAGAGCAGCGGCTCCTCCTCGGCGGCGGCCACCTCGGCCTGCTCGAAGCCGGCCACCAGGTTGTGCACCCATTTGCCGGAAAGCACCCGCGGCAGGCCCAGAACGATCTTGACCAACTCCTCGGCGCTGATCATCAGGAACACCAGCTCCACGGGCAGCTGCAACCAGGCCCCCAGGAAGCCCAGCGGCAGGGCCACCAGCCACACCGGCGCCACGTCCACGATGGCCGAATACACCGTGTCGCCGCCGGCGCGGCAAATGCCCACCACCGTCAGGCCGTTGAAGTATTTGAACACCATGATCAGCGCGTGCATGCCAAGCAGGGACCAGGCGGCGCCGTAGGCCTGGGCCGAGGTGGAAAACAGCGAGAGGATCAGCGGCCGGAAGGCCAGCAGCAGGCCGGCCATCACCAGGCCGATCAGCGGAAGCAGCCCCATGAAGTTCAGGGCGTAGGCCTTGGCTCCGGCCTCGTCGCCGGCGCCGATCTTGTTGCCGATGAGCACGGCGGCGGCGTTGTGCAGGCTGCGGGCAAAGACCATGAAAAGGTTGAACACGGTGGAGACGATTTGTACCGCCGCCAGGGCCGTGGTGCCAAGCAAACCGTAGACCACGGTGTACAGCGAGGTGCCCACGGACCAGAGACCTTCGTTGAGGATGACCGGCGCGGTGGTCTTGAGGAAGCGCAGGAAGAAGCGAC
>CALWRM010000086.1 GCA_944383925.1 uncultured Clostridia bacterium
CTTCATGTTGTTGCTGCGGTTGGCAAACCCGCTTCTATTTTAACATGAAGGAGTTTTTATTTCCTACTCATCGGCTTCCGCCTTTTTTGAACCATGGGCATAGCCCATGGTTTTCGGATTACAATAAAAGAGCGCCGGCCCTCTTTGCCGGCGCTCCTATTGTGCACGTGCGCTTGCTTCTAAAGCTGGATGACACCCTTGACGATCCTTGCCTTCTCGGTGACGGCCTCGCTAAAGGCGCGCTGGCTGTCCTCGAAGGCATAGCGATGGGTCACCAGGCTCTTGACGTCCACCCTGCCGGAACGCACGGCCTCGATGGCCAAGGGATACACGTTGCGGTAGCGGAACACGGTCTTGATCTCCGCTTCCTTGTTCATGATCTTGCCCAGGTCAAAGGGCAGCACCCCTTCCGCGCTCAAGCCGATGAGCACGATGGTGCCTCCTCGCGCCACCAGGGATGCCGTCTGCAGGATGGACGCCGGATTTCCGGCCGCCTCGAACACCAGGTCCACGCCGCGGCCCTGCGTCTTTTCCAAAATGGCCTGCACGGCGTCCTCCTTGGCCGCGTTCACGGTCACGGCCCCCAGCTTCTCCGCCACGGCCAAGCGGTTGTCCAGCACGTCGGACATGTAGATCTCCGTCACGCCCATGGCCCGGATGGCCAAGAGCGTCACCAGGCCGATGCAGCCGCTGCCCAGCACCGCCGCGCTCTTGCCCACGCGCGCGCCGCCCAGCAGGCCCGCATGAAAGCCCACGGCCAGGGGCTCGATCAGCGCGCCTTCCTCGAAGTCCAGGGTATCCGGCAGCTTGAAGCACAGGCTTGCCGGATGGGCCACGTACTCGCAGAGCACCCCCTGCACCGGCGGCGTGGCAAAGAACACCACGTCCGGGCAAAGGTTGTACCTGCCGGTCATGCACATCTCGCACTTTCCGCAGGGAATGCCGGGCTCCAACGCCACCCGGTCGCCCACGCACAGCCCTTGGACGCCCTCGCCCAGGGCCACCACCTCGCCTGCGCACTCGTGCCCCAGCAGGAAGGGAGGCTCCACCTTGCAGTCCCCAATGCCGCCGTCGTGGAAGTAGTGCACATCGCTGCCGCAGATGCCCACGCTCTTGACGCGGATGAGCGCCTCGCCCGGTCCGGGGCTCGGCACGGGTAACCTGCCCGGCTCGATGCGCCCAATATCCGTCATGACCATCGCCTTCATGTCCTTCATGAAACAACCCCCATTTCTTGTCTATGCCTTCCTTCTTTAGCCCTGCCTGCCCTCGTGCAGGAACATGCAGCGCAGGGACGCTTGCTTTCCGTCCTCGCCCTTCTCCATGGTCAGTATGTCCGCCATGTAGGCGTCCCAGCGCTTCACCACGGGGCTTTGCTCCTGCACCCAAAGCGCATGCTCCACGCTGTCGCACTCATAGTAGCCGAACAGCTCGTTTCCGATGTTCCATATGCTGTAGTTGCGTATGCCCGCCTCGTCCAGCAGCTGGCTCATCTCCGGCCAAATCTGGTCGTGCCGGCGCTTGTATTCCTCCAAAGCGCCTTCCTTCACCCGGCCCTTCCAGGCGTATCTTTCCATCAGGTTTCCTCCAATCCGCCGCCCCGGCGCTGTTTGTAGAACCAATACTGCCGCTTGTTGTACCCGCGCTCGCGGTAATTGCCGCAGTAGTCGCCGCCCGCCTTTTCGATGACGTGCCTGGAAGGGGCGTTGGTCTCGTCGCAGGTGAGCAGCACCCGCGTCAGCCCCCGCTCGTAGGCCATGCGCAACAGCAGGCGCAGGATGGTCTGGGCATAACCCCTGCCGCGCAGCGACGGGGGCACGGAATAGCCGATATGCCCCGCCCAGGTGAGCACGTCCTGGGTGCTTACGGGCCGAAACTGCCCGCAGGCGCAGACCCTGCCCTCCTCGTCCACCAGGAAATAGATCTCGTTGGGGTTGGACCCCAGCTCGATCGCCTCGGTCTTGGCCTGCTCCCGCACCGTCCATAGCCACAGCCAAAAGCCCGCCTGGCTGTGCACGCCGCAATAGGGCTCCTCCCCCGCGGCCTCAAAGTCCTTATCCACCTGCATGAGCGCCTTGTATAGGTGGATGCTGGGTTTTTCAAGCGTCAGTGCCATTGCCGTTCTCGCATTCCTTTGCTCAAGTTTTGTGGGGCGTCCCTTCCATGACCGGGGCCAACACGCCTTTTTCTACCCATCCGAGCTGGCCGTCCATCTTCTTGGCCAGGTCGAAGCCGCTCAGCCCTCCCTCGCATAGGTAGACCTCTTCCCCCTCGCGCAGGCGCAGCAGGGCTTGGGGACAGGCATGGGTGCTCACCAGCTCTCCGTCTTGCCTCCGCAGCCATTCCCTCTTGATATAGCTTCGCCTGCCGCTCCTCTTCAGGCTGCATAGGACAAAGTGGGCGTTCTCGGAAAGCACCCGCTCGATCCGCCCGTCCAGATAGCTGGTCGCCGCGCAGTCCTTCCGCTCCAGGCCGCTCACGGACCGCAGGGCCCGCGCCCTGCCGTGGGCGTCCGCAAAGATCGTCTCGAAGAAGAGCTCGCCTGCCCGCTTTTCGATCAGCAGGCCGTTGAGCTGGCCAAAGCGGTTGATGGCGTTGCCGCCGTCGATGGCGATGAGCTTGCGCCCCTTGTCCACATATGGGGTCATCCGCCCGTCCCGCTGAAAGTTGTTGGCCGGCATGTGGCCAAACACCACCCACTTGCCGATCGGCCGCGCCAGGGAGAAAAAGTCGTTGAACTTGGCGAGCAGCTGGGGCGGCGTGTTCCTGTAGTCCGGGGTCTTGACGCCGCTGTGCACGAAGAGGAAGTCCTCCGTCTCCAGCGCATAGGGCAGGCCGCGGAGCCTTTCCATCTCCCGTCCGTGGGCCCGCAAAAGGCCCTGCCGCAGCTCGCCCACCCGCTCCCGCTCCAGGGGCAGCCCGTCCTCCAGGGCCCAGTGGCGCAGCAGCCCGCCGCGGCGCTGGGTCGCAAGCCGCCAGAAGGGCTCGTCCTCCAGGGCGAACATCCAATCCGTATTGTCGCAGTTGCCCTGTAGCAGGTGCACATTCCCGTTCTCCTCCTGCAGGCGAAACAGCGCCCGCAGGCATTGGGCGGAGGATTCCCAGCCCTTGTCGATCAGGTCGCCCAGAACCAGCAGATGATCCTCCGGCCCGAAGCGGCTCGCCCGCAACAGGCTCTGGAGCAGGCTCAGGTTGCCGTGCACGTCCGAGGTCACCAGCAAACGGTATTCCTCTGGCAGCCGCAGGGGCCGCACCCACGAAGCCACCGGACCAACACCCCCTGTTTTCGCTTCCCCTGGGCCTTTGGTACTTCTTAACATTACTATCGCCGAGCAACTTTGTCAATGCGTTTCCATGGGCTGGCACGGCGGGGAAAATGGTGCTATACTGAAGGCGAACAGGGGGCGCTTGCCCCGACGGATCACGGATCATGAGGGAGGTTTTTCATCCTATGGCGCAGATGAGCGTATACCAGGCCTGTGCCGCCGCAGCGGACGAGCTCTGCCGCGTGGGCCAGCTTCGTCCCGGGGACGTGGCGGTGGTGGGCTGTTCCACCTCCGAGGTGCAGGGCCAGCGCATCGGCAGCGCGGGCACCCTGGAGCTGGCCGAACAAATCCTCCAGGGGCTGCTGGAGGGCTTCGCCCCCCATGGCGTGGTGTTGGCCACCCAATGCTGCGAGCACCTCAATCGCGCGCTGGTTCTGCCCCGCAGGACCGCGGAAGCCCTGGGATTGACGGAGGTTTGCGTGCTGCCCCAGCCCCATGCGGGCGGCTCCCTTTCCACGGCCTACTACCAGTCCCTGGAGGAACCCTTCGTGGCCGAGACCATCCAGGCCAAGGCGGGTCTGGACATCGGCGATACCCTGATCGGCATGCACCTGCGCCGGGTGGCGGTGCCCCGGCGGCTTCAGCTCTCCTCCATCGGCCAGGCCCATCTGGTGGCCGCCACCACCCGCCCACCCCTGATCGGCGGCGCCAGGGCCAAATACCCGGACCCCAGCCTTCGCTGAGCGCGCCGCGCCGTTTCTCCTCTTCCTTTAAGAATTGGTGCAGGCCCTTGACAAAACGGGCCAAAGTGGGTACTATGGCAAAAAGGCGAATAGGAAAAGGCTTTGATGGGAAGGAGTACCTTGCGTTTGCCTGGCAAAGAGAGGGGCGGGTAGCTGCAAACGCCCTGCAGGCAGCCATGGGAAGTAGTCCCGGAGCCGTACGGCTGAACCCGCCGCGCCCCTTCCGGCGCGCCGTCAAGTAGGCCGCAACGCAGGCAGCCCCGCGTTATAGGGGCAGGGCATCGTCCCAAGGGACCGTGCCTATATCGAAGCGCGTTGGCCGCCCCCGCTGCGGGGTTGCCGGCGAATTTAGGTGGTACCGCGAGAACCCCCCTCGTCCTAAAACAATTGGACGGGGGGTTTCTGTTTTTGAAATCGACTTATTTTCGGAGGTGGTTGCGCCATGCTACTGTCCAAACTGCTAACCAAGACGAGCTTTGATTCCTACCAGGATTTTAAGGAAAACTACGAGCTGCACGTGCCGAGCAACTTCAGCTTCCCCCGGGACGTGGTGGACGCCTGGGCCGAGGCCGAGCCCAACAAGCGCGCCCTGGTCTATCTGGACGACCACGGCCACAGGCGGGAGTTCAGCTTCCAGGAGATGTCCCGCTTGAGCAAGAAGGCGGCCAGCTATCTGCAAAGCCTTGGGCTGCAAAAGGGCGACCGGGTGCTGCTCATCCTCAAGCGCAACTGGGAGTATTGGGTCACCGCCTTGGCGCTGCATAGGCTGGGCGTGGTGCTCATCCCCGCCAGCATCCAGCTGACCGCCAAGGACATCTCCTACCGCGTAAACGCGGCCGACATCCGCATGATCATCGCAACGGACGAGGCCTGGACGCTGGAACAGATCGAGCAGGCCAAGCCCCAGTGCCCCAACCTGCGCTATCTGGCCCTGTGCCGCGGCCAGCGGGAGGGCTGGCTGGACTACAGCAAGGGCATCGAGGAGGCGGACGAGAGCTTCGTCGCGCCGCAGCTGCGCAACAGCGACATCCTGATCATCTACTTCACCTCCGGCACCACGGGCATGCCCAAGATGGTGGTGCACGACCAGACCTATCCCCTGGGCCATATCGTCACCGCCCGCTTCTGGCAGCGGGTGGAAAACAACGGCCTGCACCTGACCGTGTCCGACTCCGGTTGGGCCAAGTTCGGCTGGGGCTGCATCTATGGCCAGTGGATCGCCGGCACGGCCGTGCTGGGCTACGACATGGACAACAAGTTCAACGCCCGCAACCTCATCAACGTCATCGCCACCGAGCGGCCCACCACCGTGTGCGTGCCGCCCACCATCTACCGCTTCATGATGAAGGAAGGCCTCACCTGGAACGACTTCCTCTCCGTGCGCCACTGCTGCACGGCCGGCGAGCCCCTGGCCCCGGAGGTCAACAAGGAGTTCCAGCGCCTCACGGGCCTCATGATCCACGAGGGCTTCGGCCAGAGCGAGAGCAGCGTGTTGGTGGCCAACTTCCCCTGGTTCGATCCAAGGCCCGGCTCCCTCGGCAAGCCCTCGCCCCTGTACGACATCGCCATCGTGGATGAAAACGGGGAGGAATGCGGCATCGGCGAGGAGGGCGAGATCGTCATCCGCGGCGTGGCCGAGCAATCGCCTCCGGGCCTAACCGTCGGTTACTGGAAGGACGGCAAGCTGGAGCGCGGCTACGACGCTGTGTACCACACCGGCGACGTGGCCTGGATGGATGAAAACGGCTTCTACTGGTACGTGGGCCGCAACGACGACGTGATCAAGTGCTCCGGCTACCGCATCGGGCCCTTCGAGATCGAGTCCGTGCTGCTGACCCACCCGGCGGTGCACGAGTGCGCCATCACCGCCGCCCCGGACCCCATCCGCGGCCAGGTGGTCTGCGCCTCCATCGTGCTCAGCAAGGGTTACCAGGGCAGCGACGCCCTCACCAAGGAGCTGCAGCAGTACGTCAAAAAGCTGACCGCGCCCTACAAGTATCCCCGCGTGGTGCGCTACGTGGAATCCCTGCCCAAGACCGTTTCCGGCAAGATCTCCAGGGCCCAGATCCGCGCGAGCCACTAAGTCCCGCCCTAAAAAAGCAAGGCCCGCGAAGGCGCTTCCCTTCGCGGGCCTTGTTGCATGCCACGCCCCTATTGGAATACGGCCCCGCGAGGGTCCTCTTTCCAAAACAAACGCGGCCCTTTCGCCCCAGTCCTCGGTCTGCCGGGGGCTTTCCCCTTCCAAAGTAAACGCAACCCTTTCGTCTCGGCCCTCGGTCTGCCGGGGGTTCCCTTTCCAAAGTAAACGCGGCCCTTTCGTCTCGGCCCTCGGTCTGCCGGGGCTTTCCTTGCATAGGCAAACGCGGCCGTCTGTCTTGGGCCATGGCTTTCCGGGGCTTCCTTTCCAAAACAAACGCGGCGGTTGCTTAGGCGTCCTCCCTATCGCCGGAGCGTTCCGCTCCTTTTGCCTGGCCCAGGAAGCCCACGCCGCTCATCATGATGCCCTGGGCGATTTCCGCCACCTCCTCGGCGCTGCTGGTCATTCCCTCGCTCAACCACTTTTCCAGCAGGCCGATGCAGCCCGCGCTGACAAAGGCGTAGTAGTATTCCAGCTGCTTGCGGCTGGCGTTGGTGAAGTAGCGCCTGTAGCTGTCCACGCATTTTTCCCTACCGATGTTGATCAGCTTGGCCGCAAAGGCCTTGTCGCCGTAGGGGCCCAGGGTCATGGTGCAGACCTCGGCGTTGTCCTTCAGGCATTGGAAGATGCCGGCGGTGATCTTCAGCGGGGTCCGCTCGTCCGGCTGCTCCTCCTCCAACAGGGGGCTGAGGGCCTGCTGAAAGTCCTGCAGCATCTCCCCCTCCATCTCCTCCCGCAGGGCGTACAGATCGATGTAATGGGCGTAGAAGGTGCCCCGGTTGATGCCCGCCACCTCGCACAGCTCCTTGACGGTGATGCTTTGCAGCGGTTTTTGGCGCAGCAGCTCCGTCAAGGCCCTGCGAATCAGCAGGCGGGTGATCCTGCTCCTGTGGTCGGTTCCGCGCACCGGACTTCCCCCCTCTCATCAACAATTCATGAACGAGCGGCTTTTCCCAACAACGACTGTTTGTTTTGTTCAGAAAGCTCTCATCCCGGTTGAAAGTGTCGGTTGTTCTCCGACGCCAATCCCAGTATACTACAGGTGTGAAGGATAAACAACAGGGTGTTCATTTTTAGGTGGTGATCCTATGGCAAAGCTATTCATTGTGACCGGGGCCTGCGGGCATTTGGGCAGCACCCTGGTGCGGCTGCTCCACAGCCGAGGCGAGCGGGTGCGCGGACTGATGCTCCCGACGGAGGGGGCCATCGCGGTGGAGAACGTAGAATACTTCGTGGGCGACGTGCGCGACAAGGAGAGCCTGCGGCCGCTGTTTGAAAACGCCGGCGACGCCGAGCTATATGTGCTGCACACCGCCGGCATCGTGGACATCTCGGGCGAGCTTTCCTCCACGCTGTACGACGTGAACGTCAACGGCACCCGCAACCTGGTGGAGCTCTGCCGGCAATACCGGGTCAAGCGCCTGCTCTACGTCAGCTCCGTACACGCCATTCCCGAAAAGGACAGCGTTTCCGTTTTGCAGGAGGTGGACCAGTTTTCCGCCGACAGGGTGGTGGGCGGTTACGCCAAGACCAAGGCCGAGGCCACCCAGGCGGTGCTGGAGGCGGCTAGGACCGATCTCAACGCCGTCGTGGTGCACCCTTCCGGCATCCTGGGGCCCTTCGACGGGTCCGGCAACCACATGGTGCAGCTGGTGGTCAGCTACCTGCGGGGCAAGCTGCCTGCCTGCGTGAAGGGCGGGTATGACTTTGTGGACGTGCGCGATGTGGCCCTGGGCTGTCTGCTGGCCCTGGAGCGCGGCCGCCGCGGCGAGTGCTACATCCTTTCCAACCGCCACTACGAGATCCGCGAGCTGCTGGACATGCTCCGGCAGATCGCCGGCGGCCGCCGTCTGCCGGTGCTTCCCCTCTGGATGGCCCGCGCCGCCTCGCCTCTGTTGCAGTACATGGCGCGGCGCCGCCGGGAACGGCCGCTGTTCACCCGCTATTCCCTCTACACCCTAAGCAGCAACGACCGCTTTTCCCACGACAAGGCCACCTGCGAGCTGGGCTACCGGCCCAGGGATCTGTTTCAAACCCTGCGCGATACCGTGGCCTGGCTGCGGGAGAAGGGCCCTCGGGCCGGAAAGCTGCTGGGGCGGCGGCGCCTTGGCGGCCATCGGGGCCGGCGCGCGGCCGGTCCCCTCTCCAACCTGACCTAGGCCCTTGACAACATCGAGGACGCCGGCGATGCCGGCGTCCTCGTCGTTGCGGCGCTGGGGGCGTTCTAGCCGAACATCTCCTCCAGCTGCTCGTACTTCTCATGGGTCACCAGGGCGTCCTGGCGGATGCCCTTGAACTTGACCACATAGGTCCACCGGCCGTAGGGGGTGATGGAATCTATGTAGGACAGGTTGATGATGTAGCTCTTGTGGCTGCGGAAGAACAGCTCCGGGTCCAGCCTGGCCTCGATTTCGGCCAATGTGTCGCCGGTCTGGTAGCTGGCCTGCTGGGTATAGAGCACCGTCGCGCGGTTTTCCCGCTGCACCAGGATGATGTCCTCCATATCGACCATGGAGACGCCCTCCTTATTGCGCAGGAGCATGCGCTTTTTCTTGCGGGGGATGGCGGGGGCCGGCTTGACCGGCTCCTCCTGGGCCGGACGCCGCAGCAGCTCCCGCAGCCGGTTCAGCGTGGCCAGGACGCGCTCGGCCTTGAAGGGCTTGAGCAGATAATCGAAGGCGTACAGCTCGAAGGCCTCGCCCATATAGCCCTCGTGGGCGGTGGCGAAGATGAGCGCCGTCTTGGGGTCGATGTCCTGGATGCGCCTGGCGCATTCCACGCCGTTGATGCCGGGCATCTCCACGTCCATGAAGACGATCTCGGGCCGCAGCTCCGCGAACAGCTCCAGGCAGGCCTCGCCGCTCTCGGCCTCGCCCACCAGGCGAAAGCCCTCCGCTTTCTCGATGAGCTTGCGCAGCACCAGCCGCATGCCCGGCTGGTCGTCGCAGACCATCACCTTCAGCTCGCTCATGCCCTCACGCCCCTTCTGCGGCTAACGGGCTTATCCAGCACTTCCTTGAGCACCATGGCCCGCCGCAGATCCTGGGCGCGCAGGCCCGCGCCGCTCCCGGCGGCGCGCTTGATCTCGTAGGCCTGGTCCTGGTCGCGGGGTTGTTGGACCACTTCCAGGGCGGGATTGGGATTTTGCTTCTGGCGCAGGGCGCCCAAGTCCTCCCGCACCAACCGGCTGGGCTGCATGGCGGACACGCCCTCCGGCGCGGAGGCCGGCTTGCCCGCGGAGTTGGTGCCGTGGACGCAGTGGCCCTGGGGCTGGCCATGGGGCCGCACCATGGGCTGCACGCGCGGTGCCACGGTGGGCGCCACGATGGGTCTGGGCGCCGGCGCGGCCGGGCGCTGCGCGGGCGCCTGGGCCGCCGGGGGGTTGGCGGCCTGACCGGGCTTTGCTCCCTTCTTCTTGCCGCTGGCCTTCATGATGAGGTTGAGCACCACGAAGGCGACGATCAAAAAGCCTATAAAATCCACCGCCGGCTCGCCTCCCTTCTTCTAGACGTTCCTTTAGATCCATCCCCGCTCCCGCGCGAAGGGGGGAGCGGGGGGTCTTCTTGCGGGTCGGTCGCTTTAGCGCTTGCCCTCGCCGCTATCCAGGCCCGTCTTGGAGATGGAGTCGCGCATCTGGGTGTCGGCGATCACGTTTTGCATGTTGTAGTAATCCATCACGCCAAGCTTGCCCTCGCGCAGCGCGGCCGCCATGGCGCGCGGCACCTCGGCCTCGGCCTCGACCACCTTGGCGCGCATTTCCTGCACCTGGGCCACCATTTCCTGCTCGCGGGCCACGGCCATGGCCCTGCGCTCCTCGGCCTTGGCCTGGGCGATGCGCTTATCCGCCTCGGCCTGATCGGTCTGCAGCTGGGCGCCGATGTTGCGGCCAACGTCCACGTCCGCGATGTCGATGGACAGAATTTCAAAGGCTGTACCCGCATCCAGGCCCTTGGACAACACGGTGCGGGAGATCATATCGGGGTTTTCCAGCACCTGCTTGTGGGTCTCCGCGGAGCCCACGGTGGTGACGATGCCCTCGCCGACGCGGGCGATGACGGTCTCCTCGCCGGCGCCGCCGACCAGGCGGTCGATGTTGGCCCGGACGGTGACGCGGGCCTTGGCCCGCAGCTCGATGCCGTCCTTGGCGATGGCGGCCACAACGGGGGTCTCGATCACCTTGGGGTTGACGCTCATCTGCACGGCCTGCAGCACGTCGCGGCCCGCCAGGTCGATGGCAGCGGCGCGCTCAAACTCCAGGGGAATGTCGGCGCGCTGGGCGGCGATGAGGGCGTTGATCACGCGGTCCACGTTGCCGCCGGCCAGGTAATGGGCTTCCATCTTGTTCAGGGAGATTTCCAGGCCCGCCTTGGTGGCCTTGATCAGAGGATAGACCAGCTTGCTGGGCGTGATACGCCGAAAGCGCATGCCCACCAGGGTCAGGATTCGGATCTTTACGCCGGAAGCCAGCGCGCTAATCCACAATCCCAGGGGAAAGAAGGAAAAGAAGATGGAAAGAAACACCACGATCAGAACCAGGATGCCAAATACCCAAAGCCATTCCATACAAAAACCTTCCTCTCTACATATATTTGCATACATGAGCGAACGAATAGGGGGGATTTCTACGCCTTTGCCTCTGCGCATTGGCTCACCACGATGCGGCTGCCCTCCACCTTGGTGATCACCAGCTTGGTGCCCTTTGGCACGAACTCGCCGTCGGACACCACGTCCAGGCGCACGCCGTCAAAGTCGGCCATGCCGGCCGGGCGCAGGGGGGTTTGGGCCACGCCCTGCCTGCCGAGGAAATAGCTCATGTCCTCCGCGCTGGAATAGCCCTCCTCCTTGGTGGCCGAATCCGAAAGCACCAGGGGCGTCTTGGCCAGGCGGCCCTTGGAGGCCGAACGCAGGGACAGCGACAGGATCAGGCACAGCAACACCACGATGATGATCGCCAGCAGGATGGCCTCCAGCACGGAATTGGCCGCCAGCACCACGCCCACCAGCAGCAGGGCCAGCCCCGTGATGCCCGGCACGCCAAAGCCCGGCACGAACATCTCGACGATCACCAGCCCAAAGCCGATCAAGATGCAGATGGCCGATGGCCAGTTGAGGGAGATAATGCTCAATAGCTCTTCCATACCGTCGTCCTCCTTTACGTGTTTCAAGTATACCATGCGGCGGGCTGCCTTGGCGTTTTTTTGTTTCAAAGCAGCTTTTCCTCGGTCCCAATTGTCAATGGGCGCGCGTGAAGGTCCATCTTTCAGCGCCCGGCCGAAGGCGCCGGCGCCCGCTAGAGCCTGGCGCATAGCTGCCCGAAGCGCTGCATATCCCGCAGGTAGGCCTCGCGCAGGGAGGGGTTGTAGATCACGGCCGCCGGATGGTAGAGGGGAAAGAGCGCGCAGCCGAGCTCCGGCAGCTCCAGCATCTGGCCGTGCAGCTGACCGATGGCGGCCCGCCTGCCCGTCAGCGCCAGCAGGGGCACGTTGCCCAGGCTGGCCACCAGGCGCGGCCTCACCAGGCCCAGCTCCTTGAGCAGCCAGGGCCGAAACAGCTCGATCTCCTCCCGGGTGGGCGGCCGGTTGGCCTGGCCGCGCTGGGTCTGGCGCACGGGCCGAAACTTCACGGCGTTGGTGATGTACAGCTGCGGCCGCTTTAGGCCGGTGAGGGACAAAAACTCGTCCAGGTTTTTGCCTGCGCGGCCCACGAAGGGCCGGCGCAGCAGGGCCTCCTGCTCGCCGGGCGCCTCGCCCACCAGGGCCACCCTCGCGCTTGCGTCCCCGTCCCCGGGCACCAGGATGCGGCCCTCGGGCGCATACAGCTCCTGGAAGTATTTTTCCATCTCCTCGTTCAGTTGCCTTAGCTTTGTTTGGTTCATGCTCGCCCCTTTTCCGGTCTTACCCTCTCTCCAGCTCCTCCAGCTTGGCCCGAAGGCTCTTGAGGTCCTCCCAGGCCTGCCTTTTGTATTGGCCGCTCTCGTCCCGCAGCAGGGCGGAAGGGTGATAGCTGCCCATCAGGTAAAAGCCCTTGCGCTCCACCCACAGGCCCCTTTGCTTGGTCACCCGAAAGTTCGGGTCGATGATGGCCCTGGCCGCCGTGGCCCCCAGGCAGAAGAGGATCCGGGGCCGGATCAGCCGCACCTGCTGGCGCAGAAAGGGCAGGCAGGCCTGCACCTCCGCCGCCTCGGGCGTGCGGTTGGCCGGCGGCCTGCACTTGACCACGTTGGCGATGTAGGTGTTCTGCCGGTTTAAGCCTATGCTGGCCAGCATGCGGTCCAGAAGCTGGCCGGCCGGTCCCACGAAGGGGCGGCCGCTCAAATCCTCCTGCTGACCCGGGCCCTCGCCGATGCACATGACCTTGGGCGCAAGCTCCAAGCCCTCGCCGGGCACGGCATGGTTTCTGCCCTGGCAAAGCCCGCAGCGCCGGCAGGCGCGGATCTGCCCGTAAAGCTCCTCCAAGTCCATGGCCGCACCACCTTTTTTTACTATTATACCATAGAAACCCGGAGGCCACACTTGCAAAATCCCCAAAATGACGCATAATAGAGCTAAGCCCGCGCGGCAAGCCTTCCGCGCGGGCTTAGCGAAAAAAAGGGGGAACTTGGCTGCATGAGTTACCAGGCTCTGTACAGGCTTTGGAGGCCGGACCGCTTCGACCGGGTGGTGGGCCAACAGGCGGTGGTGGAGACGCTGCGCAACCAGGTGCGCTCCGGCCACATCGCCCACGCCTACCTGTTTTGCGGCACCCACGGCACCGGCAAGACCACGACCGCCCGGCTCATGGCCCGGGCGATCAACTGCGAGCACCCCGTGGACGGGGAGAGCTGCGGCCAATGCCAACCCTGCCAGCTGCTTCAACAGGAAAACAACATGGACATCATCGAGATCGACGGCGCCTCCAACTCCCGCGTGGACGAGGTCCGCGAGCTCATCGAAAAGGTCAAATATCCGCCCCAATTTGGCCGCTACAAGGTCTACATCATCGACGAGGTGCACGCCCTGAGCGCGGGCGCCTTTTCCGCCCTGCTCAAGACGCTGGAGGAGCCGCCGGCCCACGCGGTGTTCATCCTGGCCACCACCGATCCCCAGCGCCTGCCCACCACCATCCTCTCGCGCTGCCAGCGCTTCGACTTTCGCCGCATCACCGCTTCCGACGTGGCCGGCCATCTGGCCCGCATCGCCCAGAGCGTGGGCGTCGCCGCCACGGAAGGGGCGCTGTTCCAGATCGCGCGGGCCAGCGAAGGGGCCATGCGCGACGCCATCTCCATGCTGGACCTTTGCATCTCCTACGGCCAGGACCACATCGACGAGGCCGTGGTCCAAAGCGCCCTGGGCCTGACCGGCAGCGCCCTGCGCTTCGCCTTTGTGGACGCCCTGGCCGCCGGGGACGCGGGCGAGGCGCTGCGGGTCATCGACCGCCTGCTGGAGGGCGGCGGCGACAGCGCGGTGTTCTGCCGGGAGCTGGTGGGCCACCTTCGGGGCGTGCTGGTTTCCGCCGCCGTGGAGGACTGCGCCTCCCTGCTGGACGTCAGCCCCGAGGACGCCGCCCGCCTGGCCCAGCAGGCCCAAGCCCTCGGCGTGGAGCGGGCCCTGCGGGCCATGGAGCTGTTCACCGCGGCCCAGGCGGAAATGCGCTGGGCCACCCAGCCGAGCACCGTGCTGGAGATGACGGCCTTCCGGGCCTGCCGGCCCCAGATCGACCGCTCCCTGGAGGCGCTCACGGCCCGGGTGGAGGCCCTGGAAAAGAAGCTGGAGCAGGGCTTCGTCCCCGCGCCGACCGCCCCCGCGCCCGCCGCCCCCCGCCGGGCCGCGCCGGCCAAGGCCCCCGCGCCGGCTGCGACCGTCTCCGACGGCGAGCTGTGGCAAAAGCTCCTCGCCCGGGTCAAAAAGGAAAAGCTTCCCCTCTACTCCACGGTGCGCGGGGCCAGCTTCCTGGGCCTGCGCGAGGACAACGCCCTGGTCTGCTTCGAGCCGGAGATGGGCATCTTCCACGACATGCTGGCCCAGGAGGCCAACAAGGCGCTGGTGGAGCGGATCTTCTCCGAGCTGACGGGCCGGCCCATCCGCCTGCAGCTGAGCATCTCCCAGCCCCCGCCCGCGCAGCTCCCCTCCCAGGAGGACACCCTGCGCGCCGCCAGCAGCCTGTTCGGCAGGGAAAACATCGAGGTTGTGGACGAATAGCCCGCGCCGGGAGCGGCCCCATATACAAAAACCCATGCCAAGCAAGGAGGCGCAACGATGTACCAGGCAAGCCTGACCCTCTCCACCAAGGAGGAAAAACTCCGCCAGTTTCCCCCACGCCCCCTGGTTGCGGACGAGGAAACCGAAAACCAGGTGGTCAACCTCTACCCAGAGCAGAAGCGCCAGCGCATCCTGGGCTTCGGCGGGGCCTTCACCGAGGCCTCCGCGGTCAACTACATGGCCCTGTCCCCCGGGCGGCGGCAGGAGCTGATCGAGGCCTACTTCGGCGAGGAGGGCGCCCATTACAGCCTGTGCCGCATGCACATAGGCTCCTGCGACTTCTCCACCCGCGAGTACGCCTACACCCCGCCGCGCGAGCGGGACATGGGGCGCTTTTCCCTGGGCCATGAGGAGGGCTGCGTGCTGCCCTTCGTGCGGGACGCCCTGCGGCGCGCCCCCGGGCTTTGGCTCTTTGCCTCCCCCTGGAGCCCGCCCTATTGGATGAAGACCACCGGCAGGGCCCAGCGGGGCGGCAAGCTTTCGCCCGAGTGGGCGGACAGCTGGTGCGACTATGTGGCGGCCTACCTGCTCGCCTACCGGCAAAGGGGCGTCCCCATCCAGGGCCTCACCGTGCAAAACGAGCCCAAGGCCACCCAGACCTGGGAGAGCTGCGTCTACTCCGCCCAGGAGGAGAGCGAGCTGATCCAGGAGCATCTGGCCCCCGCCCTGGACCGGGCCGGCCTGTCGGATATCCGCCTGATGGTCTGGGACCACAACCGCGAGCGGGTTTACGAGCGCGCCAGGGACAGCTTCCGCAACGACTTCGCCCGCCAGCGGGTCTGGGGCGTGGCCTACCATTGGTATTCCGGCGCCCATTTCCAGGCCCTGGACCTCACCCACGAGGCCTTCCCGGACAAGGCCCTGTTGCAGACGGAGTTCTGCTGCGGCCTGGGCAAGGACCCCTTGACCGGCTTTGACAGCGCCCTGCGCTATGCGGGCGACCTGATCGACAACCTGAACCATTGGTCCAACGGCTGCGTGGACTGGAACATGGTTCTGAACCTGGAGGGCGGCCCCTACCACGACCGCGACTCCGGCTGCCTGGCCCCCGTACTGGTGGACGCCGCCAACGACCGCTTCCACCTCACCGGCGCCTATTACGGCATGGTCCACGTCAGCCGCTACCTGCTGCCCGGCTCCACGCGCATCGGCGTCAGCTGCTACCGGGACGCCCTCAAGGCGGCCGCCGCCCTGAACCCGGACGGCTCCCTCGGCTGCGCCCTGGCCAACACGGCCGAGACGCCGCTGGACGTAAACCTGCGGCTGGAAGGGCTGCGCTACGCCTGCACCCTGCCCCCTCGCAGCCTCGCCTCGCTGCGCATCACGAAGGGATGACGCGCGCGGCGGTGAAGAAACGGCTTTTTGCATCTGAAAAAGGATTGGTCCCGCACCAATTGGGTGCGGGACCAATTTTCCCGATAAAGAAGCGGCCGGCTTTTGCCTTGCCAGCGCAAACGCATGGGAGGCCCTCCGGGGAGATCCGGCGCGCCGGGCGTTCCACGCCCTGGCGTGGGACGAGGGTGCGCCCTTTCGCCAAAGCCCGGAGGCCAACAAACGCCGGGCCATGCCGGCTTCTCGAAACAAGCCAGCCTTCTCCACAGCCCTGTGCAATGTGATATGTCTGTGAGGTTACTGACCTAACCAATATGATATGATACAGTTTAGGAGGATGCAGCAAAGGAGGACGGCCATGTATCGGGTATTGCTTGTGGATGACGATCCACATATCCAGATCACCAACGAGGCCTATCTCAAGCGGGCGGGCTATCTGGTGTTTCGGGCGGACAACGGCGCGGCGGCCCTGGCCGTGGCCCAGACGGCCGCCCTGGACGCCATCGTATTGGACGTGGACATGCCGGACATGGACGGCATCAGCGTCTGCCGCCGGCTTCGGGAGGTAAGCGGGGTGCCCGTTCTCTTCCTCTCGGCCTACGCCAAGGCGGACGACCGCATCCGCGGCCTGATGGCCGGCGGAGACGACTACCTGGCCAAGCCTTATTCCCTCGTGGAGCTGGAGCTTCGGCTGCGGCTCAGGATCGAGCGGCGGCGCCAGGTGGAGGTTGGCGAGGTTCTGCGCTTTGGCGAGCTGGAGGTGGATTTGGGGCTGCGGGAGGTGCGCTACCAAGGCCATCCGGCCGCCTTCACCACCCTGGAGTTCGATCTTCTCACCTTCTTGGCCCGCAACCCAGGCCAGGTGTTCTCCTATGAGCAGCTGCACGACCGGGTGTGGAACGCGCCCATCAATCGGGGCCTGCACAACATCCAGGTCTGCATGGCCCGGGTGCGCCAGAAGCTGGACCGGCTTTGCCCCGGCCAGAACTACATCCAAACCGTGCGCCGAAAGGGTTATTGTTTCCGGCCGCCGGCATGAGGCAGGCCCTTGGCGGCGGGTCCGAACGCGGCTGGGGAAAGGAAACGCCCCGGAGGCCCCGGGGCGTTTCCTTTCCTAGACGCAGATTCTTCCTTTTTTTGCATCTCATCGCTAGCGCCGCTTGCGCCAGGGCCTGGCCACAGCCACGCCGACGCCCACGCAGACGGCGACGCCGGAAATGACCAGCAACGCCTGACCCAGGGGCGAGAGCTCGCGCCGCTCCTGGGAAACAAATAGAGGCTCCGCATCCCCATCGCCGGTCTGGGGCGAAGGCTCCGCCTGGGGCTGCGCCGTGGGGTCTGGGGCGGCGGTTCCGCTGGGGGCCGGGGCGGAGCTGGGGGCCGGGGCGGAGCTGGGGGCCTTGGCGTTCTCCTTGGGCCGGCTCAGGGGCGTTTCCTCCGGCGAAAGCTCCATGGCCTTATGCCCGTCCGCCTCCTGTCTGGGTTCGGATTCCGGCTGCTGGCCGGACGAGGGGGCGGGCGAAGGGCTCGCAACCGGGCTGGGCGAGGGGCTCGCCGCGGGGCTGGGCTCCGGCGACGGGGAGGCCGCCAGGCCCGGAAGGCCCTGGATGGGCGAGATGCTGCCGCCCCGGTTGCCGCCCTGGTCCTCCTCCTGGCCCGCCTCCGCCTTCTCGGGCAAGAGATAGCTTGGCGAATAGATCGTGGGCAGGGACCCTGCCTGCGCCGCCAGGCGGTACAGGCAGGGCGAGGTTCCGGGGCTGAAGAAGGTGTAGTATTTGGCTTCCTCGTCCTGCGAATCCGAGACGGGGTCAAGCTCCTCCCATTCCTCCCAGGTGTCGCCTCCGTCGTCGGAGACCTCGCCCCATACGTCCCTGGCGCTGTAGCCCTCCGGAAGCCGCCGCACCAGGAAGCTGAGGGTGCGGGCCTGGTCGCCCTTCCAGATCACGTCCTCCACCTCGATCTGCGTCTGGTCATACCAACACACCCGGATCGAGAGCGGGCGCAGGGAGGCGACGGGCTCGCCCTGTTCGTCCAGATAACTTCCCGCAAGCTCCAGCTCCCCGCCGGCGCGGCCGTCGTAGCCGGACAGGTCCCAGGCGATGGCCAGCTCCAGGTCCCGCTCCACTCCCTGGTCTTGCAGGGTGACCTTCTCGCTGGCCGGCAGCAGCTCCTCCACCAGGACGGTCCCCGCCGTCAGGTACAGGGTCCGAGGTTCGTCGTAGAGGTTGTTCACCTGGGGGCCCGCCCACTGCGCAAGCCCCTCCTTCAGGGGGTCCATGGCCGCCAAGCGCACGTAGGCGCCCTCCTCCTGCTGAATGAAAAGGCCCTGCCCCTCCAGCTCCAGCTCCACGCTCGTCAGCTCCAGCCGGCCGCCCGCCCGGACGATGATCCGCGGGGCGTCCTGGGAGAGGACTGCGGAGATCACCGGCGAGGCCTCGGATCCACCGACGGACAGGGGCCCGATGGACAGGCAGCCGCCCGCCTCCACCACGATGGTGCCCTGGAGCTGCACGGTCAGCTCCCCGGGATACATGCCCTCGGTCAAATAGGGCGAGTCGGCAAACTTCGCGTCCACGGTGGTGAATGCCAGGGTCTCGCCCTCCCCGATGGTTCGATCTTGCAGGATCTTTGTATGTTGCACCCCGCCGGCCGCTGCCGGGGCCGCCCAACACAGGCAGCCTAGGCAAAGGCATAGGGCCAGCGCTCTGGCGAAAGAACGAAACATATTCAACGCAATCCCCCCTTGCGAGGTGATTTTTTCGATGCATGCGCGAACCGGCCGCCACCTTTTGCTGCTCACGGCCGCGGTTCTGGCGTCTCTGGCGGTCTTTACCGCCCTGTTTCTGCTGGACAACAAGTATGCCGCCGCCCTTTCCGGCGGCCCGGGCTACAACCTTTTGCAGGACGACCCCGAGCGCGTCGCCTTCTTGGTGGAGGGCTGGGAGTACTACCCGGGCCAAAGCCTGGAACCGGAGGACTTTTTAAACGGCGTCTCCCCCCAGCTGTATACCTACATCGGCCAATACCCCAACTTCTCCAAGGCGCTTGGCACGCCCTACGGCCAGGCCACCTACCGGCTGGTGCTGCGGGTGGGCGAGGAGCCTGTGGACCTGGCGCTCTACCTGCCGGAGTTGCTCTGCGCGGGGCGGGTGTACATCGGCGGCGAGCTGGTCGGCGAGCAGGGCGGGCTGGACCCCTACGAGCCCTTGGTGGAGGACGGGCTTTATGCCTTTGCCGCAAAGGGCGAGGTGGAAATCGTCATCCAGTGCGCCAACTACACCCACTACTACTCGGGGCTGTACTATCCGCCGGCCGTGGGCACGCTGGGCGCCGTCTCACAGATGCAGACGGCGCGGCTGATGGTGTATGGGCTGCTCTGCTTCGCGGCCCTCTCCCTCGCCCTCTCCAACCTAGCCCAATGGCTGTTCAGCCGGGACCGCTTCAGCCGTTGGATGGGGTTGATGAGCCTATTCTTCGCGCTGCGGGTATGCTATCCCTTCCTGCGCGCCCTGGGCGCGCCCTCTATCCGGCCGCTGTACGCCCTGGAGGACGTCTGCGGCAACCTGGTGTTGCTCAGCGCCCTGCTGCTGGCCGGAGAGCTATGCGGCGCTTCCGACCGGCGCTTTCACTGCCGTGCGGCCGTGCCCGTCGCGGCGAGCCTGTGTACCGCCACCGCCTTGTTTCCGTTGCTCATTCTACCACAGGTTCCCTCGCTCATCAATGCTTATGGCATATTGCTCTTTCTTTGGAAGCTGGCCGCCGGGGCTTATTTGCTGTTTCTGGCGGGCTGGGAGTTGCGTCAAAACGAGCCCCTGGGACGTTATTTGCTTTGCGCTTCCGGGCTGTATGGCCTGTCCGTCATCCTTTCCGTGCTGACGGCCAACCGCTTTGAACCCATCCGCGGCGCCTGGCCGGAGGAATACGGCGGCTTTGCGCTGGTGGTGGGCTTTGCCTCGCTGATGGCCCTGCGCGCCGTGCAGCTGACGAGGGAAAACCGCCGCCTGACCGACCATTTGCAAGAGGAGGTGGCCGAGCGCACCCGCCGGATGGAAACCCTGCTGACGGAGCGCCGCGAGCTGCTGGCCAACCTGCTGCACGATCTGAAAAACCCTTTGGCGGCCCTGCGCAGCTATGCGGAGCTGGTGCGCAGCGGCGGCGTCGCCCTGGACCAGGAAACGGCCGGCTATCTGGAGGCCCTCTTGGACCGGGCCAGCGCCGTGGAGCAGCGCTTCGACCTCATCCAGGACTTTTCCCGAAGCGAGCGGGGCGTTTTCGGCCCGACGGCGCTTTGCCTCAACGACTTTCTTCGCAAGTTCTACGAGGCCAACCGGCCGGACATGGAGCTTTCCGGGGCCAGCTTCCTGCTGCATTTGCCTGTGGAGACGCTGGTGGTGCGCGGCGAGGCGGACCGGCTGGAGACGGCGCTGGAAAACCTCTGTTACAACGCCCTTTCCTTCCTACCGCCAAACGGCCGCGTCACCCTGTCCCTGGGGCGGGAGGAGCGCTACGCCGTCGTCTCCGTGGCGGATACGGGCAGCGGCATCGCGCCGGAGGACCTGCCCCGCATCTTCGACCGGGGCTTCACCCGGCGAGCGGACAACAGCGGCGACGGCCTGGGGCTGTACATCGTCCGCGCCGTGGCCCTGGAGCACAACGGCACCGTGGACGTGGAATCCCAGCCGGGCAAGGGCAGCGTCTTCACCCTGCGCCTGCCGCTTTGGCAGGAGGGCGAGGCCTGAACGCGCCTCAACCGGCGGTTGAGGCGGAGGCAAAACTCAAGGAGCTGGTTATTTCCTCTTCCTCCCCGCTGTGGCATGCTAGAGGCAAGCAAACGATGGAGAGGAGCGTGGCGCATGACCAACGCGATAGGAAAAAACATCCATGCCTTTCGAAAACAGCAGGGCTTGACGCAGGAGGAGCTCGCCAACCTCGTGAACGTCTCCTTTCAGGCCATTTCCAAATGGGAAAACGGCAATTCCACCCCGGACATCTCCACGCTGCCGCTGCTTGCCAACGTCTTTCATTGCGATATCGACGCCCTTTTGGGCTATCCGGCGGAGCAGCGAAGGATCCTGGACTACGAGGAGCGCTACCGCGCGCCCGGGTACTATTGGGGCGTGCAGCCCTCCGACATGTGCTACGAGGTGCTGCGGCTTTGCCCGCCCGTGCGGCCGCTGCGCCTGCTGGACATCGCCTGCGGCGAGGGAAAAAACGCCGTCTTCTTCGCCCGAAACGGCTATCAGGTCACGGCCTTTGACGCGGTGTCCCTGGCCCTGGACAAGGCCCGCGCCCTGGCGGACCAGGCGGGCGCGCAGGTTCACTTCTTCCAGGCAAACCTGCTGGATTTCCGCCTGGACAGCCAGTTCGACATCCTCTTTTGCTCGGGCGCCCTGCACTACATCCCGCCGCATCTGCGCCGGGAGATCCTGGAAAACTACCAGGCCCACACAGCCCCTTCGGGCCTGCATGCGCTCAACGTGTTCGTCCGAAAGCCCTTTGTGACCAGCCCCTCCGACGAAAAGCCGGGGCGGTACCGCTGGATCTCGGGGGAGCTGTTCACCCACTACGCCGACTGGCTGATCGCCTCCTGCTCGGAGCGCATCTTCCCCTGCAACAGCGGCGGCGTACCCCACCGGCACTGCATGGATACGCTCCTTGCCATCAAGCGGACGGAGGTGTAGCGCGAGATGAAAAAGCTGCTTTCCGGCAAGGTTCGAGAGCTGTATGCGGCCGACGAGAAGTCGCTTGTGATCCTCACCACGGACAGGATCTCCGCCTTCGACGTGGTGCTCCCCACCCCCATCCCCGGCAAGGGCGTGGCCCTCAACCTGCTGTCCCTGTACTGGTTCGACCAGACGAAGTCCATCGTTGCCAACCACCTGATCAGCGCCGGCCCCTCCCGGATGCCGGCGCCCTTCTGCGACGACCCCGCGGCCTACGGCCTGCGCACGGCGCTCGTCCGGCGGCTGCGCATGCTGCCCTATGAGTTCATCGTGCGGGGCTATATGTTCGGCAGCCTGTGGGAGGAATACAGGCGCGGCGGCCAGGCCTGGGGACAGCCCCTTGCCGAAGGCTACCGCCTGGCGGACCGGCTGGAGCGCCCCCTCGTCACCGTCGCCGCCAAGCGCAGCCAGGGCCACGACGAGCCCATCTGCTTGGAACGGCTGCAAAACGAGATCGGCAGGGAGGAGGCGGACCGCCTCGTGGCGCTGAGCCTCCGACTGTACGAGCGCTGCTATGGGCAGGCCCTGGAGCGGGGGCTGCTGATTGCGGACACCAAGTTCGAGTTTGGCTACGACGGCGCGGGCGAGCTCGTGCTGGGCGATGAGCTATGCACCCCGGACTCCAGCCGCTATTGGTTGGCCGAGGACTGGCGGCCCGGCGCCTCGCCGCGCTCCCTGGACAAGCAGTTTGTGCGGGATTATCTGGTGGCGCAAGGGCTGAACGGCCGCAGCCCCGGCCCGGAGCTTCCACCCTCCGTGCTTGCGAAAACGGCGCAGATCTACCGCCAGTGCTGCCAACGCCTAACAGGCGAAATTGTCTAAAACCCCATGAGCAAAAAACAGGCGCTCCGAGCCTTTGAAGTCTCGGGGCGCCTGCCTTTTGCATGGCTGTTGGGGGTGATTAGAAGTTGACGTCCACGCCGTAGAAGGCGCAGAGCAGCACCTTTTTCATGTTGGCCGCGTCGATGGGCCTGGGGTTGGAGCCGGTGCAGGGGTCGGCGGTGGCGTTCTTGGCAATGCCGTCGGCATGCTTGTTGAGGTTCTCCTCGGACACGCCGTTGGCCTGGTAGGTGGGAGCGATGCCCAGCTTCTCGTTCAGCTCGCGGATGGCGCGCACCAGGGCGTCGGTCAGCTGCTTGTCCGTGCCGCCGGGCAGGCCGAGGGCGCGGGCGATGTCCGCATAGCGGCTCTGGCACGCCTTGGCGTTGTACTGGATGACGTAGGGCAGCAGGATGGCGTTGCACAGGCCATGGGGCAGCTCAAACATGGCGCCGGTCTTGTGGGCCAGGGAGTGGGCGATGCCCAGCAGCGCGTTGGAGAAGGCCATGCCGGCCAGGCACTGGGCGATGTGCATCTTGCCCCGGGCCTCCACGTCGCCGTTGTAGGAATCCACCAGGGAGTCGAAGATGTCCACGATGGCCTGCTTGGCCAGGGGATCGGAGAAGCCGGAGCGGGCCGTGGCCACATAGGCCTCGATGGCATGGGTCAGGGCGTCCATGCCGGTGTGGGCGACCAGCTTCTTGGGCATGGTCAGGGGGATGTCGGTGTCCAGGATGGCGATGTCGGGGGTGATTTCAAAATCGGCCAGAGGGTACTTGATCAGCGTCTTGTAGTCGGTGATCACGGAAAAGGCCGTCACCTCGCTGGCCGTGCCGCTGGTGGAAGGGATGGCGGCAAAATGGGCCTTCTTGCGCAGCTTGGGCATGGTGAAGGGGTTCTTGATGTCCTCGAAGGTCTTTTCCGGATATTCATAGAACACCCACATGGCCTTGGCCGCATCCATGGGCGAACCGCCGCCCAGGGCCACGATCAGGTCGGGCTCAAAGTCGCGCATGGCCTGCGCCCCGCGCATCACCGTCTCGATGGAGGGGTCGGGCTCCACGCCGTCAAAGACCTGCACCTGCATGCCGCCGGCGGCCAGCGCGTCCTCCACCTTTTTGAGGAAGCCCGTGCGCTGCATGGAAGAGCCGCCCGTGACCACAAAGGCCTTCTTGTAGTCCAGGTCGGTCAGGGAAGCGATCGCGTTGGATCCGTAGTAAATGTCCCTGGGAAGCGTGAAGCGTGCCATGATGTAGACCTCCGTTTGTTCATTCTGTCCTGCCGGGATGTTTGTTAAATATTTATCATTCATCCCAGTTCCTAGCATAGCACTAGCCCGGGGCCAATGCAACGATTTCCTTGTTAATTCCTGAACAAAATCGGTTTATCCGTCCAGGACCGTGCCAGGGGATAGCCTTCCCGGAACAGGGCCCCGCCATACGGGGAATCCTTACCCCGGCTTTGCCGGCGCGCACGCCGCGTTGGTACGCTCTGCCAGCTGCGGGAGCCTCTTGCTTGCCGCCCGTCAACGGGTTTCTTCGACGGTTCCCCTCGTCCCCTCTTTGCCCGCCGTATCTGCGCCATGCCCTCCGCGCCAGAATTCTCCGTTCCGATATCTGCCTTTCCACTCCGGGCATCCTTTTTGTTTTGGTGATGTTCGGCTTTTTTCCAGCGGCGCAGCGTTCTTAAGGTTTCTCCGATCTTCCGCCGTCTCCGTCCGCAAAACACGTTTCTACGATATTTCGGTGCAAACACGAGATAGTTTTGCAAGTCAGGCTCGTATGCGATCAACCATTTACGCCGCAAGAGCGGCATTGGCCTTCTCTTGAACCGCCCGCCCGGCGAGGGGGCGGCATACACGAAAAAGGCCCCTTTCCCGCATGGGGAAGGGGCTTGGTTGCGGCCGTCTTGGCTGAAGGGTCGCTAGGGCTCCTGGGTTTTTTCCTCCTCGGAGGGCTGGGGTTCGGGCTGGGGCTCGGGCCGTTGGGTTGTGGGCTCCGCCTTGGGGGGCATGTAGTAGTCGCAAGGGGGCACCTGCTCCTCCCTGGGCTCTTGCCGCGGGGCGTTTCCGGCAGGCGCTTCGCTGCGGCGGCCCTTGAACAGGGCGCGCAGCAGGAAGATCACGCCAAGCAGGATCAGCACGACGGGCAACAGATAGGGGAAGTAGGGCTCCAACAGATGGCGCAGGGCCGGGTCCGTGGTGATGAAGAGCAGCGCCGACACCAGGAACAGCACCAGGGCCGGAATCAGCGGCCAGTTGCCCATGCGCCGGAAGTCGATCAGATGCATCACGAGGAAGCCGAGGGACAGGCACAGCAGCGTCAGGGCCGCCCCGCTGGTGGTGAAGGGCAGGTAGTGTTGCAGCGTCAGGCCAAGGCCCAAGGCGGCCAGCAGGCTTCCGGGGATGGTGTAGCCGTACCTGCCGGTGATGCAGCGCACGGCCAGGAACGCCGCGCCCAGGAAGAGCAGAAAGATGGCGGCGGGCAGGTTAAACAGGGTGGACAGCAGGAAGTACACTCCTGCCAGCACGAGCAGTACGCCCCAAATCACGGTTTTTTTCATCGCACAAAAACTCCTTTGCACCTTGCGTGCTCCTTCCTCATAGTATACGGCAGGTTCCGGATTTCGTAAAGGGAGGGATTCCAGAAAATGAAACGGATACTTCTTTGCCTGTTGGCGGCGTTGCTGCCGGCCGGCTGCCTCGGCTGCTCCAAGCAGGAGGCCACGCTGGTGCGCCTATCCGAGGTGACCCATTCGGTGTTCTACGCCGCCCAATACATCGCCATGGAAAAGGGCTACTTCGAGGAGGAGGGCCTGACCATCGAGCTGACCAACGCCGGCGGCGCCGACAAGGCCATGGCCGCCCTGCTCTCGGGCCAGGCGGACATCGGCCTGATGGGCCCGGAAACCACGGTTTACGTCTACAACGAGGGCCGGCAGGACTACACCCAGGTGGTGGGCCAGCTCACCGCCTGCGACGGCGCCTTCATCATCGGCCGGGAGATGGAGGAGAACTTCACCCTGGAGAACCTGCGGGGCAAGTCCATCATCGGCGGCCGCGCGGGCGGCATCCCGGTGATGGCGCTGGAATACGCCCTGCGCCAGGCGGGCTTGGAGCCCGGCGTGGACGTGGACGTGATGACCCACGTGCAGTTCAACCTCATGGCCGGCGCCTTTGCCGGCGGCGAGGGGGATTACGTCACCCTCTTTGAGCCGACGGCCACCCAGTTCGAGCTGGAGGGCGGCGGCTACGTGCTGGCCTCGGTGGGCGAAAGCGCCGGACCCGTGCCCTACACCTGCTACCAGGTGACCCAGGAGACCCTCAAGAAGAAGGGCGATGTGGTGGAGCGCTTCCTGCGGGCCGTGTACAAGGGCCAACGGTTCCTGGCGGAAAACGATGCCAAGACCGTGGCCGAGGCCCTGGCCCCCTCCTTCCCCGACACCGATCTGGAGGTGCTGGAAAAGGTCGTGGTGCGCTACCGCGAAATCGGCGCCTTCGCGCTGAGCCCCGTGCTGGAGCAGGAACCCTACGAGCGCCTGCTGGACATCATGGAGCAGGCCGGCGAGCTGGACAGCCGCCCGCCCTATGGCGACGTGGTCAACAACACCCTGGCCGAAAAGGTGAGCAAGTAGCCCATCTTCCGGCCGAAGGCCGCAGGGATGCTCCCGCGGCCTTCAGCCGTTTCTTTTGTCCATCTAGCCGCCGCACAGCCGCCAGCCCAGCAGGGCGCAGGCGCCGGCGCAATCGCTTCTTCTTAAGCCGAACGCGTTAAACATAGTACTGGGATTGGGCCGTGAACATGCGCCTGTACAGCCCTTCCTCCTTCATCAATTCCTCGTGGGAGCCCTGCTCCACCACGCGCCCCTCCTGGAACACGGCCACCTCGTCGCAGAACTTGCAGGAGGACAGCCGGTGGGAGATGAACAGGGCCGTCCGGCCGTGGATCAGGTTGTTCAGCTGGTTGTAGATCTCCTCCTCGGCGATGGGATCCAGGGCGGCGGTGGGTTCGTCCATGACCACGATGGGGGCGTCCTTGTACAAAGCCCTGGCGATGGCGATCTTCTGGCGCTCGCCGCCGGAAAACTCCACGCCCTTTTCGTCGAACTGCTTGTAAACCGAGGTGTCCACGCCCTTCTCGTAGCCGGCCAGCAACTCGTCCAGCCCCGTCTGGGCCAGCACCCGATCCAGCCGCTCTTGCTCCTCCCGGCCCAGGCAAATGTTCTCCCGCACCGAGAAGGCGAAGAGCTTAAAGTCCTGGAACACCACGGAAAACTGCTCCGCGTACTCCTTGGGGGACAGCTCGCGGATGTCCCTGTCGCCCAGCAGGATGCGGCCCTCGTCCGGGTCGTAGAGCCGCAACAGCAGCTTGATCATGGTGGTCTTGCCGGCCCCGTTTTCTCCCACCACGGCCAGGCGCTGGCCCTTTTTCAGCGTCAGGTTCAAATGGCGCAGCGTGGGCTCCTGGGCCCTTGGGTAGCGGAAACTCACGTTTTCAAACCGAAGGGCCTGGGCCTGGCCGTCCACGGATCTTTCCGCCTTGGGCATGCGATCCTTCAGGCGCAGGAACTGCCGGTAGGGCGCGATCATGCGGGCGGTCATCAGCGACTGCGTGGCCTCGGAGAAGGTGGCCGTCAGGGTGGTGGCGAAGCTGGAGGCGGCCGCGGCGAACATCACAAAATCGCCGATGCTCAGGCCCGTTTGGAACACCTGCACCAGCAGGCTCACATACACCAGACCCAGCTGGGCCTGGGCCAGCAGGGCCTGCAGCACGCCGCAGCGGCACATCACCAGGTAGCTCTCCTTCTCCACCTCCACCACCTTTTCGTTGTACTCCCGCATCCGGGCCTGGATCATGGGCGCGGTGTGGAACAGGCGGATGTCCTTGCCGTTGGTAAAGTCGAAGGCCAGGAAATAGAGATAGGCGAACATGCGGTTGAAGTCGCCCATGTGCATCATGAAGGCGTTGGCGGCGTCGCTGTTCTTGCGAAGCAACAGCAGGTTGGCCGCCACGCACAGGAGCAGCAGCGCCAGCACCCACCAATCCAGCTGGGCCACCACCCAGAGCATGCCAAGGCAGGTGAACAGGTTGGTCAGCGTGCTGGGCAGGTGCCAGACCATCACCGCGTACATGCCGCCGCGGGTCATGCGTCCCTGCCGGGCCCGTTGCAGGATGGTGAGGGACTCCGGGTCCTCCAGGTATTGGTAGTCCATGGAGCAGGTCTTTTCGCCCAGCAGCTTATCCAGGATGGAATCCAGCAGGATGCCGCCCCGCTCCACCCGCAGGCGCAGCCACTCGGACAGCAGGTAGCACAGGGCGCTCACCCCGGCGGCCGCCACCGCGTACAGCAGGAGCCTGAATGGGTCCCGGGCGCCGCTCAGCTCGTCCAGCACCAGCTTGGGCAGCAGCACGCCCACAAAGGGCAGGCCCGCCTTGGTCAGGCTGTAGAGCAGGGTGACCGCCAGCTGCGAGGGCTTGTGCTTGGCGGCCAGGCGCACGAAGAAGCGCAGGGCCTTTACGGCGGTCTTCAGGCCGCCATCCTCCTTTTTATCCAGCATTTCTGGCATCCTCCTTGTAGTACTGGGCTTGCACGTTGAACAGCTCGGCATACTTGCCGCCCCGGCGCAGCAGCTCCTCATGGCTGCCCTCCTCCACCACGCGGCCGTCCTCCAGCAGCAGGATGCGGTCGCAAAACCTGGTGGAGGAGAGGCGGTGGGAGATGAAGATGGAGGTCTTGCCCTCGGTCATCTGGGCCAGGCGCTGGTACATGTCGTATTCGGCCAAGGGGTCCAAGGCGGCGGTGGGTTCGTCCAGCACCAGGATGGGGCCGTCCTTGTACAGGGCCCTGGCCAGGGCCAGGCGCTGGTTTTCGCCGCCGGAAAGCTCCGCGCCGTGCAGGTCCAGGAATTTGAGCATAAGGCTGTCGTAGCCCTCCGGCAGGCTTTGGGCCTTTTTGTCGATGCCCGCCAGAACCGCGGCCCGGCGCACCCGCTCCATGTCCAATTCCCGCTTGGGCAACATGGCGATGTTCTCCGCCAGGGTGAAGGCGAACACCTTGATCTCCTGAAACACCGCCGAAAACAGGCGGAAGTAGGCTTGTTTGGGCATTTGGGCGGCCGGTTTTCCGTTCAAAAGGATGCGGCCCTGGGTGGGTTCGTAGAGCCTGGTGAGCAGCTTCACCAGCGTGGTCTTGCCGGCCCCGTTCAGGCCGACGATGGCCAGCTTTTCGCCCGGCTGGATGGTCAGGTTCAGGTCGTGCAGCACGGTCTTTCCCCCCGGATAGGCGAAGGAAACGTGGTCGAAGGCAATGCCGATGGGCCCGCCCTTTGGCGGCGCCTCGTCGCCCTGGTCCTCGTCGCCTTCCGTCATCAAGGCGTGCACCTCGTCCACCTTGCGGATCTCCACCAGCAGCTGGGTCACGGAGCCCAGGAAGGTCTGCAAGCCCTGGGAAAAGCTGGCCACGGCCGCAAAGTACATGGCAAAGTCCGAAAGGGCCATGCGGCCTTGCAGGATGAGGTAAATCAGATAGCCGTAGACCACGCCCTCCCGCAGCAGGGTGAAGCCGCCTTCGGTCAGGATGC
>CALWRM010000087.1 GCA_944383925.1 uncultured Clostridia bacterium
CCCTGCTGATGGACGAGACCACGATGGTGGACTTTGGGCCGGACGTGATGGCGGCCTCGCAGATGTACGACGCCCCCCTGTCCAAGGTGCAGGACGTGTTCATCACCCATACCCACGAGGACCATTTCTCCATCGCCAACATTGAAGCCATGACCATGGCGGACTTCCGAAAGGGGCATTTCCCCATCCGTTTCCACCTTTCCGAAAAGGGATACGCCTGGCTGCAGCGCTATCGCCGGGCCGTGGAAGAGGTGGGCATGCGCGGCTTTTCCCGCCTGGAGGAGAAGGGCCGTCTGGAGCTTAAGCCCGTTAAGCCCTATGTCTGGTTTGAGGCGGCGGGCATGCGGGTGTTTGCCATCGAGAGCAACCACCGGGCCAACGAGGGCGAGCTGGCCATCAACTACCTCTTTGATCGGGGAGAAAAGGGAAAGCTGCTCTACGCCTGCGATACGGGCCTGTATGAGGCCCACAATCTGGAGGCCCTCAAGGGCCAACAAGCGGATATGCTCATCATGGAGGGCACCATGGGCAACATCCAGCTGGACAAGAGCAACGGCCACATGAACGCTGAGCATTTCGTCCTCCAGGTGGATAACCTGATGGCCGCCGGCGCTCTGAAGGAGGATGCCCGTATCTTCGTCACCCACATCAACCAGGTGCAGAGCTTCTCCCACGCCGAATACCAGCAGTACCTGTCCAGAAACTCCAAGGCCAACATCGTGGTGGCCTATGACGGCATGCGCGTTTGACCGCAGGCAAAAAAAGAAAGCGTCCCAAGAGGACGCTTTCTTTCTATTGTTTAGAGCATATAAGTGTGTTTGAAAATAAAAAGGTTTCCGGGGCGCAAGGCCCCGGAAACCGCTTGTTAAGCTTGGGAAAGCTTAGCCCTGAGGACCGGCCTTCACAACGGCTTCGGGCATGTTGTTGTACTTGGAGAAGTTCTTGCGGAAGCGGGCGGCCAGATCGCGGGCGGTCTTGTCGTAGGCTTCCTTGTCGGCCCAGGTGTTCTTCGGGGTCAGGATCTCCTCGGGCACGCCGGGGCAAGCCTTGGGCACGGACACGTTGAAGATCTCGTCGGTGTAGAACTCCTGCTTGTCCAGCTCGCCGTTGAGGGCGGCGGTGACCATCGCGCGGGTATAGCGCAGCTTGATGCGGGAGCCAACGCCGTAGGAGCCGCCGGACCAACCGGTGTTCACCAGGTACACGCTGGCGCCGGACTCATCCAGCTTCTCACCGAGCAGCTCGGCATAGCGGGCGGCGGGGCGGGGCAGGAAGGGAGCGCCGAAGCAGGTGGAGAAGGTGGCCTGGGGCTCGGTGATGCCGCGCTCGGGGCCGGCCAGCGTGGAGGTGTAGCCGGACACGAAGTGCTACATGGCCCGTTCGCGGCTGGGGGTGGGCACGGGGGCCAGCACGCCGAAAGCGTCGGCGGTCAGGAAGATGACAACCTTGGGCACGCCGGCAACGCCGGGAATGCGGGTGTTGGAAATGAACTCAACGGGATAGCCCACGCGGGTGTTCTCGGTCAGGGAGCCGTCGTCGAAGTCCAGCTCGCGGGTCTCGGGATCCATCACCACGTTCTCCACCAGCGCGCCGAAGCGGATGGCGTTGTAGATGTCGGGCTCGTTTTCCTTGGACAGGTTGATGCACTTGGCGTAGCAGCCGCCCTCGATGTTGAACACGCCGTTCTTGTGCCAGCCGTGCTCGTCGTCGCCGATGAGGAAGCGGTTGGGGTCGGCGGAAAGGGTGGTCTTGCCGGTGCCGGACAGGCCGAAGAAGATGGCCACATCGCCGTCATGGCCCACGTTGGCGGAGCAGTGCATGGAGAAGACGTCGCGAGCGGGCAGCAGGTAGTTCATCACGGAGAAGACGGACTTCTTAATTTCGCCCGCGTACTGAGAGCCGGCGATGATAACCTGCTTCTTCACGAAGTTAACCAAAATGGCGGCCTCGGAGTGGGTGCCGTCCACCTCGGGGATGCACTTGAAGCCGGGCACGGCGATGATGGTGAAATCGGGCGCGAAGTCCTCGATCTCGCTCTCGCTCTCGGGACGGACCAACAGCTGGTGGATGAAGAGGTTTTCGGAAGCCAGCTCGTTGACCACGCGGATCTTGTACTGATATTCCTTCTCGGCGCCGGCATAGCCGTCGAACACGAAGATCTCACGGCCCTGTAGGTAGGCCATCATGCGGTTGTAGATGGCGTCGTACTTGGCCGGGCAGAAGGGCTTATTGACGGAACCCCACTCGATCTCGTCGTGGATGGCGGGCTCGTCCACCACAAAGCGGTCCTCGGGAGAACGGCCGGTGTACTTACCGGTCTTGACAACCAACGCGCCGGTCTTAGAGAGCGTACCCTCGCCCCTGGCGACGGCGCGCTCCACCAGCTGTGGCACGGTCATATTATGGTGCACCGCAGCGGGATTGATGATACCAAGATACTCAAGGCACAGATCCTTCATACGTGAAACCCTCCTATACAACTATTTGGGGCGGCGTATGGCCTTCCCCCAAGGCCGGTCAAGCCGCTTGCCTCCCATTCAAGGAGCGCTGGCGGCGCTGGCCGGTGCTGATCGATGAAGAAAACCTTCAACGTTCCCCGCCTTCTCTTTACGACGCGGCCCTTGACAGTTCCTGCCTATACAATCTTGTTTTACATAAACTAAACAGAGACGGTCGAAAAAGGGCGCTTAGGGCATCAGCAGCTCGCGCACGGCGTCGTAGCGCAGGGTTTCTTCCCAGTTGGCCGGGGTTTCCAGGGCCACGCACACGAGCCGGTTATAGTCCGCGTCGTCCAGGTAGGCGATGAACCAGGCGATTTCGCGCTCCTTCAGGGAGCCAATTTCGGCGGTGCCCGTCTTGCCGCAGATGGTCAGCCCGTCGATGGCCGCGTTGCGGCCGGAACCTTCCGTCACCACGCGCTGGAGCATGGGTTCAATCTTGTCCCTGGCGTAGGAGGAGAAGATATCCTCCTTCCAGAGGCTGCTTTCAAAGGAGTCCACCACGTCGTAGTGGATGCCGTCCAAGCGGCGCGTGTTCAGAACCAGGCGGGGAACCATGATGTCGCAATCGTTGGCAAAGGCGGAAAACACGCAGGCCATTTGCAGGGGGGAGACCAGCATCTGGCCCTGGCCGTAGCCGGTGTCCGCCAGAAGACGCAGGTTATTGTAGTTGGAGCCGTTCATATAATTGGAGGTGGAAACGCGAAGGTCGAAGGGGATGCGGTCCCCAAAGCCGATGGAATGCAGGAAGGGCTCGAGGATGTCCCAACCGGTCTTCAGGGCGACCCAGGCGAAGTAGATGTTGTCCGACTTGGTGATGGCGTTGCTCATGTTCACGGCGCCCTCGTAGCTGGAAACGCGGGTGATGGCCGGGTAATACCAATCCCCAAAGGACTTGGGCGTCCACTGGTTCTTCACGATTTCCCCCGGAAACTCGTCGTCCACCGAGACGATGTCGTTGTCCAGCGCTATGGCCGCAATCAGCGGCTTGACCGTGGATCCGGGCGGGTAAAGGCCCTGGGTGGCGCGGTTGTACAAGGGATTGTTGGCGTCCTCCGCATAGTAGGCGTTGACGAGGGAGGCGTCGGTATCAAAGGCGAAGTAGTTGGGGTTGAAGTTGGGATAGCTGGAGATGGCCTGCACCTGGCCGATGGTGGGGTCCAGCACCACGATGGCGCCGGCGTTTTCCGTGGTGAGGGTGGAGAGTAGCTCCTCGGCGCGCAGCTGCAAGTCCATGTCGATGCCGATCTCCAAGTCCAGGCCGTCCTGGGCGGGCAGCAGCGCGACGTTTTTCATCTTGGAGCCGTTTTCATCATAGATGTCCAGGGAATAGCCCTTTTCCCCGCGCAGGGTGTCCTCGTACACAGCCTCCAGCCCCGAGCGGCCCACCATGGAGCTGACGTCGTATACGCCGGGGTTGGCCTCCATGTCCTCCGCCGTGACGGGGGATACATAGCCGATGGCGTGGCTCATGGTCGTGCCCTGGGGGTAATAGCGGATGGGCGTGTAGGTGCTTCGGTCCACCCCGACGCCCTCCAGGGTGGCCAGGGCGTTTTCGGTGGCCTCGGGAATGGAAAGGGGCGGGTAGGTTTTTAGGATGGCGATGCCGTCCGTCTGGGAGCGGTCGGAGTAGATGATCTCTTCCAGCTCCTCGGCGCTCATGTTCAACAGGGAGGAGAGCTCCACCAGGGGGAAGACATCGCCCTCGTCGTAATAGCTCAGGCGAAGATAGACCGTGTCGGCATAGGTGTTGATGGCGTACTGGTTGTGGTCGGAGTCCAGAATCTCCCCGCGCTGGGGCTTGAGGGTGTTGAGCCGAAGCGTATAGTCCATTTCAAGCCCGTCGAACAGATCGTCCGCCTGCCAATCCAGGCGAAAGATCTCCGAATCCGCGTCGTAGACCAGGTCGAAGACCAGCTCCTGGGTGAAGCTGCCGAAGACATCGCAGGTATAGCTGGCCTGTACCGTCTGGGCATAGCGGCCGTCGCCCTCCTCCGTCAGCCCCAACGCGGTCAGGCGCAGGGCCGTAAAGCCGATGGCGTCGAAGACGGGCGTGTGCCGCTCCGCATACTCCGTCAGCGAGGTCTCTTCCCGCGCCTCCTCGGTCAACAGCCCGTAGGCGGAGCCGAAGTCCTTGACGCTGATGTAGGAGGCATACTCCTCCAGGAAGGCGTCGGCGCTCAAGGGTTCATCTGGCTGCACCAAGCCGAGGCTTTCCAGCAGGCTGCCCGAGGTGGAGCCGGGCGCCTGCTCGCAACCGCCGAGCAGCAGGCACAAAAGGAGCAGAAGGGAGAGGAAACGAAGCTTTTGCTGATGGGTGCGCACGGTTTGCTGGCCTCCGTTTTCTTAGGGCGATGGGGAAGATGGAATAGCTACAGTATACAGAGAAGGAAAGAAAAATGCAAAGAGCTGGCGCAAAATGTGAAACCATGTCGCGAGTGTAGGCGGATTTGACAAAGCGTAGGCATATGGGCTACAATGAAATCATCTAGGGGCCCATCGGGCCCGCCGACGCCATCTCCCAAAGGAGGATGTTATGAAGTTCACGTTTCGGGCCGGAAAGAAGCGCCAGGAGCAGAAAAAGAAGAAGCTTCGCCTGCTCGACCCGGCCCTATGGGAGCAAACGAGGCAGGCCCTCGTCAGGTTCTGGCGCTGGACGAAGGCAGAGCTGATCTACCTATGGAATTGGCTGTGCCATTTCGCCCATGAGGTCACCGAGCTGCAGCCCACCAAGGCCATGCTTGGGTTTTCCCTCGCGCTGATTTTTGTGCTTTGTTGCGTGGTGAGCCTGCCCCATGCCTCCGCCCTTTTGGAGGCCAAGCAGGTGACGTTGCGCCTGGGCGAGGAGGAGATGCAGCTGACCACCAAGGCCGAGACCGTGGCCGAGCTGATGGAGAACATGGGCCTGAGCCTGGCCGAGGGCGACGTCATCGCGCCCAAGCTGTCGCATCCCCTGCAGGACGGCGACGTCGTCGCCCTGCGCAACGCCATCCAGGTCTGGATCCATGCCGACGGACAATCCAAGCAGGTGAACATGCTGGCCGGCTCCGTGGAGCAGGCGCTGTACCTGGCCGGCATCACCCTGGGCGAATACGACCAGGTGGTGCCCTCCCTGGACACCCCCGTCAGCGCCCAGATGAACATCGAGGTCTACCGCATTCAGGTCCACATGGAAACCGAGGAACAGGGCATCCCCTACCAGGATGTGTATGTGGAGGAAAGCAGCCTGTACGTGGGCGAGACGGAGGTCTCCAGACAGGGCAGCGAAGGCATACGCGAGCTGCAAATCCGCGTGGTGGTGCAGGACGGCGTGGAGGTGGAGCGCAGCGTGGTGGGCGAGTCCATCCTCGAGCCCGCTGTGGACCGCATCATCTATAAGGGCACAAAACAAAAGCCCACGGCGACGCCCAAGCCCAGCGCCACCAAGAAGCCGAGCTCCACAAGCTCTTCCGGTTCGTCCGGTTCCAGCGGATCCTCCAAGCCCTCGGTCTCCCAGGGACCGACGGGCAACTACTCCGAGGACGAGGTCTATATGGCGGCGCAGCTGGCCTATTTGGAGGCCAAGGGAACGGGCTCGGAAGGCTACAAGGCCGTGGTCAATGTGTTGATCAACCGCTGTAACTCCTCTTCCTTCGGCGGAAGCATCGAGACGGAGATCTTCCGCAGCGGCCAGTTTAGCGTGGCCAAAGATAAGGAAAGCTTTCTAAGCACCACGCCGGACTCCAAGTCCTTGGCGGCGGCCGAGGCCGTGCTCAACGACGGCGAGCGCCTGCTGCCCTCCAGCGTGCTCTACTTTAGGGCCGCCCGCTTGGGCAAGGAGTGGGGCAAGCGCACCTATTACGCGACCATCGGAGCCAATAGCTTCTTTAAGTAGAAACCAACCATTAAAACCGGATGGCGGGGGAGGACGCAAACGCAAATGACCACCTCGGAAATCGCCCTGCTGCTACAGGCCAGGGGCTTCCGCTTTTCCAAGACCCTGGGGCAGAACTTCCTCATGGACGAGGAGGTGCTGGATAATATCGTCCAGGCGGCCGATGTCCAGGGGAAAAACGTGCTGGAGATCGGCGCGGGCGCCGGCTGCCTGACCAGGCCGCTGGCTCGGACGGCGTCCAAGGTATTGGCCGTTGAAATCGCTTCCCAGCTGGTACCCGTGTTGGAAACGGTGTTGCAGCCCTACAAAAACGTGCGCATCCTGCAGGCCGACGCCCTGCGCCTGGACATCGGCGGCCTGTGCGCGGAGGCCTTCGGCGGTCCCTTTTCGGTGTGCGCCAACCTGCCCTATGGCATCACGACCCCCATCCTGACCGCCCTTTTCCGCCTCGAGGAGGTGGAAAGCATCTGCGTGCTGCTGCAAAAGGAGGCCGTGGAGCGGGTGTTGGCCGCGCCCGGCGGCAAGGAGTACGGCCCCTTGGCCATCCTGCGGCGGCAGCTGTTCGAGGCGGAGGTGCCGCTGCGCGTGCCGCCCCATTGCTTTTTGCCGGAACCCCACGTGGATTCGGCCGTGCTCTGCCTGCGGAGAAAGCGGACGATGGAGGCGGGGGAGCTGGCGGCCTTTGAGCGCCTGTTGCAGGGTTGCTTTGCCATGCGGCGCAAGACCCTGCTCAACAACCTTTCTCAGCTTCGCCCCAGGCAGGAGGCCCAGAGCATCCTGGAAGCGGCGGACATCGATCCAAGAGCCCGGGCGGAAGCCCTCTCGTTGGAAGACTTTTTGCGCCTGCACCGGCAATGGCAGAAAAATTCCACCGCGCTTGTTTGAGCCATGAATCCGGTGGTATACTCTAATCAGCACGAATGAACGCGCGCCGCCAGGACGGCGCGATGCAAACCACGACACCGCCCATACAATACAATTAGAAAGGGGAGCCAACCAATGACCAATTTGAAGGGTACCAAGACCGAAGCCAACCTGCAGGCCGCCTTCGCCGGAGAATCCCAGGCCAGAAACAAGTACACCTACTATGCCAGCCAGGCCCGCAAGGACGGCTATGTGCAGATTGCCAACATCTTTGAGGAGACCGCGGCCAACGAGAAGGAGCACGCAAAGATCTGGTTCAAGCTTCTGCACGACGGCATGCCCGACACCGCCACCAACCTGTTGGACGCCGCCCAGGGCGAGAACTACGAGTGGACCGACATGTACGCCACCTTTGCCAAGGAAGCCAAGGAAGAGGGGTTCACCAAGATCGCCTACCTCTTCGAGGCCGTTGGCAAGATCGAGAAGGAGCACGAGGAGCGCTACCGCAAGCTGCTCAGCAACATCGAGGCCAACAAGGTCTTTGAGGCCGACGCACCCCAGGTTTGGGTCTGCGGCAATTGCGGCCACATCCACTACGGCCCCAAGGCGCCCGAGGTTTGCCCCGTGTGCGACCATCCCAAGGCCTACTTTGCCCGCAAAGCGGAGAACTACTAAGCACAGCAAGGAACCCGCGCGTAACAGTACGAGCAGACGGGGGACGGGCGTTGCCCGTTCCCCGTTTTCGTTTCCGGTTTAAAAACATAAGGAGGAACACGGCCATGAAGACGCTGTTTGCAAATCGTGGAATCCAAGCCAAGTCCGCGCTGTTGCCGCCGGCGCAGCGGCGCCCCTTTTACGAGGACGCCCGCGGCGTGCAGGCTTGCGCATGGCCTGGAAGCCTGCCGGCTGCCGAGGCGCTGTTGGGCAAGCCGGTGCCCCCGCTCAGCTGCTCCCTGTACCGGCGCTTTGCCGTTGACGGAAATCGAAAGGAGTACGAAACCCCCTATTTTCAAAGGAGGACGGCTCTCTTGACCCTGACCTTTGCGGAAAAGACCGAGGGGAAGGGAAGATTCGTCGAGCTGCTTGCGGACTATGTTTGGGCGGTGCTGGAGGAGTCCACATGGGTGTTGCCGGCGCACAACCGGCCCAGGCACGGCCTGCGCCAGGGCTTGCCGGATGCCTTCGGCCTGCGGGCTGGAGACGAGTTGGACTACATCGACCTATTCGCCGCCACCACGGCCGCGACCCTGGCCTGGGTGAGCTATTTGCTCGCCAAGGAACTGGATGGCGTGGAACCCGTGTTGCGAACCCGCATCCGCGATATGCTGGAGCTGCGCATCCTGCGGCCTTTCCTGGATTTTGACAAGACCATGCCCTGGATCGGAAGCTGCGGAGAAACGCTCAACAACTGGACGCCCTGGATTGTGTCCAATATCCTCAGCGTCGCCCTGGTGGGGGAGATGGATGAACCCACCCGCCAGGCCGTGGTGGACAAATCCATGGCCGTCCTGGACCGCTTCACCGCCCAATATGGCGACGACGGCGGCTGCGACGAGGGCCCCAGCTATTGGTTCGAGGCCAGCGCGGCATACTTCGACTGCTTGGAGATCCTCTTTGACCTTTCCGGCGGGCGGATCGATTTCTTTGGCGATCCCTTCGTCCGGCGCATGGGGGAGTACATCGCCGACTTCCACCTGGAGGGGGAGGCGTACATCAACTTTGCGGACGCGCCCCACCGGCTGACGGCGGACGCGGAGCTGATCGCCCGCTACGGCCGGCGCACGGGCTCCGCAAAACTGCTGGGCTTTGCCGCTCAGCTTCGCGCCGCCAGGCCCCGCGCCTTCCAGGAGAGCAACGGCGCCTCGCCCTATCGCACCATCAAGAACGCGCTGGAACCCCTTGTGCAGCCCGTGCCCTGGGAGCCGGAGGCGAGCGTGTACTATCCCGATTTGCAGGTGCTCATCGCCCGCGAGGCGAACACAAGGCTGGCGCTGGCCATCAAGGGCGGCAGCAACGCGGAAAGCCATAACCACAACGACATCGGCAGCTTCCTGCTGTTCCGCGGGGACCGGCCGGTGTTGATCGACGTCGGCGTGGAGACCTATAGCCGCAAGACCTTCTCGCCGGAAAGATACAGCATCTGGACGATGCGTTCCAGCTACCACAACCTGCCCGACATCAACGGCGTGGAGCAGAGAGCCGACAGCCTGGCGCCCAACGAGGTTCCGGACCCCAACGTCAAGGGCGAGCACTACTTTGCCGTGCTGGCCGAGCAAAGGAGCGGAGGCCTGCGGTTGAACCTGCAAAACGCATATCCCGCCCAAGCCGGCCTTCTTGCCTACCTGCGCGACGCCCAGCTGGACCAAGCGGGCCTGCGACTGGAGGATGCGCTGCGCCTGGCAAGCCCGGGCGAGGTCTGTTGGAACTTCATGCTGGCCGAGGAACCCCAGCGCGCGGCGGAGGGGCTGCGCCTGCCCCAGGCGGGCTGCCTGCTGCAAGCGGAGGCGGCGGACGCGGAGGGCCGCCGGCTGCCCTTGGAGGCGGAGGTGGAGGCCATCGCGCTCGAGGATCCCAAGCTCCGGGGCGAATGGGGGCGGGATACGTTGTACCGGCTGCGGCTGCGCGTAAAGGGCTTCCGGGAGGGGAAGCTGCTCGCATCGGTCCAAGCCTTTACAGGAAAATAACGATGGAGCAACCAAAAAGCGCGAAAAATGATGGTATTCTGCAATGCAAAGAAAGGGGCGCGCCATCGCGCCGGGAAAAACTTGCAGAATAGGAGCAACCATTTATATGAAGATTATCGACGCCCATTGTCATATATTCCCCGATAAAATTGCCCAAAAAGCCACGGATTCCATCGGGAAGTTCTATGATTTGGAGATGGAATGCGGCATCGGCAGCTCGCCGGTGCTGTTGCAGGAGGGGGAAGCCCTGGGCGTCGCGGGCTTTGTCGTCTGTTCCACGGCCACCAAGCCCCATCAGGTGATGAGCATCAACGACTTCATCGCCCAGGCCTGCGCGCAAAATCCGCGCTTCACCGGGCTTGCCACCATGTTTCCCGGCTTTGAGGACGTGCACGGGGAGTTGCAGCGGGCAAAGGCCATGGGCTTGCACGGCATCAAGCTGCATCCGGACTTTCAGGCCTTCCTGATCGACGATCCGGCCGCGCTGCCCATCTACGAGGCGGCCCAGGAGCTGGAGATGCCCATCCTTTTCCACACCGGCGACAGGCGCTACCCCTATTCCCACCCCAGCCGTTTGGCAAAGATCTGCCGCATGTTCCCGCGCCTGCTGACGGTGGGCGCCCACTTTGGCGGCTACAGCGTTTGGGACCAGTTGGACGCCTATGAGGGCGTGGAAAACGTATGTTTTGATACCTCCTCGTCCCTAGCCTTCATCGATCCGGAACAGGCGGTTTCGCTGATCCATCGTTTCGGCGCGGAGCGCTTTATGTTCGGTTCCGACTTCCCCATGTGGAAGCAGGAGGACGAGCTGGCGCGCTTCCTGGCCCTGCCCCTGACCCAGGACGAACAGGAGCAGATCCTCTATCGCACGGCCCAACGGGTTTACGGCGCAAAAGCGGACTAGGCCCGGCTCTTCCAAGAAAGGCAAACACCCCCCTGCTGGCATATGCTGATGGTCAGGGGGGTGTTTCTATATGGGCTCCTGGGAGCAAGCTGTGCTGGAACTGCTGCAGGAAAACGGTTGCAAGCCTTGGCGGGAGGGCGAGCTGATTTGCGCGTCGCTGCGGGGCCAGGGCGGCGAGTACGACCTATATCTGCTTGTCAAGCAGCAGATGCTGGTCTCCGTCGCCCGCTGGCCCAAGGAGGTCCCGGACGAACGACAGATGGAGATGGCCCATTTTTTGCATCTGGCCAACTTTGGACTGCTGCTGGGCTGCTTTGAGCTGGATTTTGACCAGGGCGATCTGCGCTACCGCTGCTGCCTATACCAACCGGGGCCGCCGCCTCTCAAGGAGGCCTTGCGGCGCTATCTATTTACCCCTGTGCTCATGATGGAACGCTATGCGCCGGGCATTCAGGCCGTGCTGGAAAAGGGCTGCCTGGCCCGACGCGCCCTGGCCTTATGCGAGGGGGAAGCATGAGGACGGGAAGCCGGCCGAGAGGGGCGGCGGCCTCCATGTTTTTTTAGCCTCCAGAGCATTGACAGTCTATGCCAAAGTTGTTACAATACGTTTAAGGCTGGAGTGAAAGGACCGTAAGATCTCCTAGATCCGCAGGGCAGGTGTGTCGCAAGGCAGATCTGTTGCACGGAAAAGGATGGCGAGAAGCCCTGCTTTTCAAGGGGCTTTCGCGCTTCCTGGGGTTTTGCCGATCCCGACGCCAACCGCCCGAACGGACCGCTGAGGTCCGGAAGCGGGCAAAGCTCCCAAAGGAACGCCGATGGGAGAAAGACCAAGGGGAATCAAATTTGTAAGGAGGTTTCAACATGAAAAAGACGATCGCTTTGGTTCTGGGTATCGTGATGCTGCTGGCCCTGGCTGTCCCCGCCCTCGCCGCCCCCATCAAGGGTAAGGTGTATGCGGACTATATTCAGGACGCTCCTGAAGCCGTCGTGAATTGCCGCTCCCTGAACGTGCGCGCCGGCGCCGGCACCAGCTATGACATCCTGGGTGTCGTCCGCAGGGACGAGACCGTGAAGGTCATCGAGTATGGCTGCGATTGGACCAAGATCTGGTTCTATGACAGCTATGCCTACGTGTCCAGCCGCTACATCGACTTCCCCGTGGTTGAGGTTGTCGTGGACAACACCATCCCCGGCAAGGTTGCAAAGCTCCCCGCAGCGGCGACCAACTAATGCGCGCTGCATATAAGCTGTGTAAGCACGCATACCCCAGTTGAAGAAGGACTCTCCATGTGGCAAAACGCTGGGGCAAACCAAAAAAAAGGTGCCCCGCTTTCAGAACCGAAAGCGGGGCACCTTTACAATAAGGGCGAATAAAAAGAAGGAATAATAAGGGGAGAGCCATCAATCGGGCTGCACGTCCCGGATGAACTGCTGGGCCATGGTCTTGGAGGCGCCGGCCAACAGGGCCATGTTCAGGGCGCCGCTGTTGAGCGAGGCAATGGTGCCGGTAAACAGCTGAGGGGCTTCGCGCCCCGTCTGCACGATGAAGGCGAAGGCCTTTTCCTGCGCGTCGCAGAAATTGTCATAGGTCTGCGGCAATAGGGCCGGGTCCGCTCCGTCGATGAGCAGGGCGTGGATGTCGGCGATGGATAGCACCTGCTTGAGCATGCAGATGAAGACGAGATAGGCGATGTGCTCGCGGCTGTACCGCTTTCGCACGGGCGGAGGAAGAACTTTGCTCTTGACGTAGTTGTTGATCATGGCCGCGGTGATGAACTTATCGTCCCCTGGCATGTAGAGCTGTAGGAACTTTTCAACCAGCAACACCACTTGGTCCATATATAGATCAATCTGCGGAAGCTCCCTCCAACGCGGAATATGGTGCTGGCAAACCTGATCGCCCCATGCCTTCAGCGCGGGAGAATGGGTGTTCATGCAAGAGACTCCTTTCCTGATTCTAGACCTATTCTATCACGGTTTTGCAAATTGTGCAATAACAAAAGAGATAGCGGTTGACATGATAGGACGCGCGTGATAAACTAGTTTCGAAAACTAGATCATACGCCACGGAGGACTCGGGTTATGTTGAGCAAGATCACGGTTTGGGGTGATTCCATTCTCAAGGGCATCGTGTTGGACGAGCAGAAGGGCCGCTATGTACCCTTGCGCGACCAAAGCTGCCTTGCGCTGACGGCCAAGCGGCTGGGCATCGAGATTAGCAACCACGCCCACTTTGGCATGACCAGCGAAAAGGGAAGGCTGCTGGTGCAGCGCGGCTTGCAACAGGCCAAGGAGGAAGGCGCCCAAGCGGGCCTGATCGGCTTTGGCGGCAACGACATCGACTACAATTGGCGCGCCATATCCGAACACCCCGAGGAGGAGCATCTGCCCAACACGCCGCCCGAGCAGTTCCGCAGGAACGTGGAGGAGATGATCGAGCTCCATGAGAGGGCCGGCATCATGCCGGTGCTGATGAGCCTGCCGCCCATCGACGCCCCCCGCTACTTCAACTGGCTTTCCAGGGGCTTGAGCGCAAAGAACATCCTGCAGTGGTTGGGCGATGTGCAGCAGATCTACCGCAGCCACCTGAGCTATGACGCCATTGTCCGCGAGGTTGCCCGGGAAAAGGGCTGCGCCCTGCTGGACGTGCGTCAGGCCTTCACCAAGCTGGCCGACAGCCTGCCCTATCTTTGCCTGGACGGCATCCACCCCAACCTACAGGGCCATGCGCTGATGGAGGGCGTGTTCGAGGCGGGCTTTGCCGCCATTTAGGCCAAGCGTTCGTTCTTAAGATATTCGATTTCATAATGATAGAGGAAGCGGGAGGAGTTACAATGTCTTTTGCCATCGTTACGGATTCATCCGCCAATTTGCCCAACGAAATCATCGATCAATACGGCATTGAGATCGCGTCCCTGGTGTTTCGCGTGGAGGATCGGGTCTATCTCAGCTATGAAAAGGGTCAAGATAACGATCTAAAGCGCTTCTACACCATGATGCGCAACAAGGAGGATGTGAAGACCTCCTGCATCGAGGCCGCCCGCTGTAAGGAACTGTTCGAGCGGCTGCTGGACCAGGGCCAAGACGTGCTGTACCTGGGCTTTTCCTCCGCCCTGAGCGCCACCTACCAGGTGGCCCAGATGGTGCTGGAGCAGCTGCGACCCAAATACCCCCATCGCAGGATCTATCATGTGGATACCCTGGCAGCCTCCCTGGGCGAGGGCCTGCTGGTTCTGCATGCCGCCAGGCAGCGGGAGCAGGGCAAGAGCATCGAGGAGGTCTACAACTGGCAATTGGACAACCGGCTGCGCCTGTGCCACTGGTTCACCGTGGAGGATCTGTTCTTCCTAAAGAGGGGCGGCCGTGTCTCCGCGGCGACGGCCGTGCTCGGCACCATGCTGGGCATCAAGCCCGTGCTGCACGTGGACAACGAGGGCAGGCTCATCAACGTAGCCAAGGCGCGCGGACGCAAAAACTCACTGGACGCCTTGGTTAAGCATATGGAGGAGACGGTGGAAAACCCGGCCGAGCAGACCATCTGCATCTCCCACGGCGATTGCATCGAGGACGCGCAGTATGTGGCGGAACAGGTGCAAAAGAAGATCGGCGTCAAGGATGTCGTCATCCACTATGTGGATCCCGTGGTGGGCGCGCATTCCGGACCGGGCACCGTGGCGCTGTTCTTCCTGGGATCCAGGCGCTAACGGATCTATCTGAAGAGCAATTTTTGCCCTACACGTGGGTAGAAGGCCCTTTCTTTCCAGCGTATGAGCTGAAGGAAGGGCCTTTTTTGTGGCGGACAACGAGAAAAACGCGCCAAACAATGCAAATAACACCAAGGATTTACAAAGAATTAAATAATCTTTGGCGTTCATACTTTGTTCAAACTTTATTCAAAGCAGGCTTGTATACTGTGAGGGAAAGACCGGACCCGCCTGTGGTGGCTCCGGTAGGGGATTTTCAAGGAGGTAGGAGCATGATCGAAATCAAAAACGTAACCAAGCGCTACGGCACCAAGCTGGCCGTGGACGATGTTACGTTCACGATCAACAAGGGCGAGGTTCTCGGTTTCCTGGGCCGCAATGGCGCGGGAAAGAGCACGACCATGAACATCGTCACCGGCTACATATCCGCCACATCCGGTCAGGTGCTGGTGGACGGTATGGACATACTGGAGGAGCCGCGGCAGGCCAAGCGCTGTATCGGTTATCTGCCCGAGCAGCCTCCGCTATATATGGACATGACGGTGGAGGAGTACCTGTACTTCGTTTGCGACATCAAGGAAGTGCGCAAGCGCAACCAAAAGGCGCATCTGGAGGACATTTACGAGCTCGTCAAGATCGCCGACGTGCGCAAGCGCCTGATTAAGAACCTCTCCAAGGGCTATAAGCAGCGCGTGGGCCTGGCCCAGGCGCTGGTGGGCAATCCGGACGTGATCATCATGGACGAACCCACCGTCGGCCTGGATCCCCGCCAGATCATCGAGATCCGCCGCCTGATTCGCGACCTTGGCCACAACCACACCGTGGTGCTCTCCTCGCACATCCTCCACGAGGTGTCCGATGTTTGCGACCGCGTGGTCATTATCAACAACGGCAAGATCGTCGCCCAAGACAGCCTGGAACACCTGACCCAGGGCATCGGCGAGGGCGTGCGCATGATGGTGCGCGTCGTGGGGCCGGAAAAGCCCGTGCAGCGCCTCATCCGCAATGTGCCCGGCGTGTCGCTGGCCGAACCCATGGGCATGAAGGAGCCCGACTCCATGGACTTTATGGTCGAGTCCGCTCCCGGAAACGATGTGCGCCGTCCCCTTGTCAACGCCCTGGTTTCCGGCGGCTATTCGCTCTTGATGCTCCGGCCCATGGACGTGACGCTGGAAGACATCTTCCTGCAGCTGACAAGCGAGAGTAGTGAGGGAGGAAACTAGCCATGTTGGCCATCTATCGCAGAGAATTGCAGTCGTACTTCTTTTCGCCTCTGGGCTATGTGTTCATGGGCAGCTTCCTGTTCGTGTCGGGCATCTTCTTTGCCTTTGGCAACATCATGAGCGTCAGCTCCAGCTTTGGCACCATGCTCTCCAACGTTTCCTTCATCTTCATGTTGGTGGTGCCCATCTTGACCATGCGCCTGATGAGCGACGAGCGCCGCACCAAGACGGACCAGCTTTTGCTCACAAGCCCCGTCTCGCTGTGGTCCATCGTGGTCGGCAAGTTCTTTGCCGCCTGCACGGTGTTTCTCCTGACCCTGGTGCTTACGGGCGTCTACGTCATCATCCTTTCCGCCTATGGATCCATCTCCTTTGGCGAGGTGTTCGTCAACTACCTGGGCTTTTTCATGACGGGCTGCTGCATGATCGCCGTCGGGCTGTTCATCTCCACCCAGACCGAGAGCCAGGTAACGGCCGCCATCGCGACCTTTGGCGCCATCCTGTTGATCTACCTGATGGATTCCATCGTCTCGGTGATCTCCATCAACTTCATCGGCGTGGTGTTGGAGTGGCTGAGCCTATTCAGCCGTTTCTCCGATTTCACCAACGGCATCTTGAATATATCTAGCACCATCTATATGATCACCTTCTCCGCGGTGTTCCTGTTCCTGACGGTGGCCTCCGTTGAAAAGAGAAGATGGAGTGAGGGTTGATTGCCATGAAAAAGCCGGACCTGAAAAACATTTGGAACAATAAGAAGTTCCGCCATGGCGGATTGTCCGCCGTGCTGGCGGTGATCGTTGTGGCCGTTGCCGTATTGCTGAACGTGGGCGTCTCCATGCTTGAAACCCGCTTTAATCTCTCGGTGGACATGTCTAAGAATCAGATGTTCTCCATCTCCGAGCAGACCAAGCGCACCCTGTCCAGCCTCGATGAGCCTGTGAAGATCTATGGCTTGATGCGCACAGGAAACGAAAATGTGTATATTTCGGAATTGATGGACAATTATCGCAAGCTGGCGCCCGATTACATCACCACCCAGGTGGTGGATCCCGTCCAGAATCCCACCTTTGCCCGTCAGTTTACCGACGTGGAGCTGTCGGAAAACTCCGTCATCATCACCAACGAAGACGGCTCCAAGGTGCGCGCCATCGACTACTACGATATGTTTGAGCTTGGCTACGACTCCTCGACCTATTCCACCTATGCCAGGTCCTTCAAGGGCGAGCAGAAGATCACCAACGCCATCACCTTTGTGACCGCCGATTCCGTCACCAACGCCTACTTCCTTTCCGGCCACAAGGAGGTTGCCCTGTCCGATCTGAGCCACCTGATCGAGTATCTGGAGGGCGAGAACCTGGCCGTGAGCGAGCTGCCCGGCACGGAGCTGTCCAAGCTGCAACAGGGCGACATCCTCATCATCGCAAGCCCCCAGACGGACCTGACCGACGAGGAACGCCAGATCATCAAGGAATTCCTGGAAAACGACGGCTATATGCTGTACATGACGGACCCGGGCTATGGCACGCTGCCCAACTTCGAGTCCCTGATCGAGCTGTACAACGTGACCTTTAACCACGACGTGGTGATGGAAACCAGCCAGTCCAACTACTACAACTATCCCACCTTCATCGTGCCCAACGTGGGCACCCACGAGAGCGTCAGCGGCCTGACCGAGAACTCCCAGGTGGCCGTGCTGCCCTACGCCCAGTCCTTTACCCTGCCGCAAATCGAGCAGACCGCCATTTCGGTGGAGGCGATCCTGACCACCAGCGAAGGCGCCTACGGCAAGACCAACCTGGAGTCCACCACCGCCGAGATGGAGGACGGAGACATCCCCGGCCCCCTGACCGTCGGCTTGGTGATCCGCGAGGTTGACCAGGACGGCGAGGACGCCGGCACGAAGATCGTGCTGCTGGGCAACTCCAACTTTGTGACCAACCAGAGCTTCTACGGCCTGAGCGGCAACACCGATCTGTTCCTCGGCTCCGTGAAGTGGATGATGGGCCAGAGCGACACCGTCACCATCGTCGGCAAGAACCTGCTCGGCAACTCCCTGCGCTTCACCAGCGCATTGCAGATGTACGTCCTCTCCGGCATTTCCATCCTGGGCCTGCCCCTGGTGGTGCTGGTGTGCGGCATGGTGGTTTGGCTGAGAAGGAGGCACCTGTAAATGAGCGATATGGAGCGCAAGGATTTGCGCGAACAGGGGACGGACCAGGTGGCCCCGCAGGCCGCCCAGGCCCCTGAGCAGGAACAGGAAGAGATGCGCCACATCGAGCTTGGCGAGGACCTGCGCAAGAAGGTGAAGCGCCGCAAGGTCATGAGCGGCAAGAAGAAGCTGCTCATCGGCCTTGGCTGCGTCGCGCTGGCGGCCGTGCTGGTGGTGGGGCTGTATCTCCTGCTGGCCTTGACCGGCCAGGAAGAGATCACCGAAACCACCGATACCAAGGTCGTCTTCATCGACGAGGGCTATGCGGGGTTGGATGCGATTCAAATCAGCAATGAGAACGGCGACTTTACGGTTCGCAACATAAGTACGGAGGAGGAAGAGTTCTATGCCTTGGACGGCATGGACGACGACGTCCTGCGCCAGGACGGCTGCGTCTCCCTGTACACCGCCATGGGCGCGCTTTACGCCGACGAGATGGTGACCGAGACGGCCACGGACCTGTCCGCCTATGGGCTGGACGATCCCCGGGCCGTGATGACGATCACGCTGAAGGACGGCAGTACGCGCAACTTCCTGCTGGGCGACGAGGTGCCCACCTCCGCCCAGAGCTACTTCTGCGAGGAGGGCAAGCCGGAGGTCTACGTGATCAGCTCCTACCTCAGCGAGAAGATGCTGGCGCCCGTTGCGGACTACCACATCTATACCATGCCGGAGGTCGATGCGGAGAACGGCAAGTCCCTGGTCATTCAGATGCGCGGGGAGGAGCCTTGGAAGATCCGCCTGTTTGACGACACCGGCAACACCCTCAGCGCCTGGAAGATGATCGATCCCTACGAGATCGACGTGGACTTCGAGACGGTGCAAAACCTGGTGACGGATATCTCCGAGGTGACCCTGAGCCGCTTTGTGGCCACGGCCGCCAGCCAGGAGGATCTGGCAACCTACGGCTTGGACGATCCCATCGCCACCCTGACCTATGTGGACCAGAACAATGCCACCAGGACTATCGTCGTGGGCGATAAAACCGAAACCGGCAACTACTACGTGCAAATCGACGACAGCCTGGATGTGTATCTGGCCGTATCGGGCCAGGTATCCTTCGTGGAGAACATCACCCTGGTCAACCTGCTGGATAGCTTCGCCAACCTGATCAACATCGCCTATGTGGACCAGGTGGAGATCACCAAGGGAACGGAGAGCTACCGGATGCAGATCAAGCGCCAGGAGAGCACCGACGAGGACGGCAACACCGTTACGGAGGAAACCTACTTCCTCGACGGCAAGCAGATGGACGAGGATATGTTCAAGGACGCCTACCAGACCATCATCAGCGTGACCCATAGCGGCCTGAGCGATGAGACCAAGGTGGGCGAAGGGGTGGTCCTCAGCGTGCGCTTCACCTTCAACAACGGCACCGAGGACCTGTTGGTGGAATACTACCCCTACGACATCAACAACTACGCCATCAGCCGCAACGGCAACACCTTCCTCTACGGCCGCAAGGACCGCGTCGACGAGATTTGGCCTACGCTGCAACAGCTGGAAGCCGGCACGCTGAACACGGAAGACTGAGCAGAACAAACGGGAACCGCCGCGACGCATCGCGGCGGTTCCCTTCGTATAGGGGCGGAGTCAGTTGCCGGCCTCGGCGGCGTCGGCTGCCTGCAGGGCCAGCTCGGGCGGCGGACCTGCAGGCACGGCGGCCACGGCATACCCCCGGGCGTCCCAGGCCTGCGCCAAGCGCCTGGCCTGCTCGTGATGTTGGACCACGGCCAGGTACAGGGACCTGCTTGCGGGCCTTGCGGGCGCGGCCGGCGCGGCCGGCTGTTCCTGCGCGGCGGGGGCAGGGGCTTCTTGGGCGAACTGGGCGGAAATATGGGGCTGGTTGCGCAGGCTGCGCAGCGAGACCCAGCGGTCGCCCTCGGCGCGGCGCGCCTCGGGATCCGTGCGCGGCATTTGACCTACGGAAATGGGATATGTAGGCTGATCCATGGACAAACCCTCCTTACATGCTGAGATTCATGGTAGAGTATGCGAAAGTTGTGCTTGTTGTCACAGGAAGTTTCCTGGTATAGTTATGGCAAAGGGCGGGCCCCATCGGTCCGCGCGAGATAAAGGGGGAAACGCGCATGCGCTATGTTGTGGCCCTGGACCAAGGAACCACCAGCTCCCGCGCGGTGGTCATCGACGAAACCGGCTGCGCCGTTGCCAGCCATTCCAACGAATACACCCAGAACTACCCAAAGCCGGGTTGGGTGGAACACGATCCCTACGACATCTATTATTCCCAGCTGGGCGCGCTGAAGATCGCCGTGCAGAAGGCCGGCATCGATGGGGAGCAGATCGCGGCCATCGGCATCACCAACCAGCGCGAGACCACGCTTTTGTGGGAAAAGGACAGCGGCAGGCCCGTGTGCAACGCCATCGTCTGGCAGTGCAGGCGCACGGCCAGCTATGTGGAGCGCCTGAAGGAGCAGGGCCTGGATCCTTTGATCCGGGAAAAGACGGGACTGATCCCCGATGCCTACTTTTGCGCGACAAAGCTGCAATGGATCTTCGACAACGTGCCGGGCGCCCGGGAGCGCGCCGAGCGGGGAGAGCTGCTCTTTGGCACCGTGGATAGTTGGCTGGTCTGGAACTTGACCAAGGAACACGTCCATGTCAGCGACGTCACCAACGCCTCCCGCACGATGCTGTTCAACATCCATACCATGGACTGGGACGAGGAGCTGCTGCGCCTCTTCCAGATTCCCAGGTCCATTTTGCCCCGCGTCTGCGATTCCTCCGGCGTGGTCAGCTATCTGAACGAGGAGATCCTCGGCCGCGCCATTCCCATCGCCTCCATGGCGGGGGACCAGCAGTCCGCCCTATTTGGTCAAGCCTGCTACCAGGAGGGCATGGTCAAACCCACCTACGGCACCGGCGGCTCCATGCTGATGAACACGGGAAGCGCGCCCAAGAACTCCCAAAACGGCATGCTCAGCACCGTGGCCTGGCGCATCGGCGGAAAGACCTGCTACGCGCTGGAGGGCTCCATCTTCGTGGCCGGCGCGGCCGTCCAATGGCTGCGCGACGAGCTTGGGCTGATCCGCACCGCCGCCCAAAGCGAGGAGATCGCCCTCTCCGTGCCCGATAGCGCGGGTGTCTATGTGGTGCCGGCCTTCACGGGTCTGGGCGCTCCCTATTGGGATATGTACGGCCGCGGCGCCATCGTGGGTCTGACGCGCGGCGCGGGCCGCGCACAGCTGGTGCGCGCCACCCTGGAAGCCATCGCCTTCCAAACCTCGGACGTGGTGCGCGCCATGGAGCAGGATAGCGGCATGCCGCTGAGCCAGCTGCGGGTGGATGGCGGCGCCAGCGCCAACAACTTCCTCATGCAGTTCCAGGCGGATATCCTGGGCATCGAGGTGGTCAGGCCTAAGATCGTGGAGACCACCGCCCTGGGCGCCGCCTACCTGGCGGGCCTGGCCGTGGGCGTTTGGGAAGACCAGGGGCAAATCGCCGCGCTATGGCAGGATGAGCGCCGTTTCGTGCCGGCGATGGAGGAGGAACAGCGCCAGCACCGCCTGCGCCAGTGGAAGAGAGCCGTCGAGCGGGCGGCCGGTTGGGCGAAGGATCCGCTTGAATGATTGAAAATGCGTCCGCCTAAAACAAGGAACGACAGAAGCCGCGCGCGAAAGCGCCGCGGCTTCTAGCGCTTTTTGGAGCTTTCCATCTGTAGAACAGCCCGTTTTCTATCGGCGCAGGACTCGTATTTCCAGGAAAAAACCTTCGGAAACCGCATTTTGTGCAAAAAAGTTGTTTCTGCGTGCGAAATGCCGGATGAGTTTCCGGTTACAGCAATTGACAGAAAAATATAGCGTGGTGTACAATTGTTCCACAAGCATGACTGGTTGTCACGATCAAGTAATTATATCGTACTTATAGTACGCTGTTTTGGCGTGCCAACCGTCTGCATGAAAAAAGAAGGAGGCAGTTGTGTATGGACAAGGTCAGGGTGCTGTTGGCGGATGACAGCCAGGCTGTGCGGGAGGAGCTCGAGGCGGTTTTGCGCGAGAGAAGCGACATCGAGCTTGTGGACAGCGTGGACAATGGTGCTCAGGCTCTGGAGGTGATTCAAACCAAGGACGTGGACGTGCTCGTGACGGACTTGGTGATGCCCGTGATGGACGGTTTTGCGCTGATGGAGAGCATTTCCCGCTCAAGAAACGCCTCCAAGCCGCGCATCATCGTGCTCACAGCCCTGATGCGGGATGATTTCATTCAACGCGCGGTCAACGCGGGTGCGGATTATTACATGCTCAAGCCCTACGATCCCCAGGTTGTGGTGGATCGCATCCTGGACCTGACCAAGCCCGCCGCCTTGCCGACGCCCCTTCGGCCAACGGCGCCCATGCCCAGCTGCTCCGTGGACGAACGCATCGCCAACGTCTTCCTCTCCATGGGCATTCCGGCCCACATCAAGGGCTATCACTTCCTGCGGGAAGCGATCAAGACCGTTGTGGACAATCCGGAAACCATCAACGCCATCACCAAGGAGCTGTATCCCGCGGTGGCCAAGCGCTTCAACACCTCCGCGTCCAAGGTGGAGCGCGCCATCCGCCATGCCATCGACGTGGCTTGGTCCAGAGGGCAGGTGGAGAATCTGAACCAGCTGTTCGGCAGCCGCATCTATGTCAAGAGCGACAAGCCCACCAACGGAGAGTTCATCGCCTTGATTGCAGACCGCCTGGTCATCGAAAGGTCCGCTTGATCCGCGCCCTGCGCAGGCCGCGCGGGCCAAACCAAAGACGCGCAAAGAATGCAAGGCGCAAAGCCGCCCAGGTCTTTTTCAGCAAAGGGACGTTGGGCGGCTTTTGCGCGCCTGGAAAAAGGCCGGCAACCTCCAAACGGGTTCTGATTTTAGGGGATGGACCATACACATATGACATCTAGCCGAATTCGTGCCTAAAGGGAGGGGAACGCCATGCGCGTTTTAACGGACAACCTGCACCTGGAACGGCCTGCCGGCTTTGGCCAGGCTTCACCCATTGCAGAGGGAGCGGTGATGCTTCCGGGCAACGAGAGAAACGTCAAGATCCTGTACCAGACCGCCACGCTGGATGTGCTGGGCGCGGAAACGCAGACCGGCCGCGTTTCTGCGGATGTGGCCGTCAACTTTGTCGTGCTGTATCTGGACGGCGAGGGCGCCCTGCGCTCCATCGAAGCCCAAAGCAACCAATCCGTGGCCATCGACGTGGAGGAGGCCAGCGCCCGCATGGGGGCTCGCGTCTGGGGCTGGGCCGAGGAGGTGCGCGCGGAGGAATCGGGCGGCAGGTTGAACCTGCGGGCGGAGCTGATCGTGAAGGCCTGCGTGCTGGAGGAGCTGGAACAGAGCGTGGTCAGCGACGTGGAGGAGGCGGGGCCCCTGGCCAGGCAGGAAGTGGCCGTGGAAACGGTGACCCAGGCGGCAACGGGCCGGCAGCGCCTGCTCGTTACGGAGAGCTTCCCCTCCGACAGGGAGGACGCCCGCGTGCTCTTTGCCACCGCCTGTCCGATCCTCTCCGGCGTGCAGGCGGGGGAACACACCGTCAATTTGAACGGTGAGATCAAGTCCACCATCGTTTGTACCAGCGCCCAGTCGCCGTACTTTACCATGCAAAAGATCCTTCCCTTCAATTTGAGCGTGGACGCCGAAGGGGCGCGCTTTGGCATGGAGGCCCTGGCAACCTTGGGCGTGCAGGAGTTGGTCGCGGAGTTCAAGCCCGGCGAAGAGGGGGAGACCTTGGCCGTTGAATGCATCCTCCAGGCGGATGTCTACGCCTTCCAGCGGAGCGAGGCCTCGGTGTTGACGGATCTATATTCCATCCGTGGGGACGGCCTGGAGGTCAAGACCCAGGAGCTGGATTTCCTCTGCGGCGTGACGGCCTATTCCCAGGACCAGAACTTTGCCCAGGCCCTGTCTTTGCCCGAGGGTAGCGCGCCCCTGCGCAACATCTATGGGGTCATGGCCAGGCCGGTGGCCGTGGAGCTGGTCCAGGAGGAACGTCAAACCGTCGCCGAGGGGCTGATCTCCGTCACGCTGTTCTATGATGGCGGCGAAGGTCTCACCTCCGCGACCCAAGCGTTGGCCTTCCACCAGGCATTTCCGCCTGTGGAGGTGGACTGCGCGCTGGAGCTGCGCGTTTGCGCGGTGCAAGCGGCGCAAATTACCTCCGAAAGCGCGGACATCCAGCTGGTCTTGAACCTCAGCGGCCCGCATTATGAGCTGTGTTCCATCGCCGTGGTCACGGAGGTGGAGGATACGGGGGAGAGCGAGGCGGCGCCGGCCGGCGTCACCCTCTACTACCCCGCCCAGGGCGAAACCCTTTGGCAGGTGGGCAAGCGATTCCACATGGATCCCGAGGACGTATCCAGGCTGAACGCCGACAGCGAGGGACCGATGCTGATCTACAAACGGCAAACCGAGTGGTAGAGAGAAGGAGCAAAGGGCGGAACCATCCGTGCGGACGGTTCCGCCCCTTGCTGTTCTTTCCAAGCGCAGCCGGCCGTGGTATACTGTCCTTGACAGTTGGTCACGGAAAGGGGGAGCGTTTCCTTGCGCTGCTATCGGGCCTATGCCAAGCTCAACCTGACGCTGGACATCGTGGGCCTGTTGCCCAACGGCTATCACGCGATGGACATGCTCATGCAATCGATTTCCCTGCACGATACCCTTTGCCTGGAGAGGGCCGAGGAGCTATCCCTGCGGGTGGAAGGCGGAAACCTATCCGGCGCCCCGGAGAATCTGGTGCTGCGGGCGGCCAGGCTGCTGCAGGAGCAGACCGGTTGCCGCCAGGGCGTTCGGGCGCGCCTTGTCAAGCGCATTCCCATAGAGGCGGGGCTTGGCGGGGGCAGCGCGGACGCGGCGGCCGCCCTGGTGGGGCTCAACGAGCTGTGGGGGCTTGGTTTGTCCCAGGAAGCGCTGCTGGAGCTGGGCGGCCGTCTCGGGGCGGACGTGCCCTTTTGCATCCGAGGAGGGACGGCGCGCGCCACGGGCAGCGGCACCACCCTTCAACCACTGAGCCGCTCGCTGCCGCTGCACTTTGCCCTCTGCCAGCCCTGCGCCGGGCTGCCCACCAAGGCCGTGTTCCGCGCCTACGACGAGGCCGCTTTCCGGCCGAGGAAGCGCTTCACCCCTTCGGCCCTGGAAGCGCTTGCCAATGCGGACCTGCACGGCCTCGGCCCTGCGCTTGGAAACGGTCTGGAACCGGCCGCCTGCGCCTTGGAAGGGGGCGTTTTGCAGGGCTTAAAGGCGTTGGAGGACCTTGGCGCGCTGGCAGCCCGCATGAGCGGGAGCGGATCGGCCGTCTTCGGCCTCTTCGAGGACGAGGACTGCGCAAGGGCAGCGGCCGCCCGCCTGGCGGATGCGTTTGGAAACGGCTTTTATGCCAAGGCCGTGGATTGCGGCGTGGAGGAGCGGGCAGAGGGACAAGCCCGCGCCGGCGAATGTGCAAAGGAGGAAGCGGAATGAAGAAGGGACTGCTGGCCCTGCTGGCGCTCGCCTGCCTGCTGCTGACGGGATGCCAATACATCTCGCTGCCCGTCGGTGAGGAGCACGCGGCGCCCTATCTCTCCGTCGCCGGCCAGGTGGCAGAGGCGATGGCAGGCGGAGACTTCGAGGCAGCCCGCACGAGCTTTGACCAAAACCTGCTGGACAGCGTGACGGCCCAGACCCTGGAGGATATCTGGTTGCAGCTACAGCTGCAATACGGTCCCTACGAGGGGACGGTGTCCAGCACGGCGACCTGGCAGGGCGGTATGCGGACCTATAGCCTCCTGGGCTTTGCCAGGGGCAACGTCTATTTGCAGCTCGTCTTCGAGGACGAGGGCGTTGTGGGCGGCATCTGGTTTGGACCGGACCCCTCCAGCCAGGGACAGGAACTGGCGGCGCCCGACGATGTGGAGGAGACCGCCGGCGTCCTGAAGGTGGAGGAGGGCGTGGAACTTCCCTACGCCCTGACGCGGCCCAAGGGCTTGCAGCCGGGGGAAAAGACCCCCGTCGTCGTGCTGGTTCACGGCTCCGGCTCCAGCGATAAGAACGAGAGCATCGGCGCCGTTTCGCCCTTTGCGGACATCGCCTGGGGATTGGCCAGGCGCGGCGTCTCCTGCCTGCGCTATGACAAGCGCACCTTCGTTTATGGCGCGGAGTACACCCAGCAGCAGATCCAGGACATGACCGTGGAGGAAGAGGTGATCCGGGACGCCCTGGCCTTTATCCAGGAGGCGGGGAGCCTGGAGGAAGCCAGTTGCGTGGTGTTGGTGGGGCACTCCTTGGGAGGCATGCTGGCCCCGCGCATCGCCGACGAGAGCGGGGAGCTGGCCGGTTTGGCTTGCCTGGCTGGCTCGCCCAGACAGCTGTGGGAGATCAGCCTGGACCAGAACCTCCAGGCCCTGGGCAATCCGCAGACCCTGCCGGCCGAACTGGAAGCGGAGCTGGAGAAGGCCAAGGATATCCAGGGACTGGATGCGGAGGACACCCTGTTCGGCATGGGCGCCGCCTACGTCCAGGATCTGGACCTGCATCCCGCCCAGGCTTCCTTGGACCGATTGAACCTGCCGATCGCCATCTTCCAGGGCGGGGAGGATTTTCAGGTGGGCGAGAAGGACTATGCCGCCTGGGAGCAGGCCCTGCAATCCTACGCGGGCAGGAGCGAATTTCACTACTATCCGGAGCTCAACCATCTTTTCGTCGCCGGCACGACCAAAGAGGAAGGCCTGTACGGCTATCTGAAGCCGGCAGCGGTGGACGAAGCCCTGCTGGACGACCTGGCCGCCTTTGTCCTTTCCTGCGCGTCATAAAAGGGGAGCAGACAGGGTGTACCACATGACAAAACGCAATTTCACATGATGAAAACCTGTTGCATTGTCAAGGCCTTCCGTGTATCATAATATGCGGATGGAAATTGCGTTTTTTTAGGCGTTGTTCGCCTAAGAAAACCGGAAATCAAAAGGGAGGGACTTAAGTTGACCAAGGAGAATTACGAGAGCACGTTGGCGTACACAAATACGAATTCTAAGCCGACCGATCTTAAGATCACGGACATGCGTTTTGTGGACATCGTCGGCGCTCCCATGCACTGCACCCTGCTGCGCCTGGAGACCAACCAGGGCATCACCGGCTACGGCGAGGTTCGCGACGGCGCTTCCAAGCTCTATGCCCAGATGCTCAAGCGTTTCCTCATCGGCGAAAACCCCTGCAACATCGACAAGATCTTCCGCCGCATTAAGCAGTTCGGCGGCCAGTCCCGCCAGGCCGGCGGCGTTTGCGCCGTGGAAATCGCCTGCTGGGATATCGCCGGCAAGGCCTATGGCATCCCCGTTTACCAGATGCTGGGCGGCAAGTTCCGCGATAAGATCCGCATGTATTGCGACACCGACGTCGATGGCAAGGATACCGGCCTGAACATGGGCAACGCCTTGAAAAAGCGCATCGAGAAGAACGGCTACACCATGCTCAAGATGGACCTTGGCATTGGCCAGCTGACCGGCGTGGAGGGCGCCCTGAGCGCTCCCATCGGCTTCCTTGAGGAAGGCCGCGAGCTGTGGAAGAAGGCCCGCGAGGCCAAGGCTGCCGGCGACGTGGCTGCCGCCCGTTACTGGAGCAACCGCGCCTACGACTACCAGAACATCGCCCACCCCTTCACCGGCATCCACATCACCGAGAAGGGCTTCGATTACCTGGAGAACTACGTGGAAGAGGTCCGCAGCGTCATCGGCTATGAGATTCCGCTGTCCATCGACCACTTCGGCCACATCGGCATCGACGACTGCATCAAGCTGGCCAAGCGCGTGGAGCGCTTCAACCTCTGCTGGCTGGAGGACCTGATCCCCTGGCAGCTGACCGACCAGTACGTGCGCCTGAACCAGTCCACCACCTCTCCCATCGCCACGGGCGAGGATATCTACCTCAAGGAGAACTTCAAGCCCCTGCTCGAGAGCGGCGGCGTGAGCGTGATCCATCCCGACATCCTGTCCTCCGGCGGCATCCTGGAGAACAAGAAGATCGGCGACATGGCTATGGAATACGGCGTGCAGATGGCCGTGCATATGGCGGAGACCCCCGTTGCCTGCCTGGCCGCTGTGCAGTCCGTGGCCGCCACCGAGAACTTCCTGGCCCTGGAGTTCCACTCCAACGATGTGCCCTGGTGGAGCGACATGGTTAAGGACGCCGAGAAGCCCAGGATCGTGGACGGCTTCATGGCCGTGCCCGAGAAGCCCGGCATCGGCATCGACGAGCTGGACGACGAAGTGCTGGCCGCGCATGTGCATCCCGAAATCCCCGGCGTGTGGGAGCCCACCACCGAATGGGACAACTGGATGAGCCACGACCGCCTCTGGTCCTAAGGCGCATACAAAAAGAATCACTCATTGCATAACCAGCAGGGGAAGCCGGTACTGCCTGTGCGGTGCCGGCTTCCCCAAGTACATGGCTTAAAAAGTACATGGGGGAAAACATTATGCGTTTTTCTGGAAAGACCGTTTACATCACCGAGGCTTCCAGCGCCGTTGGCGAGGCCCTTGCCCGCCGCTTTGCCTCCGAGGGCGCGAACCTGGTGTTGGGCGATGCCTGCCCCTGTTTGGTCAAGGAGTTGGAGGAGAAGGGCGCAAAGGTTTTGAACGTGCAGGGCGCTCCCATCCACTACGAGCAGGCTGAGGCCAGGCTTGCCGAAATCCTCAAGACCTTCCCCAGGGTGGACGCCCTGATCTTCAATAACAACAAGGCGATCAAGACCAGCATCGAAAACCTCGAGCGGGCCGTGTTCGACGAGCAGATGAACTACAACCTCAAATCCGCCTTTGTTCTGACCCGCACCTTGGGCGAGCACATGGGCGGCTATGGCAACGGCAAGCTGGTCTTCGTCAGCTCCATTCACGACGATAAGCCCACCGGCTCCACCCCCTTCTATTCCGTGGCCAAGGGCGGCATCACCATGCTCAGCAAGGAAGCCGCGCTCTTCTTCGGCCGCAAGGGCCTGCAGTCCAACGTGATCGAGTTGGGCGCGCTGGAAGGCGACGACGAGACCTTCAAGAGCGAATTTGCCGGCCAGTATGTCTATATGGAACACCGCATCCCCAGGGGCAAAGCAGGGAAGCCCGAGGAGGTCGCCGGCATCGCCGCCTTCCTCGCCAGCGAGGACTCCAACTTTGTCAACGGCGCGTCCATCCGCGCGGACGGCGGGTTCATGCTCCATTACAGATTCCGCTGATAGGGGGAGGCAAAAACAATGTTTGATTTGACTGGTAAGGTTGCCATTGTCACCGGCAGCGGCAAGGGCATCGGCAAGGGCATTGCCCGTTGCCTCATCAAGGCTGGCGCCAAGGTTTGCCTGAACTGCGTGTCCAACCGCGCCATCGCCGAGGAAACCCTGAAGGAAATGCAGGCCCTGGGCGGCGAGGACTGCGCCATCCTGATCCAGGCCGACGTTTCCGACTTCGAACAGGCCCAGAACATGGTCAAGGAGACCGTGGCCAAGTGGGGCAAGCTGGATATCCTGGTCAACAACGCCGCCTTGCAGAAGAACATGGACTTCGACGAGTATCCCGAGGAGTTCTATGACCTGCTCATCAACGTCAACCTGGGCGGCTATACCAACATGATGCGCGCCTGCCTGCCCTATCTGAAGGAGACCAAGGGCTCCATCACCATGATCTCCTCCGTGCACGGCAAGCGCCCCACGGACTTTGACCCCGTTTACGCCATCACCAAGGGCGGCATGCATATGCTCATGCGCGAGGCGGCCATCGAGTTTGCCAATTACGGCGTGCGCGTCAACATGATCCTGCCCGCTGGCGTGAAGATCGAGTTCAAGTCCGGCAACCCCGCAAGCTTTAAGGGACCGGAGCGCAAGCTGGATATCGACAACAAGATGCTCTTTGAAAAGTATCCCACCTACGCTCTGGGCCGCACGGGCCTACCGGACGATTCTGGCTATCTGTGCGTCTACCTGGCCAGCCAGGAAGCCGAGCACATCACCGGCGCCGCCATCCGCGCAGACGGCGGTTCCATGCTCAAATAAGAGGGACTTCAAAAGACCAATGGGCGCTTCCTTCAACCCGTCAGGAAGCGCCTTTTTTTGCCGCTTGGAAGGTTTGCAGCCCGCCGGTGGCGAATAGAAAAACCAAGCGCCCCTTCTTTCGGGACGGGGATCGTATAGGAGGCAGATGTAGCATGAAGTATTGCGTCGGCATCGACTTTGGCACCCTTTCCGCCAGGGCCCTGCTGGTGGAGGTGGGCACCGGCCGCGAGCTGTCCACGGCCGTTTGCGAATACCCCCACGCCGTGATGGACGAGCATCTCCCGGACGGAACCCCTCTCATGCCCGATTGGGCCCTGCAACATCCCAAGGATTATCTCGACGCCATCGCGGCCACCGTGCCCGAGGTGATCCGCCAGGCGGGCGTGGACAAGAACGACGTGGTGGGCGTTGGCATCGACTTCACCGCCTGCACCATGCTCCCGGTCTATCGCGACGGAACCCCCCTCTGCTTCGACGAGGCGCTGACCTCCAACCCCCACGCCTATGTCAAGCTGTGGAAGCACCACGCCGCCCAGGCCCACGCAAACCGGCTCAACGAGATCGCCGCCGCCCGCGGCGAAAAGTTCCTGGCCCGATACGGCGGAAAAATCTCCTCCGAATGGATGGTGCCCAAGATCTGGCAGATCCTGGACGAGGCGCCGGAAATCTACGAAAAGGCGGACCGCTTCCTGGAGGCGGCGGACTGGGTCGTTTGGCAGCTGTGCGGCAAGGAGATGCGCAACTCCTGCACGGCCGGATATAAGGCCATCTGGCATAAGCGGGAGGGATATCCCTCCTCGGACTTCTTCAAGGCGCTGGACCCCAGGCTGGAAAACCTGGTGGACGAAAAGCTTTCCCGGGAAATCCACTCCATCGGCGAAAAGGCCGGCGAGATCACCGAAAAGGCTGCCGCCTTCTCCGGCCTGCCCGTGGGCTGCGCCGTGGCCGTCGCCAACGTGGACGCCCACGTATCCGTGCCGGCCCTTGGCATTTGCGAAAGCGGCAACATGCTCATGATCATGGGAACCTCCACCTGCCATATCCACCTGGGCGATGAGGAAAGGATCGTGCCGGGGATGTGCGGCGTCGTCGAGGACGGCGTTTTGCCCGGCTTCATGGGCTATGAGGCCGGCCAGAGCTGCGTGGGCGATCATTTCAACTGGTTTGTGGAAAACCTCGCCTGCGCCGACTATGAGCGGGAGGCCAAGGAGCGGGGACTGAGCCTGCACCAGCTGCTGACCGAAAAGGCCGAGAAGCTGGCCGTGGGCGAGAGCGGACTTGTGGCGTTGGATTGGTGGAACGGCAACCGTTCTGTGCTCGTGGATGTGGACCTGACGGGCATGATCCTCGGCCTCACCCTGTTGACCAAGCCCGAGGAGATCTATCGCGCCCTGATCGAGGCCACCGCCTACGGAACCAGGAAGATCATCGAGACCTTTGAGGAGAGCGGCGTGCCCATCACCGGGCTGTATGCCTGCGGCGGTATCGCCGAAAAGAATCCTTTCGCCATGCAGATCTACGCCGATGTGACCGGTAAGGAGATCCGCGTGGCCCGCTCCGCCCAGTCCCCTGCGCTGGGCAGCGCCATGTTTGGCGCCGTGGCCGCCGGCAAGGCCAAGGGCGGCTACGATTCCATCTTCGAGGCGGCCAAGGAGATGGGCGGCGTGAAGGAGAGGAGCTTCCAGCCCGTGGAGGAGAACCAACGGGTATACGATCAGCTTTACGCCGAGTATTCCATCCTGCACGACTACTTCGGCAGGGGCGAGAACAACGTCATGAAGCGGCTTAAGAAGATCAAGGCCGAACAAATCGCCAAGAAGCTGTAGGGCGTTTCGCCCTTTGGCGCATATAGCGCGGATAAAAGCGAAATGGAGGGACGAAAATGGACTTGAGAAAGGCGCGCCAGGAGCGCACGGTGCAGTTTCGCAAGGATCGCTTCGGTATGTTCATTCACTGGGGTATTTACGCCATCCCTGCCAGGGGAGAGTGGGTGCGCTCGCAGGAGCGCATCTCCGTGGAGGACTATCAGCCCTTCTTTGATAGCTTCAATCCCTACGAATACGATCCCAAGGCCTGGGCCAAGCTGGCCAAGGAGGCCGGCATGAAGTATGCGGTGCTGACCACCAAGCACCACGACGGCTTCTGCCTGTTCGATTCCAAGCTCACCGACTACAAGGCCACCAACACCCCCGCCGGCCGGGATCTGGTGCGCGAATATGTGGACGCCTTCCGGGCCGAAGGCCTGAAGATCGGCTTTTATTACTCCTTGCTCGACTGGCATCACCCGGATTATCCTGCCTATGCGGATAGAAACCACCCCATGCGCGGCAACGAGGCCGTGCGCGAGGCCGAGAAGGAGAAGGACTTCTCCCGCTATGTGGAGTACCTCCATGGCCAGGTGCGCGAGCTGTTGACCAATTACGGCAAGATCGACATCATCTGGTTTGACTTCTCCTATGGGGAGATGAGCGGGGAAAAGTGGGAGGCCACCAAGCTGGTCAAGATGGTGCGCGAGCTGCAACCCGGCATCCTGATCGACAACCGCCTGGAGGGCAGCGGCGACGCGGTCGGCTCCATCAAGACGGCCAACCCCAACTTCTACGCGGGCGATTTCGACGGCCCCGAGCAGATCATTCCGCCCGAGGGCGTGATCGACGAGCTGGGCGATCCCGTGCCCTGGGAAGCCTGCCTCACCCTCAACGACAATTGGGGCTACACCGCAAAGGACCACAACTACAAGACCCCCGAGCAGGTGGTCCGCGCCATCGTGGAGTGCGTGAGCAAGAACGGCAACATCCTGCTCAACGTCGGCCCCGACGCCCGCGGCAACATCCCCGAGGAGTCTGTGCAGATCCTCAAGGCCGTCGGCAAGTGGATGAAGAAGAACGGCAAGTCCATCTACGGCTGCAGCCGCTGCGAGCTGGACAAGCCCGAGTGGGGCCGCTATACCCAAAACGGCAAGTTCCTCTACGCCCACATCTACGACAGGGGCATCGGTCCCACCGCCTTCAAGGGCTTGGCGGGCAAGATCAAAAAGGCAAGGCTGCTCATGGACGATAGCGAAATCAAGGTGGAAAAGCCCTGGAACGCCGGCCAGTATCCGGAGTATGCCTTCATCAACTTCGGTTCGACCACCTTGCCGGATCCCATTGACACCGTGGTGGAGCTTGAACTAGAATAAGCGGGTAGGGCGCGCCCGTCGCGCCCGCACGCAAACGACAAGCCTGCTTGCAGGGGATGTGGTTGGAAAGCATCCCCTGCCTTTTGTCGTGTCCAAACGACAGGGGCAGGCGGCATTCTCCAAGGAGGAAGGACGCACGTGCATTTGATCGTTGGCCTGGGCAATCCGGGCAAGGAGTTTGAACACACCAGACACAATGCCGGCTTTGACACCGTTTCCCTCTTGGCGGAAAAGCACAACATCCGCCTGAACAAGAGCCGCTGCAAGGCCCTGACGGGGGAGGGCGTGATCGCCGGGCAAAAGGTGTTGCTGGCCCTGCCGCAAACCTATATGAACCTGTCCGGCGAGGCGGTTTCCCCGCTGATGTCGTTCTATAAACTGCCCCTGACGAATTTACTGGTGGTGTACGACGACATCGACCTGCCCAAGGGCCGGCTGCGCGTCCGGCCGGGCGGAAGCGCGGGGACCCACAACGGCATGCGCTCCATCATCTATCGGTTGGGGCAGGACGCCTTCGCCAGGGTGCGCGTGGGCATCGGCAAGCCGGATAACCCCCAGATGGACCTGAAGGACTTCGTGATCGGTCATTATCCCAGGGAGGACTGGAAGGAAATGTTCGATTGCTTTTTGCGCGCCGGCGAGGCGGTGGAGGAGATCCTGGCCAACGGCGTGGAAAAGGCGATGAGCAGGTTCAACGGCGCCTAGGCCTTGGAGTAGAAAAGGAGAGATTGCATGGCCATCCTGGAGCTGATGCAGGAGTGTTTCCTGCGCGACAAGGGGTATGCGGAGCTGTACGCCGCCCTGCAGGCCTCCAGAAGCCCTTTATGCGTATCCGAGCTCTGCCAGGGCGCCAGAACCATGACGGCCGCCCTGCTGAGCAAGGGGCGGCGCGCGCTGCTGGTGACCCATTCCGATCAACGGGCCCAGGAGCTCTGCCAGGACCTGCGCGAGCTGGGGCTTCGCGCCGCGCATTTCCCCGCGCGGGAGCATAGCTTTTACCAGACCACGGCGGAAAGCCACGGCCTGATCCACCGACGCCTGGCCGTGCTGGGCGATTGCCTGGCCGGACAGGTCCGCCTGGTCTGCGCCAGCGTCGAGGCCCTGCAACAGCCCACCCTCGCCAAGGAGGACTTCCTAAGCGCGCAGGTGCAGCTGCAACCGGGCCAGGTTTTCCCGCCCCAGGAGGTGGTGGAGCGGCTCCTGCGCGGCGGCTACCGCCGCGAGGAGATCGTAGAGGCCAGGGGACAGTTCGCGCTGCGCGGGGGAATCCTGGACGTCTATCCGGTGCAGGCGTTGTCCGCCTATCGGGTGGAGTTCTTTGACGACGAGGTGGACACCATCCGCGAGATGGACGTGCTGACCCAGCGCTCCGTGGACAGCGCGCGCAGCCTGCTCATCTATCCCGCTTCCGAGGCGGCCGTGGGCCCTGAGGCCATGGAGAGGGCGGGCCTTGCCATGCAGGCGGAGATGAAGGCCCGGGAGCGCCGCAAACAGGGCAAGCGGCCGGCGCAAAGCTCCATGCCCTGGCTGGAGGAAGGGGACCTGGAGGAGGACGAGCGGACGGACGGCGCCTATCAGCCCGGGCAGCGCCTGGAACGCGCCCTGCGGCTCTTCTTGGAGGGCAGCCGCTTCGAGGACATGGAGCCCTACCTGCCCTACCTCTACGAGAAGGGCCACGGCCTGGAGGAATACCTGGAGCCGCAGCTCACCCTGGCCGAGGAGCCTGGCCGGGTCAAGGAGCGAGCCACCGACTACTTCGAAGGCTTTCAGCGGGAGCTCGCCGCGGCCGTGGAGCGGGGCGACGGGCTCAAGGGCCAGCAGGGCGGGGCCGCGGATTTCGACGCCCTCTCCGCCCGCTGGGAGGCCGGCCCCTTCGTGCTGCTTTGCGATTTGCAAACCGGGCTTTGGGGCTTGCGCCTGCAAGGCCTGTTCCAAATGCCGAGCCTACAGGCCCCCGACCTGCAGGGCCAGCACAAGCTCCTATACGACGCCCTGGTCCAGCTCAAGGCCCAGGGCCAAAGCGCGTTCCTCTTTTCCGGCGGACAGGCCAGGGGAGAGCGACTGATGGAAACCCTGCGGGAACGGGGCTTCGACATCCGCCCCTACGACCAGGAGGAAACCCTGCCAAAGGGCGCCCTTCGCCTGCTGCCCGGAGGCTTTTCCCGGGGCTTTGAGCTGAAGGACGCCGGCTTCACCGTGCTGGGCGACGCGGATCTGTTCGGCGCCTCCAAGCAGAAGGCCGCCTCCAGACGTAGAAAGGCCGGGCAGAAGCTGGCCGCCTTCACCGACCTGAAGGTCGGCGACTATGTGGTGCACGAAAACCATGGCGTCGGCGTGTACACGGGCACCGTGCGCTTGACCATGCAGGGCCATAGCCGGGATTATCTGCACATCCAGTACAACGGCTCCGACGCCCTCTATGTGCCTACGGACCAGCTGGACCGGGTGCAGAAGTACATAGGCGTCAAGGACACCCCGCCCAAGCTCAACAAGCTGGGGGGCAGCGAGTGGGACCGTGCCAAGCAGCGGGTGAAGAGCTCCTTGAAGGACATGGCCAAGGAACTGATCGAGCTCTACGCCCAGCGCCAGTCCGTCAAGGGCTTTGCCTTCGACAAGGACAGCCCCTGGCAGCGGGAATTCGAGGACGCCTTTCCCTATGAGGAAACCCCGGACCAGCTCCAATGCATCCGCGAGATCAAGCAGGATATGGAAAAGCCCGTGGTCATGGACCGCCTGCTCTGCGGGGACGTTGGATATGGAAAGACGGAGGTGGCCATGCGCGCCGCCTTCAAGGCCGTGATGGATTCCAAACAGGTGGCCGTGCTGGTGCCCACCACCATCCTGGCCCAGCAGCACCTGGAATCCATGAAGAAGCGCTTTGCGGGCTTCCCGGTGCGGGTGGAGATGCTCTCCCGCTTTCGCAGCGCCCAGGAACAGAAGGTCATCCTGGAAAAGCTGGCAAAGGGCGATATCGACATCCTCATCGGCACCCACCGCCTGCTGGGCAAGGACCTGCGCTTTAAGGACCTTGGGCTGTTGGTGGTGGACGAGGAGCAGCGCTTCGGCGTCAAACACAAGGAGCAGCTCAAACAGCTCAAGCAGAGCGTGGACGTGCTCACGCTTTCCGCCACGCCCATCCCGCGCACCCTGCACATGTCCATGGTGGGTATCCGCGACATGTCCCTGCTGGAAACCCCACCGGAGGAGCGGTATCCGGTGCAGACCTATGTGCTGGAATACTCCGACGCCCTTTTGCGGGACGCCATCCAGCGGGAGCTGGCCAGAAAGGGCCAGGTCTACATCCTCTACAACCGCGTGCGCTCCATCGAGCGCTTTTTCGCCCACGTGCAGGCCCTGGTGCCCCAGGCGCGGGTGGCCGTTGGCCATGGCCAAATGCGCGAGAACATGCTTGAAGATGTGATGCTGGATTTTTACGAGGGACGCACGGACGTGCTGGTCTGCTCCACCATCATTGAGTCCGGCCTGGACGTGCAGAACGCCAACACCATGATCGTGGTGGACGCGGACCGCTTTGGCCTGTCCCAGCTGTACCAACTGCGCGGCCGCGTCGGCCGGAGCAACCGCCTGGCCTACTGTTACCTGACCGTCAAGCCGGATAAGGTGATCACCGAACAGGCGGAAAAGCGGCTTCGCGCCATCCGCGAGTTCACGGAGTTTGGCTCGGGCTTTAAGATCGCCATGCGGGACCTGGAGATCCGCGGCGCGGGCAACCTGTTGGGCGCCCAGCAGCACGGCCACATGTCCGAGGTCGGCTATGACCTGTATCTAAAGATCATGGAGGAGACCGTGCGCGAGCTCAAGGGCGAGAGCCTGGATAACGCCGACATCGAGACCAAGGTGGAGTTGCAGCTGGACGCCTTCCTGCCCATGGAATTCGTGGCGGGCGACATGCAGCGCATGGACGTGTACAAGCGCATCGCCACCATCCAGACCAGGGCCGATTGGGAGGATACGCTGGAGGAGCTGATCGACCGCTTCGGCGATGTGCCCATGGAGGCGGAGAACCTGCTGTGGATCGCCTTCCTGAAGGCCCAGGCCCAAAGGGTCGGCCTGGATCTGGTGTTCATGCGCGGCAACAGGCTGCTGATGCGCTTTTCGCCCAGGTGCTCCATCGATCCCCAGCGCCTGCTTCGAGGCCTCAAGGCCCTGGACGGGGAGCTGACGCTGCAAAACGCCCAGCCGCCCTGCTTGCTGCTGCGTGGGGAGGGGACGGCGGAATCCCTGCTGGAAAGGGCCTGCGCCGCTTTGGAAGGGCTTTTGCAGGCCATGACGGAGACGGGCGCCGCGCCATCGGAGAAAGGCGCCCATTGAGCCAACGTCGCCGCAAGCGGGCTCCGGCGTCCGACGCCCGGGGCCCGTTTGGGGATAGAGAAAATGGAAAAAAGTTTCAAAAAAAGTGATTGACAAGCAAGGGAAGATGGTGTATATTATTATGCGTCGCCCGGTTCTCCGGCGAGCGAGCTCGGCTCCGGGGTGTAGCGCAGCTTGGTAGCGCACGTGCTTTGGGAGCATGGGGCCGGGGGTTCAACTCCCTTCACCCCGCCCATAAGTGGCCCCGTGGTCAAGCGGTCAAGACATCGCCCTTTCACGGCGGTAACAGGGGTTCGATTCCCCTCGGGGTCACCAACCTCGTTTCTTCGGCAATGGGCCTTTAGCTCAGTTGGTCAGAGCGGTCGGCTCATAACCGATTGGTCCGGGGTTCAAGTCCCTGAAGGCCCACCAACTGCTTTTGTGGCCCGGTAGTTCAGCCGGTTAGAATGCCAGCCTGTCACGCTGGAGGTCGAGGGTTCGAGCCCCTTCCGGGTCGCCAACTTCTTCCTTCCGGTGGGCGTTGAACGCGCTGGTGTAGCTCAATCGGTAGAGCATCTGATTTGTAATCAGAAGGTTGCGGGTTCGAGTCCCATCGCCAGCTCCACAACCAAATAGTTCAACATCCATTTTCATGGAGGGGTTCCCGAGTGGCCAAAGGGAGCAGACTGTAAATCTGCCGTCGCAGACTTCGGTGGTTCGAATCCACCCCCCTCCACCACCAATCACTTTTCCATAGCCAATATGCGAGAATGGCGGAATTGGCAGACGCGCTAGATTCAGGTTCTAGTGGGCAGTACGTCCATGCAGGTTCAAGTCCTGTTTCTCGCACCAAGATCGTCGGAACGAACAGCGTTCGCGGCGATCTTTTTTTGTTTGCAGGGCGGGCGAGGGAGGAGGCGTTCCTGACCTTTGGCGGTCAGGGGAGCAGGCGATGGGCGCTTTTTGCCGGTCTGAACGACCTTGCCCTCCGCAACCAGCTGGTGATAATGCGCTGTAGCCGCCTGACGCTGCAGCGCAGGGAAAAGGATTCTCGTTCCAAGCTCCAAAGGACGCCCCCCTGGCACTTAAAGCGCATGTAGGAGAGCACGCGGTCCGTCAGGGAGCCGGGCGCGGCGTCCAGCGCCGTGATGGCCACCATTTTCGCCGTGAGGCTGCCGCAAATCAGCCGCAGAAAGGAATTGCTCTCCAGCAGCGCTTCCCGGTTTTGGTCCAGGGACAGCGCCAGGCACAGCAGGGGCTCCGCCGCCTCGGTGTAGATGCTGCCCGTGCTGGGGAGGAATAGGTCCATGTCGCCGAGAATGTAATCCGCTTCTCCGCTGGAAAGGGAATAACGCGCCCCATCGTCCCGGATGAAGTAGATGACCAAGGAACCATGGACCACCACCTGGAAGAGCCTTTCCTCGAAATGGGGGGCGGTGACCAGTTCCCCCTTTTCGTACTCCAGCAAGAACAGCTCCGTCCGCTGCGCCTCCAGCACCTCGCCAAAGCGGCACGCCCGCAGGCACGCCTCCACTGCTGCCGGGTCATGGATTCCTTTCATGGAGATCTCCCTTAGCAGGACATATGTGCGGGCTTTTCTAGGATTTTTCCGACAAAGTCCGGGTGTTTGTAAGGGAGGAATAGCGCATGCCATCCGTTTTTAGGGAACCAACCTGTCCAAGGCCTCCTGGAGGGTGGGGTGCCCGCCATGCTCAGCCAGCTCACCACCCTGATCTGCAAATATGGCCGACACCTTTTCCGTTTCGCTGACCCAGCAACCCGCCATGATCGCTACGGTCACCCTCTGCACACCCATTTTGCTGATCACCATGTCCATCGCCTGCGTGTTTGGCATGGGCGGCAGCAGCGTGATCGCAAGGCTGTTGGGCGAGGGACGCAAGGAGGGCGCGGGCAAAATCCTGAACCTTTCCACCTATGCGATGCGCTTGGCCGGCTTGGTCACCCTGGGATTGGGCTTGGCGTGTTTGCCGCAGATCGCTTCCATCGTCGGAGCGGACGCGGAAAACATGGCCTATACCTGCGAATACCTGTCCCATCTCTTCCTTGGCGCGTGATTCATCATGCTCTTCGATGGCTTTGCGCACCTATTCCGCCCGGCCGGGCTCGTCAAGCAGAGCACGGCGGGCCTGGTGTTGGGCAACGCGGTCAACATCGTGCTGGATTACGTGTTCATCCTTCCCCTGGGATGGGGGGCCGCCGGCGCCGCCGCGGCCACTTCCCTGGGCTTTTTGTGCTCCAGCGCCTACTATCTGTTTTGCATGCTCGCCCGCCAGCGCCGGGGAACCCCTTGTTCCTTCTTTCCCAGCGCTGCTTATGGCCGGAATGCGAGGACGGAGGGGAGCGTGGTTTCCATCGGCGTTCCTGGCGCGCTGATCACGGAGCTGATGCGCGTGGCCAACATCGTTTGAACAACGACATCGCCATCTACGGCTCCGACGCCGTAGGCTCTTATGGTATTGACATAAGATCGACATGGTGTCCTTCATGCTCTCCGTGGGGTTGTCGCAGGGCGTCACCCCTTTGATCGGCTATTGCTATGGCGCCGGCCAGAGCCGCCGCACGGCGGAACCCCCGCGCCCTTCCATGCTCTATGGCTGCTTGGCGGGCGATTCGTCGCCTGCTTCCTGACGTTGGCAAGCAGCTGGCCGCCTTGTTCCTTCACGAGCAGGCGCTGATCGAACAGACGGCGTATTTCCTGACGATCCTCTGCCTATCCGCCCCAACCCTTGGCGTGATTAACATGGTGACCAGCTATTTCCAGGCCCTGGGCAAGGCGGCGCCTTCCTTGACCATCACGGTTATGCGCACCGCGGTGCTCTTCATCCCCGCGGTGATCCTGCTCAACAGCCTGTGGGGATTGGATGGCGTCATCGCGGTCCAGCCGGTGGTGGAAGCGATCCTGACCACCGGCTGTCTGGTCCTATATGGCAAGGAGCTGCGCGCAGGCAGGAGGCGGACGAGGGAACCCGCTGCGGCCTAACGCAGAGGCCGCTTCGAGACGGACCAAGAGGGCGGGGCGTTTGAAAAAACGCCCCGCCCCTTTGGCTTTTTTGGGGGAAAACCCTAACGCTGCACCACGCAAAAGGGATTGCCCTCGGGATCCTGCAACACCACGTAGTCCGCGCCGGCCGGATAGCGCCAGGCCTTTCTGGTGGCGCCAAGGGCAAGGAGCCGCTCGACCTCCGCCGCTTGGTCGTCGGCAAACAGGTCGATGTGGTGGCGCCGGGCCTTTGGGGAGGAAACCTTGCTCAGCGACAGCTGGATGCCGGCGCCGGATTCTGGAATGAGGATGGCCCAATCCTCGGAAGCGGGACGCTTGAGCTTGTAGTGAAGGGCGGCGCTCCAAAACGCCACGGCGCGCGGGATATCCTCCACCCCCCATACGATGGAACCGATGGCCAGCATAGCAAAAACCTCCATTTCCTAAATCCTGATGCCCCTGGCCCAGACCAACCTTAACGAGGGGCCTGTTGGACAAAAGTGTAGCACGAATGGGTGGTGATGGAAAGGGCCGTGCGGTGGCGGAGGACGAAAAATGCGGCGCGCGCCTTGCCGGACAAGACGATAGGCGAAGAAACTTAGCACATTTTCGCTTTTTCCGCAAAGGTCTATGTGCTATATTGGTGCCTATACAAAGATAGGCTTGGGGGAGCTTGCCATGTCAAGACGGTTGAGCGACGAGAGCATCAGCGCGCGCAACTATTACCTGATGATCGCCGAGGGCTCGGTATTCTGGTTTGCCAGTTCCTTTATCGACGGAAATTCCGTCATCTCCGTGTTCATCAACGAGGCCACGGGCTCCATCCAGCTGGCGGGCTTGACGGCCACGCTGCGCAGCTGCGTGGTGATCGTGGGGCAGTTCCTGATCGGCATGTGGATTTACCGCATCCGCAATTTCGACAGCGCGATGCATTGGTTTGCCTTCCTGACGCGGCCCCTGCTGCTGTTGTCCGTGCCGCTGCTGTTGCTCGGCGTTTCCGGCACGGCGGCGGCCGTGGCGGTCATCGTGCTGCTGTGCCTGTTCTATTTTTCAGACGGCTTTGTGGGGCTTTTGTGGACGGAGCTTGGGGCGCGCACCATACCGCCCAGAAAGCGCGCCTCCATCCAGGGCTACCAGCAGGTCTTTGGCGGCATTGCGGGCCTGCTCTCCGCCGTGCTGGTCAAGGCCATTTTGGACAGCCCCCGCCTGGACTTTAACCAACGCTATGCCATCATCTTCGGGCTGTGCGGCCTGGTGTTCGCCTCCAACGCGGTGGTCCTGCACTTTATCAAGGACCTGCCCAGGAACAGGGGCAGAAAGGTCAACGCCGGCCAGGCGAGCGTGCGCTCGTATTTGGGCAATTTCCTCAGGCTCTGGCGGGCGGACGGCAACTACCGCAACCTGATGAGGTGCCGCGTCCTATACGTGCTGGCCACGATGGGCTCCTCGCTGTTGGTGCTGTTTGGAAAGGGCTATGCCGGCCTGACGGACGTGCAGGCCTCCGCCATGCTCTATTTGCAGGTGGGCGGCCAGGTGGTCGGCGGCTTTCTCTGGGCCCAGCTTTGCAGGCGCAAGGGAAACAACTTCCAAATAATGTTCAGCTTTGGCCTTCCGCTGGCCATCGCCCTGCTGGGCGCCTTCACCCACTTCGCCGGAAAGACCGGCGCCAACCTGGTCTGGAGCATCGGGGCGATGGTACTGCTTTCCGGCATGTATACCAGCGCCTGGATCGGCATCGCCAACAGGGTGATCGACATCGTGGAGCCGGCCGAGCGCACCAACTATCTGGTGATGCAGTCCCTGTTGCAGTTTCCCTTCACCTTCGCCGCCTACTTCGCCGGGCTTGCCGCGGAGCTTTGGTCCTTCCTGCCCGTGTTTGCGGCCATCGGCCTGTGCGGATTGACAGGCTTTGGGCTCAGCGCCAAGCTCTATCGGGAAAGGGATAGGATTGAGGCCAAGGTGGAGACCAGCAAAGGCGCCTAGACGGGCGAGAAACACCAGCTACGCAAGGAGGAGACAAGAATGAAGCACATCCTGTTGACCAACGACGACGGCTATCAGGCCGAGGGCCTGCAAGCCCTGTACCAGGCCCTGCGCAAGGAGTATCGCGTCACGGTGGTGGCGCCGATGGGCCAAAGGAGCGCGGCCAGCCACAGCGTCTCCTTCCACAAGAGCTTTTCCGTGGAGAGAACGCAGCAGGGCTTCGCCGTATCCGGCACGCCGGCCGATTGCGTCAAGTGGGCCCTGCAGGAGCCGGAGATCTTGGGGGAAAAGGTGGATTTGGTGGCTTCCGGCATCAACCAGGGAGCCAACATGGGCATCGACGTGCACTATTCCGGCACGGTTTCCGCCTGCATGGAGGCGATGTTTTACGGGGTTGCGGCGGTGGCCTTCTCCTGCCATGGCAAGCAGTTTGCCGACAGCGCCTATCTGGGCGAGCTGTCCCTTGGCATCGTCCGCGCCCTGGAGGCGCATCCGCTGCCGCCAAGGCGCGTGCTCAACGTCAACTTCCCCAACCTGGTGCGCGGCGATGTCCTGGAATATGTGGCGGCGCCCCTAGGTTTTCAGCAAAACAAGGAGGAGCTGAACCGCCAGTCGGAGACGGAGTTCTTCTACAACGGATATTACGGCGTGCAGCTGCCGCAGACCGGCAGCGACGTGGACAATCTTTTCAAAGGGCGCATTTGCCTCACGCCCCTTTCCTGGGATATGACCGACCGGGGTTCCATGCACCTGATGCAATCCATCATTCGCCAACAATGAAGGATGCATGATTTGTTGTTGCGTTTTTAGGCGGTTGTGGTACAATAGCCTGGGGTATCTGCGGGGAAACTTGCAGCTGCCAAGCAACAAACATTCATCGTTAGAGGGGTAAAAACATGGAACAAAGGCAGGAGCTGCTCACGCGCATCAACCAAACGGGGCGCAAGCTTTCCAAAGGGCAAAAGCGCATCGCGGAATACATCGTAAACCACTACGACAAGGCCGCCTTCATGACGGCGTCGCGCCTTGGGGAAAAGGTGGAGGTCAGCGAGTCCACGGTGGTGCGTTTCGCCATCGCCCTGGGCTATGACGGCTATCCGGCCCTACAAAAGGCCCTGCAGGAAATGATTCGCAACCGCTTGACGGCGGTGCAGCGCGTGGAAATGACCGGCGACATGTCCGAGACCATGGCCCTGTCCACGGTGCTCAAGGCGGATGTGCAGAACATACGCCAGACCATCGAGGACATGGACGAGAGCATGTTCCTAGGCGCGCTGGACTTAATCTCCAAATCCGGGCGCATCTACATCGTCGGCGTGCGCTCCAGCGCGCCCCTGGCCCAGTTTTTGGGCTATTATATGAACTTCATCATGGACAACGTGCAGGTGATCACCTCCGGGGTTTCCGAGGTCATGGAGCAGATCGCCAGGGTCGGCAAGGGGGATTTGCTCATCGGCATCTCCTTTCCCCGCTATTCCCGCCGCACCATCGAGGCCATGCACTATGCCAAGGAGCAGGGCGCTTCCGTGCTGTCCATCACGGACACCCCCATTTCTCCCCTGGGCCAGGCTTCGGACGTATGCCTGACGGCCAGGAGCGATATGGCCTCCTTTGTGGACTCCCTCGTTGCGCCGCTGAGCCTGATCAACGCCCTGATCGTCGCCCTTTCCCTGCGCCACAGGGATCAGGTCTCGGCGTATTTTTCCAAGATGGAAAACCTTTGGGAGAAAAATCGCGTCTATATTGGAAAGGATGCTTAAATGGAAGTCGGGGTATTGGGCGGCGGCGCCGGCGGCATGATGGCCGCCCTCTTTGCCGCCAGGGCCGGGGCCCATGTGGCCCTGCTGGAGCAAAACGAAAAGCTGGGCAAGAAGCTGTTCATCACCGGCAAGGGCCGCTGCAACCTTACCAACGCGGCCAAGGGCCAGGATTTTTTGGCCGGCATCGTCCGAAATCCCAGGTTTTTGTATAGCGCCCTGCACTTTTTTTCCAACGAGCAGCTTTGCGCCCTGATGGAAGGGGAGGCGGGCGTGCCCCTGAAGGTGGAAAGGGGAGGCCGGGTTTTTCCCGCGTCGGACAAGTCTTCGGATGTGCTCAAGGGCCTGGAAAGGCTGCTTGGGCATTCCTATGTCCGCGTCAGCCTGCGCACGCGGGTGTTGGCCCTGGAACCTTTGGCGCAGGGCGGCTTTCTGGTGACCACCAATCTGGGCCAGAAGCGCTTTGACCGAATCGTCTTGGCCACGGGCGGCCTGTCCTATCCCAGCACGGGCTCCGACGGCTCCGGCTTTGCTCTGGCCCGGACGCTGGGCCATCGCATCGAACCCCTGCTGCCCTCCCTGGCGCCCATCGAGACGGTGGAGGAATGGCCGAAGGGGCTGTCCGGCCTGACGTTGAAAAACGTCACCCTGACGGCCAAGCGGGGCAAGAAAAAGCTCTTTTCCGAGCTGGGCGAGATGCTCTTCACCCACTTTGGCATCTCGGGCCCCTTGGTTCTGTCGCTTTCTGCGAAAATCACCGGCGAGCCGCTGGAGGACATCGGGCTACAGCTGGATCTAAAGCCCGGCCTCACCCAGGAGCAGCTGCTGGCGCGCCTGGACCGGGACATCGCCCAGGCCCCCAAGAAACAGCTGCAAAGCCTGCTCCACGGCCTGGAGCCCAAGGCGCTTTCGCCCATCCTGGCCCTGCAGGCGGGCGTGGCGGAGGAGACCCCCTGCTACCAGCTCAACGACAGGCAGAAGCAAGCCCTGGCCCAGGCCGTTAAGGGCTTGCCCCTGCGCCCCAAAGCCCTGCGCCCGGTGGAGGAGGCCATCATCACCAGGGGCGGGGTGAGCGTCAAGGAGGTGGATCCCCACACCATGGAGTCCAAGCTGGTCAAGGGCTTGTACTTTGCGGGGGAGATGCTGGACGTGGACGCCGTCACCGGCGGCTACAACCTGCAAATCGCCTTTTCCACCGGCGCCCTGGCCGGCCATAGCGCGGCCGGGGGCGAGGAAGCGTTGGGATAGATCCAAAGCGATAAGAGGAAGGACGGTGGTACGGCATGACACAGATCGACAGCCGCATGGTGGCCAAGGCCGCCGTGCGCATGGCCCTGACGGCTAGCCGCGAGGAGGAAAGGCAGCTCAAGGAGGAGTATCTGCCGGCGATTCGCTGCGCGGCCGTGGACTGCGGGGGCGAATTCATCGGCTTTGTGACCCGCATCGTGGAGCGGGCTGTGGTGGCGGCCAAGCGGGAAGGCGTCATCCAGGAGTCCCATCTGGAGGAGGGCTGTCTGGCCGGCGCGGCCCACGACGCCCTGTCCCAGATCGTCAACAAGGCCATCGGCTTGAACATCGGCGGAAAGATCGGCATCGCGCGCAGCGAGGACCACATCGTGGTGTCCATCTTTTTCGGCATCGGGCTCTTGCACCTCAACGAGGTGGCCATTGCCATCGGGCACCGGGCCATTTAGCTTGAAAACATAGGGGAGGTTGTTCCACATGCATGTTGCCATCGACGGCCCCTCCGGGGCTGGAAAATCCACCATCGCCAGGGCGTTGGCCCGAAAACTTGGGCTTGTTTATCTGGACACGGGGGCCATGTATCGGGCGGTGGGGCTCAAGGCGCTGGAGCAGGGCCTGCCCCTCAAGGAGGAGGCGCCCTTGGTGGAGATGCTCTCGCGCACGAGGCTGGAGATCGTTCGCCGGGGGGACGAGCAGCGCATCCTGTTGGACGGCCAGGACGTGAGCGAGCGCATCCGCACGCCCCAGGTCTCCATGGCGGCCTCGGCCGTTTCCACGGTGGGCGCGGTGCGCAGGTGGCTGGTGGCCATGCAGCAGGCCCTGGCCGAGGGGCAGGACGTGGTCATGGACGGCCGGGACATCGGCACCAAGGTGTTGCCCGACGCGGAGCACAAGTTCTTCCTCACGGCGGACGACGAGGTGCGGGCCCGCCGCCGGTTCGACGAGCTTAGGGCCAAGGGCCAGGAGGTCTGCTACGAGGACATCCTCTCGGACCTTCGCGCGAGGGATTTGCAGGACAGCACCCGCGCCGAGTCGCCCCTGGTCTGCGCGCAGGATGCCATCACCGTGGACACCAGCGAGCTGAACATCGACGAGGTTGTGCTTTGCCTGCTCGCGCTGATGGGGAGGGCGTAAAATGACCTGGTTTTATCGTGTTTTTCGAAATCCCGTCGTGTTTTTGACGGTCCTTTGGACCAGGATGCGCCGGATTGGCCGGGAAAACATCCCCGCCGAGGGCGGCGCCGTGCTGGTTTGCAACCACCTCTCCATGTGGGACATGATCACCGTGGCCTGCATGACGCGGCGCTACGTTTGCTTTGTGGGAAAGAGCGAGCTGGAGAAGAACCCCTTGGTGCGCTTTTTCGTTCGCCAGGTCAAGGCCATCTGCGTCGATCGGGGCAAGCCGGACCTTGGTGCCATCCGGCGCATGCTGGCCATGGTCAAGCAGGGAGAGCTGCTGCTGATCTTCCCCGAAGGCACCCGCAACCGCCACCCGGAGAGCCAGCCTCTGCTGCCCCTGCAGGAGGGAACGGCCATGGTGGCCCTGCGCGGGGGCGTTCCGGCTATCCCGCTGTGGATTTGCGGCAAATACAATCCTTGGCGGGGCCTGCGCGTGGCCGTGGGCAAGCCCATCGACCTGGACGAGTTTCGCCAGGAGAGGCGGCCGAATCTGGAGCTGGCCACCAAGCGGATCGAGGAAGCCCTGCTGTCCCTGCGCGAAGAAACCATGGGTAGTTAAATATATGTAAACGGATGGGATATTTGCAGGAAAGTTAGAAGTAATGCCGAATAAAAAACAGAATCGAGCGTAGAAAGCTGGAGGTGGATGTGCCCTTGCGATGGGAGGTGGCTTCCCATGCTGGCTTTTGCTTCG
>CALWRM010000088.1 GCA_944383925.1 uncultured Clostridia bacterium
CCGCGCCCTTTGGGCCCCGCCGTCGGCAGGGCCCGTGTCCGGGCGCCCGGGGGGCCCGAAGGGCCCCCCGGGCGCCCAGACAGGGGCAGGAAGGGGGGAGGGCCAGGAGCTTCGCTCCTGGCCCTCCCCCCTTCCTGCCCCTCCAACTTCTTTTTTTGTCTTGGTTTAATCTTTGCCGCTCGTTTTCATAGCATAGATCGCAGCCGCTGCGATCAGCAGAAGGAACGCCGCGCCCAGTATCAAGCCATAGCCTTGAACCGCGGCGCTTTCTTCCAGGTCCTCCTTCGAGGCTACAGCATCCTGCGCGGACAGCGTTGGCGCGGGTAGCGCAGGGTCTCCCTCCGCTTCGGGCGTCTGCGCTTCCACGGCGGCCTGCACCGGTTCTGTCTCCGTTGCGATGGGCGCCGGCGATGCCGTCCCCGCTTCCGCCTGCGTCTCTGCTGGCTGTCCGGTTGTCTCCTCCTCGTTTAGGCCAATCACGAGGCAACCGAGCCCCTGCAGGTTGCAGCTATAGCTATGTCCGTTGCCCAAGGCTTCGTAGCGCTGCGCCGTTTTTCCGTCTTCTTCCAGGCGCAACAGCAGTCGGCTGCCCTCCGCTTCCCCGTTCTCTGGATACAAGCGCAGGGTGATCCCCGCAGTTGTGTTCCCCTGCTCGGCCAATTCCAGGCGCACAAACGCGTAAGTATCCGCCTGCATCCCTTGCGCCCGTGCGGCTTGCTCCAGCGCGAGCCGCTGCTCGTCCTCCAGGGCATATGCCACCACGGCCCTGGCCTGGCCTGCCCCATCTTCCACAAGAAAGCCGCGCTCTCGCTGGCTATCTCCGTCCAGGCAGCAGGTCCAGCAGGCTTGAAATGCCTGCAATTCCTCCAACCCGCCCCATTGCACGCAGACCCACCGTTCCCCAAGTTCCTGGGCCAGGGCGGCATAGTCCGGCAGCATCTCGACGGTCAAGGGGGTGCTTGGCAGCTGCCGGCCGTCCTCCGCCAGCGGTTGCACGCTGCCCCCCTCCAAGTCCCAAGCGTCATCGGTCAAAAGGTCGTAATCCAGGCGCAGCGGGGCTTGCACCGTCAGCCCGCTGAGGGCCAACGGGCTTGCGCCCTCTTCCTCTACAAGGAGCTCCTCCGTCTCCAAGCCGCCCAGCAGCAGGTATTCCCCTTCCGCATATAGCTTTCCCCCGCTGGAGCGCAGGGGTCCGTATGCGATCAGGCAACCCGTTGCGCGCAGCTCCAGATCGCTTTCCAGGGTCAGCTCCAGGTTTGCCGGCAGGCAGAGCTCCTCCCGGAGCCGGAGCGTTCGAACCAGCGTCGGCGCATAGGTACGTTCCGGATGGGCTTCCGCTACGGCCGCCAGCGCCCGCAGGTCGTCCAGGTTGCGCACTTGAAAGCAGCCTTCCTGTACATCGAGGTTCAGGCCCTGGCAACTGCCCTCCCCGAGGTTGCGCACCAGCGACGCCCCTTCCACCGCCAGGCCCTCCTCTGCCTCTATCCGCCCTTCGTTTTCCAGCGTCGTTTCCAGGCGCAGCGTCGCGCTCTCCCGCAGGTCCAAGGCGCCGCCCGGTTCCACGGCCAAGCGCGCCCCTTCGCCCACCTCGAGCCGGCTTCCGTCATAGCACCATAGCCTGCCCGCCACGGACAGGTTTCCTCCCTGCAAGCGCAAAGCGCCGTAGTTGAGCAATCGCCCTTCCTCCTGGATGTCGAGCTCTCCCCCTTCCAGGGAAATCGCGCCGTAGACGGTCAGCTTACCATCCTCCGTGCGGATGATCAATCTTGCGCCGGAGTGGAGGATCAGCTCCACGTTCTCCGTAACCTCCACCCGCTGGCACAGCTCCAGCTCGCCCATCAGCTGCAGGCGCACGGCCATGTCCGTCCGCTCCTTCGCCAGGTCCAGGGCCGCCGTTAGGCTCTGCACGTCCTCCACCGGCAAGGGAGCCGTGGCCTCCGCCTCCTCCGCTCGCGCCCATCGGGGGCATAGGCACAGCGCTGTCAGCAACAGCGCGCAGAACAGGATTGCGGTTTTTCGCATGGCGCGGACTACCTCCTTCGCCCTTGAAGCTTTCGCTAGCTAGTATAGCAAATCCCAAGGCGTCTGGCAAACAGGCAGGGGGTCCGCATGCAAAAACGGCGGGCTGAAAGCCCGCCGTTTGGTTTGCATGGATGGTTCCTTTCGCCCGGGATCCCCCAAAGTCCCTTACAGCACCTTGCTCAGGAAATCCCTCGTTCTGGCGTTCTGCGGGTGGGCGAAGAACTCCTTGGGCGTTCCTTCTTCCACGATCAGGCCTTCGTCCATGAAGATGACGCGGTTGGCCACCTCCTTGGCAAAGCCCATCTCATGGGTGACGACGATCATGGTCATGCCCTCTCGGGCCAAGTTTTGCATGACGTCCAGCACCTCACCCACCATCTCCGGATCCAGCGCGGAGGTGGGCTCGTCGAAGAGCATCACGTCCGGATGCATGCACAGGGCGCGCACGATGGCGATGCGCTGCTTTTGTCCGCCGGAAAGCTGGGAGGGATAGGCGTTGGCGCGATCCTGCAAGCCCACGCGATCCAACAGGCGCATGGCCTCCTCCGTCGCGGCGGCCGGCGTCTCGTGCAGCAGCTTCATGGGCGCAAGGGTCATGTTGCGAAGAATGGTCATGTGGGGGAAGAGGTTGAAGTGTTGAAAGACCATGCCCATCCTCTGCCGGTGCAGGTTGATGTTGGTCTTTGGATCCAGGATGTTCACGCCTTCAAAATAGATGGCGCCTTCCGTCGGGCGTTCCAGCAGGTTCAAGGAGCGCAACAGGGTGGATTTTCCCGAACCCGAAGGCCCGATGATCACCGTGACCTCCCCCTTGCGCAGCTCCAGATCGATGCCGTCCAGGGCCTTGAGGGATCCAAAGTGCTTTTTCAATCCCTCCACGCGAATCAAAGCCTCAGTGGTCACTGCTGCGCAGCCTCCTTTCCAATTTGTTCACCCCGGCGCTGAGCACCATCACCACGGCCAGATAGATCAAGGCCACCGCGAACAGCGGCATGAGGGCTTCGAAGGTGCGGCCGCGGATGATATCCCCGCCCTTGGTCAGGTCCCCCAGGGCGATATAGCCGGACACGGAGGTCTCCTTCAGCAACACGATGAACTCGTTGCCAAGGGCCGGGAGGATGTTCTTAAAGGCCTGGGGCACGATGATGTACCACATGGTCTGAATGTAGTTAAAGCCAAGACTTCTGCCGGCCTCCATCTGGCCCTTGTCGATGGACATGATGCCCGAACGCACGATTTCGGCCACATACGCGCCGGAATTGACGCCGAAGGCGATGACGGCGGCCAACACCTTGTCCACGTCAAAGGAGGCAAAGATGACGAAATAGATGATCAACAGCTGCACCACCACGGGCGTTCCGCGGATCACCGTCAGATACAGCTTACAAAACCAGTTGGCAACGCGGAACACGCCCCGCCCCAACCTGCGCCAACCGGTGGCCTTGCCCGAAAAATCGCTCGTGTCGTAGGAGGCGCGAACGATGGCCACCAGAAAGCCCAGCACGACGCCGATGATGACGGCAAAAAAGGCCACCTCCAGCGTCACAAGCAGGCCGTCCCACAGAAAGCGCCAGCGCTCGTCCTCGATAAAGCAACCGTAGAACTTTTGCGCTATGGACGCATACCACTCCATAAACCAAACCTTGAAACTCTCCGTCATCGGCATTGGCCTTTGCTCTCCCCCTTCGGTCCCCTACTTTTCCACCCGTATATACGCTCCAAGGGGCAGGCCGCTTGCCTTGCCCCTTGGATGAACATGCATCGATCTTGTATTACTTTGCACGCACCACAATCACCTGGGTGGCGGTGGTGTATACGTCGCTGAAGTCCACGTTCACAAGCCTGTCCTCGGTGATGGTCATGCCGGCCATGCCGAAGTCCGCCTTGCCGGACTGTACGGCGGTGATGATGGAGTTAAATTCCATGTCCTCGATCTTCAGGTCATAGCCCAGCAGATCGCAGATGGCCTTGGCCACGTCGGCATCGATGCCCACGATGTCGCCGCCCTCGTAGTACTCATAGGGCGGGAAGTAGGCGTTGGTGGCCATGACGAGCTCGCCGTTGGGATATTCGGTGACGGTGGACTCGTACTTGTAGTCGCCATCGTTGATATACCCATCGATGATGTTGGCCAGCGTGCCGTCCTCCACCAGGGTCTGCAAAGCGCCGTTGATGCCGTCCAACAGCTCGGTGTTGCCCTTGGCGATGGCGATGGCATACTGCTCGGTGGCGAAGGGCTCTTCCAGAATGGTCAGATCGTCGTTGCCCTCGACAAAGGCCTTGGCGGGCTCGTTGTCGATGATGACGCAATCCACCTTGCCCTGCTTGAGGGCCTGGATGGCGTCGTTGCCCTTGGAGTAGCGCTCGATGGTGGAGCCTTGCTCCTCATAACCGGAAGCGACGATGTCGCCGGTGGTGCTTTCCTGCACGCCGATGGTCTTGCCCGGCAGGTCGTCGATGGAGAAGACCGTGTTGGCGGGCACGGACTGGCCGCAAGCCGCGAACAAGCACGCGCACAGCGCGATGGCCAGCAACAGGGATACGGTCTTAAGCGAACGTTTCATGGTAACAATCCTCCTCATTCGCTCCAGCGAATTTTAAATAATTATACGATGTATTTGCCCAAAAATCAAGGGTTTAAACGAAACTTAATGGAAACAAACTGCATATTTATGCAAATCCCTCTCCAGCGCGCGGTTCCTATGGAATGGCAAAGAGCCGCTTGGCGTTTTCCATGGTCACTTTGGCCAGCGTCTCTGGATCCTCGCCGCGCAGCTGGGCCAGGAAGCGCAGCACATGGGCCACGTGGGCGGGCTCGTTGCGCTTGCCCCGCAGCGGGGTCGGGGCCATGTAGGGGCTATCCGTCTCCACCATGATCCGATCCGCCGGCAAGACCGCAGCCACCGCCTGCAGGTTATGGGCGTTTTTGAAGGTCACCGAGCCGGTAAAGGAGATCATCAGCCCCAGGCGCATGTACTCCCGCGCGCTTTCCAGGGAGCCAGAATAACAGTGCACCACGCCCCTTGGCAGGTCCTTGACGCCGCCAAGCAGCTCCAGCGCATCCCCATGGGCTTGGCGAATGTGCAGCACCATGGGCAGCTTCAGCGCCTGGGCCAGGGCGATCTGGCGCAAAAAGGCCTCCTTCTGCACCTCTCGGGGGGACAGGTCGTAATAATAGTCCAGCCCGATTTCGCCGATGGCCTTCACCTTTGGATCCGCGCAAAGCGCGCCAAGGGCGTCCAGGCTTTCCTCGTCCAGGGTGGCGGCCTCGTGGGGATGGATCCCCACGGCCGCGTAGAAGCCATCGTTCTGCCGGGCCAGCTGCAGCGCCGCCCGGGAGCTGGGTAGGTCCGCGCCGACCAGCAGGCAGCGGGTAACCCCGTTTTCCCGCATGCGGGCGATGACCTGGTCCCGGTCCTCGTCGAAGCGCTCATCGTCCAGATGGGCGTGGGTGTCGAACAGCTCCATGGAAACCTCACCCGATTTCCGCGCCGTCGGCCATCTCGCCGTCGGTGGTCAGCAGCTTCAAGCCGCCCTTGCCGTCGTCGGCGCAGAGCAGCATGCCCTCCGAGAGGATGCCCTTGAGCTTGGCGGGCTTGAGGTTGGCCACCAGCACGACGCTCTTGCCGAGCAGCTCCTCGGGCTGGTAGTGCTGGGCGATGCCGCTCACCACGGTGCGCTCCTCATTGCCCAGCTTCAGCTGGATCTTGAGCAGCTTATCGCTGCGCTTCACCCTCTCGGCCGCCGTCACCCGAGCCACCTTGAGGTGGATCTTGGCGAACTGGTCGATGTCGATGAGCTCCTCCTCGGCCTTGGGCGCTTGTTCCTGGGCCTTCGGCTCCGCGGCCTCCTTGCCCTGGGCGGCCTTGAGCTGGGCCAGGGATTCCAGCTCCTTCTTGATGTCGATGCGGGGGAAGAGGGCCTCGCCCTTCGTCACCTTGGTCCCGGCCGGCAGGCCGCCAAAGCGCTTGGCGGAATCCCAGGTCTTCAGACCGTCCTCCGTCACGCCCAGCTGCTCGAACATGCGGGCGGGGGTGGAGGGCATGAAGGGACCCACGTACACGGCAACGATGCGGGCGCACTCCGCAAGGGTGTACAGCACGGTGGACAGGCGGGCCTTGCCGTCCTCGCTCTTGCCCAGCACCCAGGGCTGGGTCAGGTCGATGTAGCGGTTGCACTCGCCCACCAGCTTCCAGATTTCCGCCAGCGCCGTGGAAAACTGCATGCGGTTCATCAAATCCTCGACCTTGGCGGTGAGGGATTCCGCCAGCTGGATCAGATTGTCCTCCAGCTCGGTCCTCTCGCCCATGGGCTGGACCACGCCGCCGAAATACTTTTCGATCATGGCCACGGTGCGGGAAAGCAGGTTGCCCAGGTCGTTGGCCAGGTCGGAATTGATTCGATTCAGAAGGGATTCGTTGGTGAAGTTGCCGTCAGAGCCGAAGGGAACCTCGCGCATCAGGTAATAGCGGACGGCGTCCACGCCATAGCGCTGGCAGAGCACCACGGGGTCCACCACGTTGCCCAGGGACTTGCTCATCTTTTCCCCATCGATCTTCAGCCAGCCGTGGCCGAACACCTTCTTGGGCAGGGGAAGGCCCAGGGCCATGAGCATGATGGGCCAAACGATGGTATGGAAGCGGACGATCTCCTTGCCGACCACATGCACGTCCGCGGGCCAATACTTGCGGAAGAGCTGGTCGTTTTCCGTGGAATAGCCCAGGGCGGAGATGTAGTTGGAGAGCGCGTCGATCCAGACATAGACGACGTGCTTGGGATCGAAGGGCACCTTGATGCCCCAATCGAAGGTGGTGCGGGAAACGCACAGGTCCTCCAGCCCCGGGAGCAGGAAGTTTTGCATCATCTCGTTGACGCGGCTCTGAGGTTGGATGAACTCCGGATTATGGCGGATGTATTCGATGAGCCTGTCGGCGTATTTGGAAAGCCTGAAGAAATAGCTCTCCTCCCGGGCGAATTCCACAGGCCTGCCGCAGTCGGGGCACTTGCCGTCCTTGAGCTGGGTCTTGGTCCAGAAGCTCTCGCAGGGGGTGCAATACCAGCCCTCGTACTCGCTCTTATAGATGTCGCCCTGGTCATAGAGCTGCTTGAAGATGTGCTGCACCACCTGGGCATGGCGCTCCTGGGTGGTGCGGATGAAGTCGTCGTACTCTATGTTCATCAGCTTCCACAGGGCGGTGGTGTCCTCGGCGATCTTGTCCACATAGGCCTGGGGGGTGACGCCGGCCTCCTTGGCCTTGCGCTCGATCTTCAGGCCATGCTCGTCCAGGCCGGTGAGGAAATACACGTCGTAGCCCATGAGCTTTTTGAAGCGGGCCAGGGTGTCCGTGGCCGTGGTGCAATAGGCATGGCCGATATGCAGGTTGTCGCTGGGATAGTAGATGGGCGTTGTGACATAAAAGGTGGGCTTTTCCATGGACATCTCCCTTTCCATCTTCCGGTGGACCGCAGAAGGGGCGGCCTGCACGGCATAAAAAAAGCCGCCGGCCCGGCGCTTTGCGCGCGCCAGGGGCGAGGCTCTCGCGGTACCACCCTGTTTTGTCGCTTCGTTTGCATGGCATTGACGGGCGCATGGGGCCCATCGCCGGTCTGTAACGGGACCTAGCCGTTCCGGCTTGAGGCGCAAGCGTGCGCGTTCAGCCGAACCGCTCCGGGGCCATCTTGGGCGCGCCGCCTGCCTGCCCGCCTTTCACCAAGGCGGCGGGCTCTCTGCCAGGGGCGGAAGTACGCCTACTCTTCCCTTCGCCGCGTTTCGCTCTCCCTATTATACCCGCTTGCGGCAAACGCTGTCAAGGCGTTCCGGCGGGCGTTCGGGCCATAAAGTCATGACCACCCGTGACAACGGGTGGCATGACCAAGCCCTAAAAGGGCATAATACAGGCTGAGCCTAAAGGCTCATTGAACGATTTGCAACCGCATAGTTTTCACAGGCCGCCGCTAAAGCGGCCTGTTTTTATGCCTTGGTATTCTTGTCACCCGTAAACGGGTCTATGTATTCCTTGAGTGTTATCTGGTCTGATGCGATGTCTTCCTGTAG
>CALWRM010000089.1 GCA_944383925.1 uncultured Clostridia bacterium
GGGGGGGGGGGGGTGGGGTTGGGGGGAGGGGGGGGGTTGGGGGCGGGGGTGGGGGTGGCCTGGGGCGCCAGGGCGCTGGGCTCCTCCAGCACCAGGAAGGCCGGAAGCTCCACCACCTGGAATCCAACCAGCACGAAGGCGCACAGGCCGAGCAACAACACGGACAGCAGTGCCGCAAGGGCGCCGCTTCCTCTCCTTTTCTTCTTGGACACCGTATCCCTCCAGCTACTAGCTTTTACCATTATAACACAAGCCGTCCGGCTCGCGCAGGTTTTTTTCCGTTTTCCCGTTCTTTTCCGCCATTTCTCTGCGAATCCTCTTGCGCTTGACACCCGTTCTTTCTAGGGGTATAGTGGATTGGGTCGTTTGTCCGCATGCCGTAGAGCCATACCAGGTTCCAAGCGGAGCGGCCGGCACGCCCCCCAACGAGTTTGAAAAGGAGCGATCCACCCCATGAAGTCCAAGCACCTTCGTCCGCGCTTGCAGCTCTTGCCCTTGCTCGCGCTTTTGCTGGTCCTGTGCCTGACCGCCTGCACCCCGCAGGCGTCCCCCGCTTCCCAGGACGAGACGCCGGAAAGCAGCCCCGCCCAGGAGAGCCAGGAGCCTTCCTCTCCCCAGGGTTATACCTTCGATCTGCCGGACGGCTGGCAGGTTTCCCAGGATAACGACTCCCTCTTCCTGCCTCCGGATTACCCGGAAAACGCCTCCAGCATCAATGTGGTCGTGAGCGAGAAGGATCCGTCCTTTAGCAGCTACGACATCGACGCCCTGTCCCAAGCCTTCCAGACGCAGTTGGAAGCCAGCTATGCGGACACCTTTAACGAGGCCGTGGAGGTGACCATCGAGACCTGCGCGTTCACCACCGTCGGCGAGCTGCCCGCCATCCGCCTGGTGCATAGCTGCACGGTTGGCACCGTTGCCCTGCGCCAGCTGCAGTATGTGGTGGACGGGGACCAGACCTATACCTTTACCTTCACCCAGTGCGGCGACGTGGACCTCTTCGATGCCTTCGAGGCCTCCGCCGCCACCATCCAGATCGGCTAGGCCAAGACCGTGCATCCATGTTTCCCTTCCGCCTTCACAAAGGCCGGACGTTCCAAGAAACGGACGCCCGGCCTTTGCTTGCGTGCTGCCGAGGAACGCGCTCTTGAGCGGCTGCCCCAAGCCCGCCTCGCCTGAAACGTTCCCCTTCGCCGGCCCGTGCATAACCCGAAACGCCGTTCCATGATCCGGGGAATCCCCCAGGCCGGCAAAGCCGGCCAGCCCCCTTTCACAAGGGGGCTTAAATGGCGCAGGCGCCTTCGTTCCATATCGCCTCCCTTGGGAACAGGAGGTGGCAGCCCGCAGGGCTGACGGAGGGATTCCCCCAGCCTCGCAGCAAGGCAGCTGGTTAAAAAAGGCGCATTTGCTTGACTTCTTAGGCCGATGCTGCTATACTTCCACCTGCGATGAAGGCGATATGTTCGTTCTTTTCCTTGCCAACAAGCAGCGAGACGGGGCATCGTGGTGAAACGCCCGTCAGGCAAGCGTGCAAAGCCGAATGCCGCGCCGGAGCATTCCTGCGAAAGCGGGACGGCAGCCCTCCGATACCATGGGGCGACAAACGAAGTGGGCGGCCCGTTTCGGCCCGTCAACTTGGGTGGTACCGCGAAAGGCCAAAGGCCTTCGTCCCAAGGATTCCTTGTGGCGGAGGCCTTTCTTGTGCACATCTGGCAGGATCCGCCGCCACGGTTCGACGTTTCAACCTTCCTCGGCCAAACAACGCATAAGGAGATCTGACGCCATGCAAACCTACACCTCCGCAGAGCTGCGGGCCAAGTTCCTGCAGTTCTTCAAGGACCACGGCCATGTGGTCATCCCTTCCGCCTCTGTCATTCCGGACAACGACCCCTCGGTCCTGTTCACCACCGCCGGCATGCACCCCCTGGTCCCCTACCTGATGGGCCAGACCCATCCCTCCGGCAGCCGCCTGACGGACGTGCAAAAGTGCATCCGCACCGGCGACATCGACGAGGTGGGCGACAACTCGCACCTGACCTTCTTCGAAATGCTGGGCAACTGGTCTCTGGGCGATTATTTCAAGCGGGAAGCCATCTCCTGGAGCTGGGAATTCCTGACCAGCGAAAAGTACCTGGGTATCGATCCCAACCGCCTGGCCTTCTCCGTGTTTGAGGGCAACGAGGACGCGCCCCGCGACCAGGAAGCCTATGACCTGTGGCGCGAAATGGGGGTCGCGGAGGACCACCTCTTCTTCCTGCCCGCCAAGAACAACTGGTGGGCTCCCGGCCCGGTAGGCCCCTGCGGCCCGGACACGGAGATGTTCATCATCACCGACAAGGAGCCCTGCGGCCCGAACTGCTCCCCCGCCTGCGATTGCGGCCGGTATTTGGAGATCTGGAACGACGTGTTCATGCAGTTCAACCGCAAGCCCGACGGAAGCCTGGAGCCCTTGGCCAAGCGAAACGTGGACACCGGCATGGGCCTGGAGCGCACCATCTGCGTGCTCAACGGCAAGAAGAGCGTTTACGACACCGACGCCTTCTCCTACATTTTGGACAAGATCCAGGAGCTGGCCGGCAAGACCTACGGCGAGGATCCGGCCGTCACCCGCGCCATGCGCATCATCGCCGACCACACCCGTACCGCCACCATGATCCTGGGCGACGAAAAGGGCGTGACCCCCTCCAACGTGGACCAGGGCTATGTGTTGCGCCGCCTGATCCGCCGCGCCGTGCGCATGGGCATGCAGATCGGCCTACCCGAAAACAGCCTGGCCTCCATTTCCAAGGTCATCATCGATCAGTTCGCGCCGGTCTACCCCGAGCTGCTGCGCAACGAAAAGATCGTGCTGGAGCAGTTCTCCCTGGAGGAGCAGCGCTTTGAGCGCACCCTCAAGCAGGGCCTGCGCGAGTTTGAGAAGGCCGTCTCCAAGCTCAACGGCAGCACGCAGCTGGACGGTCTGACCGCCTTCCACCTCTACGACACCTACGGCTTCCCCATCGAGATGACCGTCGAGCTGGCCTCCGAGCGTGGACTCAGCGTGGACGAGGCCGGCTTTGCCGAGCACTTCAAGGCGCACCAGGCCCTATCCCACGCCGGCGCGGAACAGCGCTTTAAGGGCGGCCTGGCGGATACCAGCGAGCAAACCGCCCGCCTGCACACCGCCACCCACCTGCTGCACGCGGCCCTGCGTAAGGTGCTCTCCCCGGACGTGGCCCAGAAAGGCTCCAACATCACCCCGGAGAGGCTGCGCTTTGACTTCTCCTTCTCCCGCAAGATGACCAAGGAGGAGCTGGCCCAGGTGCAGGATCTGGTCAACGAGGCCATCCAGGCCGACTACCCCGTCACCTGCGAGGAGATGAGCGTGGACGAGGCCAAGTCCCAGGGCGCCATCGGCCTGTTCGAGAGCAAGTATGGCGAGCGCGTGAAGGTGTACACCATGGGCCCGGTCTCCAAGGAAATCTGCGGTGGCCCCCACGCCTCCCACACCGGCGAGCTGGTCAGCTTCAAGATTCAAAAGGAGGAGTCTTCCTCCGCAGGCGTGCGCCGCATCAAGGCCGTCATTGGCGCCAAGGCGGACTAAAGCCCCGCCGGTTTTCCAGCGTTTAACCAAACAAGTCCAAAAAGGTCCGCGCCCTCTGTTGGCGCGGACCTTTTGTTTGCCTTTGGCGCTGGGGAAGCTCCCCCGCCGCCGTTGGAACTGCGGCGAAAAAGGGGGGAGACATCGGGCCCGATCTAGCGGGCCAGGATATCGGCCAGGGTGATGAGGTGCTTATCCACCCGGTTCTTCATCTCCACGGCCTTATCGATCTCAACGGTGATGATGCGGTTGTGGTGAATGCCCACGCACAGATTGCCCTTGCCCTCGCGCAGGGCGTCCACGGCGGCCTCGCCCATGCGGGCGGCCAGGATGCGGTCGCTGGCGGTGGGAGAGCCGCCGCGCTGCACGTGTCCAATCACGCAGCCGCGGGCGTCCACCCGGTGGCCAACGGCGTCCGCGTTGGCGTTGAGCCAACGGGCGATGTAGTCGGCGGTGAAATGGTGCATCTTGGGGGACATGTTGATGCCCTCGGCCATGACGATGATGCCATACTTCTTGCCGCGGCCAAAGGACACGCGCAACTTGCGGACGATGTAATCCAGCCACTGGTTGTCGCTCTTCTTGATTTCCGGCACGAGGATGGCCTCCGCGCCGGCGGCAATGCCGGAATGCACGGCGATGTCGCCGCAGTTGCGCCCCATCACTTCCACCACGGACACGCGGCCATGGGAGGCCATGGTGTCGCGCAGCTTGTTGATGTTGTCCACGCAGGTGTTCACGGCCGTGTCAAAGCCGATGGTGAAGTCGGTATAGCCCAGGTCGTTGTCGATGGTGCCGGGCAGGCCGATGGTGGCGATGTTGCTCTCCTTTTGCACCAGGCTCGCGCCCCTGTAGGAACCGTCGCCGCCGCAAACCACCAGGCCCTCAATGCCATAGCGGCGCAGGGTATCGTAGCAGCCCTCGCGCACCTCGCGGCTGGTGGCAAACTCCGGCAAGCGCGCCGTGCCCAGGAAGGTGCCGCCCCTGTGGATGATGTCGCCCACGGAGCCGGCGTCCAGCTTCTCCACCTCGTCGCGCTTCAGGCCCAGATAGCCGTCGCGGATGCCATAAACCTCCATATCGTAGTACAAAGCGGAACGCACCACCGCGCGAATCGCGGCGTTCATGCCGGGCGCGTCGCCACCGCTGGTGAGAATCGCAATCCTCTTGGGCCGGTTGTTCTTCTCCATTCTTGCATCCCTCTTTCTCTTAAAATCCCTTTTCCAGGAAAATTTCTCTCGCCGCATCCGCCTCGGCATGCAGCACGAGGATTTCAAAATAGTTGTCCTGGTCGCTTCGGTTCTTATAGACCGGCTGCAGGCGTACCAGCACGCCCTCCTCGGCTAGCTTTTGCTCCAGGCGCTTGGCCGTTTCCATGGATTTGGCCATGTGCACAACCACCCATGCGCCATGCGTTTTGCCCATCGCCGCCAAAGCAAGAACCCCTTTCCTCCAGCAGCCGTTTTTCGTCCAATCGTTCTCTTATTATACCACCATGTGAAACCCAGTTCAAGGGGTTCCCCCCTTCGCATGGCGGCCTTTTTGCCTGTTTTGCGGCCTAAACCAGGCGCACGTTTTCCACCCCGAGCAGGCGCGCGGCCGCCTGCATCCACTCCGGGGTCGGCTCCACATAGCGGTTGTCCGGCAAAACATAGGTCTTGCCGTCCACGTGCACACGCACCTGGCAGTTTCCCGGCGAGGTACTCACCAAATCCAGCACGGAGGGCATCTGGGTCTTGTAGTCCAGGCGCAGATACACCCGCCTGGACGCCTCCTGGCGCTCGACCGTGAGCGGGGCCGCGCTATCCACCAACAGGCTCGGCGCCTTCTCCTCCCGCAGCGAAAGCTTGCCGGAAATGCGCAGGGCCGCGTCAATTTGCAGCAAGCGGCTCAGCCTTTCGTACACCTTGGGGAAGACCAGGGCCTCGATGGAACCGTAAAAGTCCTCCAGCCGCAGAAAGCACATCAGGGCGTTGTTCTTGGTGGTCACCAGCTTGGATTCCACCACCATGGCGCCCAGCTGCACCTGCATGCCGTCGTACCGCTGCCACTCCTCCTCTTCCGCAAGGCTGAGCAGCTGGCCGATGTTTTGCTGAAAGCCGCGCAGGGCCTCCTCATACTCGTCCAAGGGGTGGCCGGAGATGTAGGTGCCGGTCATCTCCTTCTCCATCAGGAGCAACAGCTTCTTGGGATGTTCCGGCAGCTTGGGCAAGGGCGCCCGCTGCACCTGCAGCTCGTTGTCCAGCGCGCTAAAGAGGCTCATCTGGCCGGCCAGGGTGTTCTTGCTGCTCTGGGCCGCGCCGTCCATGGCCTTTTCGTACACGGCCAGCTTCTGGGCGCGGTTGCCGGGCAGGGAATCCATGGCGCCGGACTTGATCAGGCACTCCACGCATTTCTTGTTGATGCCCTTGGGCGCGGCTCGATCGCAAAGGTCGTAGATGTCCTCGAAGGGACGCTCCTCGCGCAGGGCGGCCAGGGTCTCCACGGCGGCGACGCCGGCGCCCTTCAGGGCCGAAAGCCCGTAGCGGATGGCGCCGTTTTCCACGGTAAAGCGGGGGCCCGAACGGTTCACATCCGGTGGAAGCACCCGCAGGTTGTTCTTGCGGCAGTATTGGATGAAGCCCGCCAGCTTGTCCGAATTGCCCACCACGGAGTTCATGCAGGCCGCCATAAAGGGCAGGGGATAGTGGCGCTTGAGATAGGCCGTTTGGTAGGCCACCACCGCATAGGCGGCGGCATGGGGCTTGTTGAAGGCGTACTGGGCGAAGGACTCCATCTGGGAGAACACCTCCAGGGCCACCTCCTTGGGCGTTCCAAGCCGCACGGCGCCGGGCACGACCACCTGGCCGTTTTCCACAAGGCCGTCGATGAACACCTGCTTTTGCTTGTCCATCTCCGCCTTTTTCTTCTTGGCCATGGCCCTGCGCACAAGGTCGCTGCGGCCCATGGAAAAGCCCGCCATATCCCGGACGATCTGCATCACCTGCTCCTGGTAGACGATGCAGCCGTAGGTGGAGCGCAGCACCTTTTCCAGGATGGGCGAAAGATAGGTGACGGTGGAAGGGTCCTTCTTGCCGCGGATGTACCTGGGGATGGAATCCATGGGGCCCGGGCGGTAGAGGGAGATGACGGCGGCCACATCCTCCAGGGAATGCACGCCCGCCTCCATGATCACCCGGCGCATGCCCGCCGATTCCAGCTGGAACACGCCGTCTGTGTCCCCGCGGGAGAGCATCTCATAGGTTTCCTCGTCCTCGTAGCCGAGGCTGTCGAAGTCCAGCTGGGGGCCGCCGCTGGCGCGGATCATGTTCATGGCGTCCTTGATGATGGTCAGCGTTCGAAGGCCCAGGAAGTCCATCTTCAGCAGACCGAGCCGCTCGATGGTGCCCATGGGGAACTGGGTGGTGATCACATCGTCGTTGGTTTGCAGGGGCACGAAATCCGTCAACGGCTGGGCGCCGATCACGACGCCCGCCGCATGGGTGCTGGCGTGGCGGGGCATGCCTTCCAACAGAAAGGCGTACTCGAACAGCTTCCTGGCCCGTTCGTTGTTCTGGCGCAGGGCGCGCAGCTCCGCGGAAATCTCAAAGGCCTTTTCCAGCGTCATGCCCAGCTGCATGGGGATGAGCTTGGCGATTTCGTCCACCTCGGCGTAGGACATGCCGAGCACCCTGCCCACATCGCGCACCACGCCGCGGGCGGCCATGGTGTCGAAGGTGATGATCTGGGCCACGCGGTCCTCGCCGTAGCGGCGGACCACATAGTCGATGACCTCCTGCCTGCGTTCGAAGCAGAAGTCTATGTCAAAGTCCGGCATGGAAACGCGCTCCGGATTGAGGAAGCGCTCGAAGATCAGGTCGAACTTCAGGGGATCGATGTCGGTGATGGTCAGGGCATAGGCGCAGATGGAGCCGGCGCCGCTGCCGCGGCCGGGGCCGACGGGGATGTCGTTGTCCTTGGCAAAGCGGACAAAGTCCCAGACGATCAGGAAATAGTCCACATAGCCGCAGTTTTCGATGACCGACAGCTCGTACTCCAGCCTTTCGAGCACCTTGCCCTCCACCTTGCCATAGCGGCGGGCCGCCCCCTCGAAGCAGAGCTTGCGCAGGTATTCGGCGTGGCTGCCGCCGCCCGGCACGGGAAAATCCGGCAAGTGGTAGTGGCCAAACTCAAAGTCCACCTTGCAGCGCTGGGCAATGGCGTGGGCGTTTTCAATGGCCTCCGGGGCCTCCGGAAACAGGGACGCCATTTCCTGCTCGCTCTTTAGGTAGAGCTGATCGGTGTGCATCTCCATGCGGTCCTCATCCTGCAAGGTCTTGCCCGTTTGGATACACATGAGCACCTCCTGGGCGGCGGCGTCCTGCTGGCGGAGGTAGTGCACGTCGTTGGTGGCCACCAGGGGGATGTCCAGCTCCTTGGAAAGCTGGATCAGCGCATTGGCCACCTGTCTTTCACCCTGGATGCCATGGTCCTGAATCTCCAGGAAATAGTTGCCCTTGCCCATGATGCGCTCATAGCGTCTGGCCATGGCCTTGGCCTCCTCCAGGCGGCCGGCAAGCACCAGGCGGGGAATATCTCCGGAGAGGCAGGCGGATAGGGCGATGAGGCCCTTGGCGTGCTCCTCCAACAGCTCCAGATCGATGCGGGGCCTGTAGTAATAGCCTTGGGTGAAGCCGGCGGAGACCAGCTTGATCAGATTCTGGTAGCCTTCCTGGGTTTCGCACAGGAGCACCAGGTGGGCGCTTTCACGGTTTTTCGCGTCCTTGTCGAAGCGGGAGCCGGGCGCCACATACACCTCGCAGCCGATCACCGGGTGGATCCCCTCCTCCTTGCAGAGGGAATAGAAATCCACCACGCCGTACATGACGCCGTGGTCCGTGATGGCCAGGGAATCCATGCCGAGCTCCTTGGCGCGCTTGACCAGCGGCTTTAGGCGGCAGGCTCCATCCAGCAAGGAGTACTCGGTGTGTAGGTGCAGGTGGGTAAATGCCATGGTTCTCTCCTCCTCTCCGCCAACGCATCGCCCTCTTCATGATAAAGCATCGGCATCCCCCGCGCAAGAAGTTCTTGGTTTTGATGGCCGCCTTGCAAAAGGCCGGCGGGGCAACGGATGGGGAACGGGGAACGGGCTCGCCGCCTCTTGCGTCTCGCGGCGCAGCAACATTTGCGCTGGCCTGGGTCAACCAGCAGGCGGCGGCCTACGCGCGCCTGCCTTTCCTCTTCCCTAACCGCTTCCTCTCTGCGCAGCCGGTTCCGCCTTGCACGGGGGGATGTCTGAAGGGGGGTCTCCCCCTTCAGCCTTGGGTCTCGCTTCCCTTCCATACGGCTTGGCGTGTGAAGCGCGGACCTTCTCGAGTAGAAAAAGCGGCGGACGGCTCCCCTCCGAGCCCCGCCGCTCCTTCTTGCGCCTGGTGCCTTGTGTCAGAGGCCGCAAGCCTATTCCTTGCTCACCAGAAAGAGCCTTTTTACAAACCCGCCGCGATTCTCTCTCTTTGCCAGGCGGATGCGGTCCAGCGCCTCCTCGGTGCAGCCTTGGGCCGCGGCCAGCGCATAG
>CALWRM010000090.1 GCA_944383925.1 uncultured Clostridia bacterium
CGCAGAACCCCCTCGCCATTCCAATCAAAAACGCTCCGCAAACATAAGGCCGCCACATGGCGGCCTTATGATGGTGGGGCGCGCCCGGACAGGGCCGCCCCACCGTTTTCCCGTTCCAACTCTTCACTTTTCCGTTCGTCCAATTACCCGCGGGCTTACACCCTCCCCAGGCGTTCCGCCGCCCCCGACACCTCCTCCCCCGCACCGAAGCCATTCGGGCGCAGAAACCCCTCGCCGTTCCAGCCGAAAAACGCTCCGCAAACATAAGGCCGCCACATGGCGGCCTTATGATGGTGGGGCGCGCCCGGACAGGGCCGCCCCACCGTTTTCCCGTTCCAGCTCTTCACTTTTCCGTTCGTCCAATTTCCCCGCGGGCTTACCCCCTCCCCAGGCGTTCCGCCGCCTCCAGCACGTCCTCCCGCGAGCCAAAGGCGGTCAGGCGCAGGAATCCCTCGCCGTTCCGGCCGAAACCCGCGCCCGGCGTGGCGACGATCTGCTTTTCACAGAGCAAAAAATCAAAGTACTCCCAGGATCCCATCCCCTTTGGGCATTCCATCCAAATATACGGCGAGTTCTTCCCGCCCCAATATCTGGCGAACTTCCCGATGGCGCCGGCCAGGATGGCGGCGTTTTCCAAATAATACTTCACAGCCTGCCTTGCTTGGGCCAGGCCTTCCTTTCCAAAGGCCGCCTCCGCGCCCCTTTGGACCGGGTAGGATACGCCGTTGAACTTGGTGGCCTGTCTGCGCAGCCACAGCTCCCCCAGGGCTTGACCACCCCGACGCAGCCCCTTGGGAAAGACGGTATAGCCGCAGCGCACGCCCGTGAAGCTGGCCAGCTTGGACAGCGTGCACAGCTCGATGGCGCAGCTCTTGGCTCCCGGCACCTGGTAGATGCTTCGCGGCAGGCCCGGGTCCGTGATGAAGGCCTCATAGGCCGCGTCGTAGAGCAAAACCGCGCCCGTCCTATTGGCGAAGTCCACCCAGGCCTGCAGGCCTTGCCTGTCGTAGGCCGCGCCGGTGGGGTTGTTGGGCGAGCACAGATACACGATGTCCGCCCGGGTTTCCGGCCCCGGCAGGGGTAAAAAGCCGTTTTCCGGCGTCGCGTCCAGGAAGGCCACGGGCCTGCCCGCCAGGCGGTTAGCGTCCACGTACACCGGGTACACCGGGTCCGGGATCAGGCAGAGGTTATCCCGATCGAACAGATCCCCCAGATTGCCCGCGTCGGACTTGGCCCCGTCGTTGACGTAAATCTCCGCAGGGTCCACCTGCGCGCCCAGGTCCGCGTAATAGGCGCTGATGGCCTCCCGCAAAAATCCGTAGCCCTCGTAGGGACCGTAGCCGCGGAAGCCTTCCTTGCGCCCCATCTCCCGGCTGGCCGCGGCCATGGCCTCCACCACCGCCTGGGGCAACGGCCCCGCCACGTCCCCAATGCCCATGCGCAGCAGACGCTGGTCCGGATGGGCCGCCTGGTAGGCGGCGGTCTTGGCCGCCACCTCCGCAAAGAGATAGTTCCGCTCCATGCTCGCAAAATTGGGATTGATCTTCACGTCCTGTCCTCCTTCTGCTGCAACGCCGCCCGGATGAAGGCCCGGAACAGCGGCTGGGCCCGGTTGGGCCTGGACTTAAACTCCGGATGGAACTGCACCCCCACGAAGAAGGGATGGTCCTTCAGCTCCAGCGCCTCCACCAGCCTGCCGTCGGGCGAAAGACCGGAAAACGCCATGCCCGCCTGGGACATGGCCTGCCGGTAGGCGTTGTTGGACTCGTAGCGGTGGCGGTGCCTCTCCCACACCTCCTCGCAGCCGTAGACGCCCTCCAACAGGCTGCCCGGCTGCACCCGGCAGGGATAGGCGCCCAAGCGCATGGTCCCTCCCTTGGGCAGCTGGCCCTGTTGGTCGGGCATGAGGTCGATCACGCTGTGGGGCCCTTCCGGATCGAACTCGCTGGAATTGGCGGCCTCCAAGCCCAGGGCGTGCCTGGCAAACTCGATGGCCGCAATCTGCAGGCCCAGGCAGATGCCAAGGTAGGGCACGCCATGCTCCCTGGCATATTGTGCCGCCAACACCATGCCCTCTATACCCCTGGCCCCGAAGCCTCCCGGCACGAGGATGCCGTCCACCTCCGCCAACTGGTCCCGGGGGCCTTCCCTTTCCAGCTCCTCGGCGTCGATCCAGCGAATGTCCACCTTGGCCCCGTTCTCGTAGCCGCCATGGCGCAGGGCCTCCGCCACGGAAAGGTAGGCGTCGTGCAGCTTGACGTATTTGCCCACAAGGCCGATGCAAACCTGCTTGTCCCTGGCGTGGATGCGCCCGAGCATCGCCTGCCATTCGCTCAGGTCGCAGGGCCGCGGCTCCATGTTCAGCTCCCGCAGCGCCTTATCCGCCAGCCCCGCCGCTTCCAGCATCGGCGGACACTCGTAGAGCACGGGCAGGGTGCGGTTTTCAATCACGCAGTCCTCCTTGACGTTGCAGAACATGGAGATCTTGCGCTTGATTTCCTCCTCCAAGGGCTCGTCGCAGCGGCAAACCACGATGTCCGGAAAGATGCCCATGGATTGCAGCTCCCGCACGGAATGCTGGGTGGGCTTGGACTTGTGCTCGCCGCTGGACTTGAGATAGGGCACCAGGGTGACGTGGATGAACAGGCAGTTTCCCCGGCCCATCTCCAGGTTGACCTGGCGGGCCGCCTCCAAAAAGGGCTGGCTCTCGATGTCGCCGGTGGTGCCGCCGATCTCCGTCAGCACGATGTCCGCGCCGGCCTTCTCCCCCACGGAATAGATGAAGCGCTTGATCTCGTTGGTCACGTGGGGAATCACCTGCACCGTTTGGCCCAAATACTCGCCCCGGCGCTCCTTTTCCAGCACGTTCCAATATACCTTGCCCGAGGTAAGGTTGGAAAAGCTGTTCAGGTTTTCGTCGATAAAGCGCTCGTAATGTCCAAGGTCCAGGTCGGTTTCGGCCCCATCCTCCGTTACGAACACCTCGCCGTGCTGGTAGGGGCTCATGGTGCCCGGGTCCACGTTGATATAGGGATCCAGCTTCTGGGCGATCACCTTCAGGCCGCGGCACTTGAGCAGCCTCCCAAGGGACGCGGCCGTGATCCCCTTGCCAAGGCCGGAGACCACGCCGCCCGTGATGAAAATATACTTGGCCATGTCCTTTTTCCCATCTCCTCCTGCGGCCGAACGCCATCGCGCGGCCGCTCCTCATTCCTGCAACGGCTCCCGGGCCGCCTGACGCCTGGTGATGCGGGGGACTTCCTGCTCGTTCATCCTTCCGCGCACGGCCGCTTCTCATTCCTGCAACAGCTCCCGGGCCACCTGCCGCCTGGTGATGCGGTGGTTCATCGCCTGCTTTTCGATGAAGCGGTGGGCTTCCTGCTCGCTCATCCCCCTGCGCTCCACCAGCACGCACTTGGCCCGGCAAACCAGCCGGGTTTCCTCCAGCTTGTCCTGCAACTGGCGGTTCTGCTCCTGTAGGCGCTGTAGCCTCCTTTGGGCGGCCAACACCAGGTGCAGGCCGCTGGCAAGGGCCTGCACGTTGAGGGGCTTGCCCAGCACCAGCACCCCCGCCTCCTCCAGCCGGGGCGCCAGCTCCTCCGCTTCCTCCCGCCTGAGCAGCAGCACAACGCCGCAGGCCGTGCCCTCGGCAATCCACAGCGCCAGCTCCTGGCCCAGCTCCTCCTGCAAGGGGCCGTTGATCACGGCCAGCGCATATTCCTCCCGCGCCAGCCGCCTCCGGGCCTCGCTGCCCGAGGCCACCGGAACCACCTGCAAGCCGCTAAGACGTTCCAACAGGGGTTTGAGCTGCTGCAAACCCTTTTCGCTGCCGGAAACCAATAAGGCGCTTTCCATGGCCTTCCTCCCTTCTGCAACGCCTTCTCCCACGCGCTTTGCGGGCGCAGCCCCTTAGGCCCAGGGGAAGAAGTGGGAAAGCTCGTAGGCCTGCGGATCCTCCGCCCGGTACATGTGGCGGAACTGCCGCTCCTTCAGGCTTAGGTAGTTGCTCAACAGGCTCTTTGGCAGCACCTCGCGAATGAGCTGGCTGCCCTCCGCCAGGCGCACCGCCTCCTGCAGGGAGGAGGGCAGGCTGCCGCAGGGCTTGTTTTCCGGACAGAGCTCCAGGCCCTGGGCGATGCCCCGCAGCCCCGCCTCCAGCAGCAGGGCAAAGCATAGGTAGGGATTCATGGAAGGGTCCGGGTTGCGCAGTTCCAGCCTGGCAAAGGCGCCCTTATCCGCGGGCACCCGGGCCAACATCGCCCTGTTCTGGTAGGACCAGGCCACCTCCTTGGGCGCGTCGAAGCAGCCAAGCCGCTCGTAGGAGCCGGGCAGGGGATTCAAGAAGGCGGACAGCTCCGCGCTGGTGGAGAGGATGCCCTGCAGGAAGCTGGCCGCCTCCGGGCTGAGCCGGTCGCCCTGCTTGACGATGTTCTCCCCATCCTTGTACAGCGAAATGCTCAGGTGCAGCCCGCTGCCGAAGTTCTCCTTCAGGGGTTTGGGCAGAAAGGAGGCGAACAGCCCGTACCTGGCCGCCACGGTTCTGGCCGCGTTGCAGAAGCTGATGTAGCCGTCGGCCATGGCCAGGGGGCTTAGGGCGAACAGCCCGATCTCGTTTTGGCCGGGGCCCGCCTCGTGGTGGGAGCTCATGGGCGCAATGCCCATCTGCTCCAGGGATAGGCAGATCTCCCGCCGCACGTTTTCCCCCCGGTCCAGGGGGGCGAAGTCCAGATAGCCCGCCTGGTCGTGGGGCGCCAGGATGGGCTGGCCCTGGTCGTCCAGGCGGAAGAGGTAAAACTCGCATTCCAGCGAGATGCGCGCCGCAAAGCCCAGCTCGGCCAGCTTGCGCACCGTGCCGCGCAGCAGGCGGCGCACGTCGCTTTCAAAGGGCCGGCCGTCGGCGTAGAGCACGTTGCAATAGCAGCGGGCCACGCGGCCCTGCTGGGGCCGCCAGGGCAGGATGGCCATGGTGGCGGGGTCGGGCTGCAACAGCAGGTCCGAGCCCTGGGCGTCCGGAAAGCCCTCCACCAGCGAGGCGTCAAAGGCCATGCCGTCCTGGAGCACGTGCTCCAGGGCCTCCGCCATGACGGAGACGTTCTTCAGCCGCCCGGCGATGTCGCAAAAGGCCAGACGCACGAACTTCACGTCGTTTTCCTCCACAAAGTTGAGCAATTCCTCGTTCATACCGGCTAGTACCTCCCCTTGGCTTGTTGGCCGTTGGCTCTTGGCTTACTGATTCTGCGCCTGCCGTCCTCTTCCCTGCCCGCCGGCGGACCGCCCGTCTGCGGCGGCCGCTTTCCCGCCCTTGAATGGCCGCGCCGCCGGAAGAAACCCGCGCTTCCTGGAGCGGCGGCCGCTTCCTCTCCCTTGAATGGCCACGCTGCCGGAAGGGCCCCGCGCGCTTCCCCGGGGCGGCAGTTGGCTTTGGCGCTCCGGCCTTCGGGCCTTCCCGGCCCGTCAATCGCCGCCTTTGGCAAGGCGGCGGCCGCTTCCTCGCCCTTGCATGGCCGCGCTGCCGGAAGGGCCCCGCGCGCTTCCCCGGGACGGCGGCCGGCCTCGGCGCGCCGGCCTTCGGGCCTTCCCTGCCCGTCAATCGCCGCCTTTGGCAAGGCGGCGGCCGCTTCCTCGCCCTTGCATGGCCGCGCCGCCGGAAGGGCCCCGCGCAGCGCCGCTTTCCCGGTCCTTAATAGGGCGTATACAGCCGCTGATAGGGATTTTCCGTGTTTGGCCGTAGGCACCAGTATTCGTCCGCCAGCAGGGGCTCCGGGTCCAGGCCGAAGCGCTGGCAAAAGTCGCGCAGATCTCCCTGCAGCCAACGCAGCTCCTCGCCGTCCGCGGGCTTGGCCGTCACCTGGGCGGGCAGGTCCTGCGGGGGGCGGCGGCAGCGCAGGAAGATGGCCCCGCCGTGCTGGCCCATGGCCGGGAAGGCGCCCACCGGGGGTTGCTCCTCCTCCAGGCCCAGGCCCAGCACCAGGATGCGGCCGCCGGCCTGGTATTCGCCCAGAAAGCTCCCCGCCCGGCCGCCGATGACGATGCGGGGCTGCTTTTCCCGATAGGCCTTCATGTGGATGCCGCAGCGGTAGCCCACGTCGCCCCGCACGAAGATGCTGCCCCCGCGCATGGCATAGCCAAGGGCGTCCCCGCAGCTGCCCTCCACCACGATCTCGCCGTCGTTCATGGTGTCGCCCACCGCGTCCTGGGCGTTGCCCTCCACGCGGAGCTGGGCGCCGTCCATGTAGGCGCCCAGGGCGTTGCCCGGCACGCCGCGGATGCGCAGCCGCTTGTCCCGCAGGCCCGCGCCGATGTAGCGCTGGCCCAGCACGCCCTCCAGCTCCAGCTCCTGCGCCTGGCTGTGGCGAATGCGCTCGCCCAGGGCCTGAAAGTCCAGCCCTTCCGTCCAAATGGTCATGGGCTCCTCTCCTCCTTCCGCCAAGGTCCTAGCGCCAAATGCAATCCGAGCGCTCCGCGCCGACGGAAATGCAGCGGATGGGGCGGCCCACCAGGGACTCCAGGGCCGACACGTATTCCCGGGCGGCCTTGGGCAGCTGGTCCTCGGTCCTGCAGGCGGAGATGTCCCTCTGCCAGCCGGGCCAATATTCCACGATGGGCTTGGCGCGCTCCAGCCGGGCGCCGTAGGGGAACTCCTCCACCCGCTGGCCGTCGATCTCGTAGGCCACGCAGACGGGCACCCGGTCCAGGTAGGAGAGCACGTCCAGCTTGGTCAGGGCCAGCTCGTCGCAGCCCTGCATCCGCACCCCATAGCGGGAGGCCACCGCGTCGAAGGGGCCCACCCGGCGGGGCCTGCCCGTGGCCGCGCCGTATTCCTGGCCGGCCTGGCGCAGGGCTTCGGCCTCGGGGCCGAACCACTCGCAGGTGAAGGGGCCCTCGCCCACGCAGGAGGAGTAGGCCTTCATCACGCCCACGGTCTTGTCCAGCCGCAGCCCCGGCGCGCCCGCGCCGATGGGGGCGTAGGCGGCCAGGGTTTGGGAGGAGGTGGTGTAGGGATAGATGCCAAAGTCGATGTCCCGCAGGGTGCCCAGCTGGGCCTCGAAGAGGATGCGCTTGCCCTGGGCGGCGGCCCGCTCCAGCAGGCGGCCGGCGTCCTGCACGTAGGGCAGCAGGGGATAGGCGTAGGTCTTGAGGTAGTCCATCGTCTCCTCCAGGGAGGCGGGCTGCGCGCCGTATACGCCGCGCAGCGTCAGGTTTTTCCACTCGGTGAGGCCGCGCATGCGCTCCAACAGGGCCTTTTCGTCCTGCAGGTCGCCGAAGCGGATGGCCTTTTTCATGTACTTATCGCCGTAGACGTAGGCGATGCCGCGGCGGGTGGAGCCGAAACGGGCCTCGCCCAGGCGGGCCTCCTCCAGGGCGTCTTGGTCCACATGCCAGGGCAGGCAGAGCACGGCCCGGTCGGAAATGGCCAGCCGGCGCTCGTCCAGCTCCTCCCCCTTGGCGCGAAGGCTCTCCAGCTCGCCGCACAGGTGGCGCGCGTCCACCACCATGCCGCTGCCCAGCAGGTTGAGGCAGCGCTCGTTGAAGATGCCCGAGGGCAGGAGGTTGAGGATGAACTTGCCCTTGGGGTTGATCACCGTGTGGCCGGCGTTGTTGCCGCCCTGGTAGCGGGCGACGATGTCCTGTTCCTGGGCGTAAAGGTCCACCATGCGGCCCTTGCCCTCGTCGCCCCAGTTCACGCCTACGATTGCGGTTAGCATCTTAAAAAAAACCATCCTTCCTGATCGGTCTTGCGTTTGTTCTTTTCCGTGGGCGTCAAGGCGGGGTTTATTCCCCCGCGTGGCGCACGCCCAGGATGTCCAGCTCCCTTTGGGTCAAGCCTATGCCCCGGAGCATCAGGCGGTTGCCCCGCAGGGCCTCGATGGCGTTGATGCCCATGCCGCCCATCATCTCCTCGATCTCGTGCTTCCAGGCGGTCACCAGGTTGACCAGCCGCCGCTTGCCCTCCTCCGGATCCAGCCGCCGGACCAGCTCCTCCCGCTGGGTGGCGATGCCCCAGTTGCACCGGCCCAGATGGCAGCTGCGGCAAAGGTGGCAGCCCAGGGCGATGAGCGCGGCGGTGGCGATGTACACCGCGTCCGCGCCCAGGGCGATGGCCTTGACCACGTCCGCGGAGGAGCGGATGGACCCGCCCACCACCAGGGAGACCTGGCCCCGGATGCCCTCCTCCCGCAGGCGCTGGTCCACCGCGGCCAGGGCCAATTCCACCGGAATGCCCACGTTGTCGCGGATGCGGGTGGGCGCGGCGCCCGTGCCGCCCCGAAAGCCGTCGATGGCGATGATGTCCGCGCCGGAGCGGGCCACGCCCGAGGCGATGGCGGCCACGTTGTGCACCGCCGCCACCTTGACGATCACCGGCTTTTTGTAGCCGGAAGCCTCCTTGAGGGAATGGACCAGCTGGTGCAGGTCCTCGATGGGATAGATGTCGTGGTGGGGCGCCGGAGAGATGGCGTCCGCCCCCTCGGGGATCATGCGGGTGCGGGAAATGTCGCCCACGATCTTGTTGCCCGGCAGGTGTCCGCCGATGCCGGGCTTGGCGCCCTGGCCCATCTTGATCTCGATGGCGGCGCCCGCGTTGAGGTAGTCCGGGTGCACGCCGAAGCGGCCGGAGGCCACCTGCACGATGGTGTTGGCGCCGTAGCGGTATAGATCCCGGTGCAGGCCGCCCTCGCCGGTGTTGTAGTAGGTGCCCAGCTCCTGCGCGGCCCGGGCCAAGGCCTCGTGGGCGTTGTAGGAGATGGAGCCATAGCTCATGGCGGAAAAGAGCACCGGCACGTTCAGCCGCAGCTGGGGCGCGCCGCCCGGAAGGATGCGGCCGTCCGGGCCGCGGCGGATGTCCACGCTCTTTTTTCCAAGAAAGGTCACCGTCTCCATGGGTTCGCGCAGCGGATCGATGGAGGGGTTGGTCACCTGGGAGGCGTTGATCAGCAGATGGTCCCAATACACGGGGAAGGGATTGGGGTTGCCCATGGAGGAAAGCAGCACCCCGCCGCTTTCCGCCTGGCGGTAGATTTCCTCCACCGCGTCCTGGCTCCAGTTGGCGTTGGGGCGCAGGGCGTTGTTGGTGCGCACCACCTTCAGCGCCCGGGTTGGGCACAGCGCCACGCAGCGGTGGCAGGCCACGCAGGCCCTTTCGTCGGCCTGCATGCGGCCAAGTTCGGCGTTGTAGCGGTGCACGCCGTTGGCGCACTGCCGCTCGCACAGCCGGCAGGCGGTGCAGCGGCTCTCGTCGCGAACCAGCTCAAAGGCCGGATATAGGTAGGAGATGGCCGGCATCTTGGCTCAGGCCTCCTTTCGCTTGGCGTATAGGATCACGGGCTGGCCGCCCTCGGGCGAGAACACGGGGGTCTCCCGATCCAGCACCCGGATGGCGCACTCCTCCGAGGCCACGTAGGAGCGCTTCGAGCCCCGGGCGATGACCATGGAGCGGAGCTTGAGCCTGTCGTTGAGGGCCATCATGCCGCCCTCAAAGCCCAGCAGGATGGAGAAGGGGCCGGTGATGAGCAGGCTTGCGAACATGTTTCTTAAATAGGTAAGCCTCTCCCGCTCGGCCGGCTCCATCCGCTCGATCTGGCTCCAGAAGGGCGCGGCCGCCACCTGGGCCGCCTCCTGCAACGTCAGGCCCTGGCGCCGCACCAGGAAGTCGAACAGGTAGGTGATGACCTCGGTGTCCGTCAAAAGGGTGCAGGCATAGCCGAACATCTCCAGGAAGCGGCGGTTGGCGTCGTAGGAGGAGATCTCCCCGTTGTGCACGATGGAATAGTCCAGCAGCGCGAAGGGATGGGCCCCGCCCCACCAGCCCGGCGTGTTGGTGGGATAGCGGCCGTGGGCGGTCCACAGGTAGCCCCGGTACTCCTCCAGGCGGAAGAACTCCCCGACGTCCTCCGGATAGCCCGCCGCCTTGAACACCCCCATGTTCTTGCCGCTGGAAAACACATAGGCCCCCGGAATGTCCGTGTTGACGCGGAACACGCAGCGGGCCACGAACTCCCGCTCGTCCAGCTGGCTTTCCTGCAGCTTGGTGGGCAGGGGCTGCACGAAATAGCGCCAGAGCAGGGGTTCGTTCTGGATGCGCTTGTGCTTGCGCGTGGGGATGCGCGAGAGGTTGACCACGTCAAAATGGGCCTGGATAAAGGCCTCGCAGGCGCTCTTGGCCCTCTCGTCGTCGTAAAAGAGGTGCAGCGCGTAATATTCCTTATATTGCGGATAGATGCCGTAGCCCGCAAAGCCGCCGCCCAGGCCGTTGGACCGGTCGTGCATGACGGCGATGGAGCGGACGATGTCCTCCCCGCCGATGTCGCTGCCGTCGTGGGAAATGATGCCCGATATGGCGCAACCTGCGGGAATGTGCACCTGGCCCTCCCTCATCATCGATGATTCCACCCCCTTATTGGTTTGCAAGCCAACGCGTCGCTCAACCTAAAAAACAACCCTTAAAAACAAAAAAAGCGTCGAGCACCCCCTTGGGTGCTTCGAACGCCTTTGTTCGACCCGGCTTACGAAAATCAAGTATAGCGGCCGGCCGCTGCCCTGTCAATGGAGCAAACGTTATTTCTTCATTTGAAAAATGCATAAAATGCCCTTTCATCCTGCATTTTTCACAAGTTCAAGCTTACTAGAATTTCCTGTTAAACTTCGCCGGCTCCCCCTTGACAGTGCGGGCGGGCCGCCTTATAATCACGCCATGCACAGCAAGGGCGCTGTGGAGGGCATGCCTCCACGGCGCTTTTGTTTCAATAACGCCAACGCTGTCGCTGGCAGCAAAGAGGAAAACGGAGGTTTACACCATGACAAACGTGCCTGAGCTCTTCGGTAGTCTTGTGTTCAACGACGCGAGCATGCGCCAGCGGCTTCCCAAGGACATCTACAAGGCCCTGCACAAGACCATCGCCGAGGGCAAGTCGCTGGATCTGAGCCTGGCCAACGTGGTGGCCAACGCCATGAAGGATTGGGCCCTGGAGCACGGCGCCACCCACTACACCCATTGGTTCCAGCCCATGACCGGCGTCACGGCGGAAAAGCACGACTCCTTCATCTCCCCCACCAAGGACGGCGGGGTGATCATGGAGTTTTCCGGCAAGGAGCTCATCAAGGGCGAGCCGGACGCCTCCTCCTTCCCCTCGGGCGGTCTGCGCGCCACCTTCGAGGCCCGCGGCTACACCGCCTGGGACCCCACCTCCTACGCCTTCCTCAAGGACGGCACCCTGTGCATCCCCACGGCCTTCTGCTCCTATTCCGGCGAGGCGCTGGACCAAAAGACCCCGCTGCTGCGCTCCATGGACGCCGTGTCCAAGCAGGCGACCAGGGTGCTTCGCCTCTTTGGCAAGGACGTCCAGTACGTCCAGCCGACGGTGGGCCCCGAGCAGGAGTATTTCCTCATCGATAAGGAAATGTACCTAAAGCGCAAGGACCTCATCTACACCGGCCGCACCCTCTTTGGCGCCAACCCGCCCAAGGGCCAGCAGCTGGAGGACCACTACTTCGGCACCATCAAGCCCCGGGTCAACGCCTTCATGAAGGAGCTGGACGAGGAGCTGTGGAAGCTGGGCGTGCTCTCCAAGACCAAGCACAACGAGGTGGCCCCGGCCCAGCACGAGATGGCCCCCGTCTTCACCACCACCAACATCGCCACCGACCACAACCAGCTGGCCATGGAGACCATGAAAAAGGTGGCCCAGCGCCACGGCATGGTCTGCCTGCTGCATGAAAAGCCCTTTGCCGGGGTCAACGGCTCGGGCAAGCACAACAATTGGTCCCTGAGCACCGACAAGGGGGAAAACCTGCTGGATCCCGGCTCCACGCCCTATGAAAACGCCCAGTTCCTGCTCTTCCTCTGCGCGGTGATCCAGGCCGTGGACGAGCACCAGGACCTGCTGCGCATCTGCGTGGCCTCCGCGGGCAACGACCACCGCTTGGGCGCCAACGAGGCCCCGCCGGCCATCATGAGCATGTTCCTGGGCGACGAGCTCACCGCCATCCTCAAGGCCCTGGAGGAGGGCGGCGGCTACGCCAGCCAGGGCGCCACGGAGATGGAGCTCGGCGCGGACGTGCTGCCCCACTTCCCCAAGGACAACACCGACCGCAATCGCACCTCGCCCTTCGCCTTTACGGGCAACAAGTTCGAGTTCCGCTCCCTGGGTTCCTCGGCGTCCATCGCCTTTGCCAACACGGTGCTCAACACCATCATCGCCGACAGCCTGGAGCGCTTTGCCGACACCCTGGAGGGCGCGGCGGACTTCTCCGCCGCCCTCAAGGCCCTGGTGGCCTCCACCATCCAGCAGCATAAGCGCATCATCTTCAACGGCAACAACTACTCCAAGGAGTGGAAGGAGCAGGAAGCCCCCAAGCGCGGCCTGCTGAACCTGCCCTCCACGCCCCAGGCCCTGGGCTACTTCCTGCGGGAGGAAAACATCCGCCTCTTCTCCAAGCACCACGTCTTTAGCGCCACGGAGATGCGCTCCCGCTACGAGATCCTGATGGAAAACTACAACAAGGTCATCAACATCGAGGCCACCTGCATGTGCACCATGGTCAAAAAGACCATCATGCCCGCGGTGATCGAATACTCCAGAACCCTGGCGGAAACCGCCCTGACCAAGCGGCAGCTCTCCCAGGCCATCGACACCTCCGTGGAGGAAACCCTCGTGGCCAAGATCTCCTCCTGCATCGCCAAGCTCAGCGAGCGGCTGACGGCCCTTTCGGCCGCCATCGCCGAGAGCGAGGCCATGACCGACGTCACCCAGCAGGGGCTCTTCTCCCGCAACACGGTGTTTGCGGCCATGGAGCAGCTGCGCGCCGTGGCGGACGAGCTTGAGTTAATTGTTGCGAAAAAGTATTGGCCCTTCCCCACCTACGGTGATATCCTCTACAGCGTTCAATAAGCAATTAAGGAGACGATCTTCCTTGGCCCACCTTCACGAAGAATGCGGCGTCTTTGGCGTGTACGGCCTGCCAAAGGCCGCCGAAACCTGCGCCCTGGCCCTGTATGCCCTTCAGCACCGGGGCCAGGAGGGCTGCGGCATGGCCGTGCAGGGCCGGGACGGCCTCCGGCACCACAAGGCCCTGGGCCAGGTGAAGGACGTCTTTACCCAGCCGGCGCTCGACGCCCTGCCGGGCGAGCTGGCCGTGGCCCACGTGCGCTATTCCACCACCGGCGGCAACGAGCTGCGCAACACCCAGCCCATGCTGGCCAACACCCGCTACGGCACGCTGGCCTTGGTGCACAACGGCAACCTGTCCAACGCGGGGCCGCTGCGCGCGGAGCTGGAGGAGCAGGGGCTCATCTTTCAGGCGGGCTCGGATACCGAGGTCATCGCTTACCTGATGGCGGGCCAGCTGCGCAGGACGGGCGGCGACCTGGCGCGGGCGGCCAGGGCCTGCATGGAGCGCATGGAAGGGTCCTATTCCCTGGTGATGCTGCTGGGCCGGGAGATGCTGGCCCTGCGGGACCCCAAGGGCATGCGCCCCCTGGTGCGGGGCCGGGTGGGCGGCTGCCCGGTCTTCGCCTCGGAAAGCTGCGCCATCGCCTCCATCGGCGGCCAGGTGGAGGCGGACGTGGCTCCCGGCGAGCTGGTGCGGGTACGGGAAGGCCTGGTGGAGGTCCTGCCGCCCAAGGCCAAGGACCCCGGCGCCCTGTGCATCTTCGAGCACATCTACTTCGCCAGGCCCGACTCCACCCTGGACGGCCAAAGCGTGTACCAGGCGCGGCTGCTGGCCGGCGAGCTGCTGGCCAAGACCCACCCCGTGCAGGCGGACCTGGTCATCGGCGTGCCGGACTCGGGCCTGATCGCCGCCATCGGCTACGCCAACCACGCGGGCATCCCCTACGGCGAGGGCCTGGTGAAAAACCGCTACATCGGCCGCACCTTCATCGAGCCCACCCAGGCGCTGCGCAGCGCCAAGGTGACGCTCAAGCTCTCGCCCCTGCGCGCGGCGGTGGCGGGCAAGCGCCTGGTGCTGGTGGACGACTCCATCGTCCGGGGCACCACCACGGGCCAGATCGTGTCCATGCTCAAAAAGGCCGGCGCCCGGGAGGTGCACGTGCTCATCTCCTCGCCGCCCTTCCTCTATCCCTGCTACTTCGGCACGGACGTGGCCAGCCGGGACCAGCTGGCCAGCGTGCGCTTCACCCACGAGCAGCTCACCGCCCACATCGGCGCGGATTCCTTGGGCTTTCTGCCCCTGGAGGCGCTGGCCTCCATCGTGCCCAACAGCCGCCTGGGCTTTTGCGCCGGCTGTTTCCAGGGCCAATATCCCTACCCGGCGCCGGAAGACCCCCGCTAGGCGGGTCTGGCGCCATGCAAACCCCGGCCACGGACAAAAGACGGGCGCGGGAGGAAGCTTCCTCCCGCGCCCTTGTTGGTGGGTTAGCTTTGCCGCCTTTCCCTTAGCTGGCCAGCAGGATGCGGTCCACCACCAGCTTGCGGAACTCCGGCGTCAGCAGGCAGAAGTAGGCGGTGAAGCCCGTCACCCGCACCACCAGGTCCGGGTACAGGTCGGGGTTCTCGTTGGCGGCCAGGATCTGCTGGGCGTTGATGATGTTGATGTTCAGCAGCGTGGCCCCCAGGTCGAAGATGGTCAGGATGTAGTCGCAGATCTTCTCCACGCCCTCCTCGTCCCTGGCCATGCCGGGGTCCAGCTCCAGCTGGATGGGCGCGGTGTTGCCGTAGCCGGGCTGGATGCGGCAGATGATGTTGCTCATGGCCGTCAGCGCCCCGTCCTTGCGGAAGCCGGGATGGGGGTTGGCGCCGTGGTTGATGGGCTCGAAGTCCTTGCGGCCGTTGGGCGTGGCCTTGACCGCCTTGCCCAGGGCGATGGTGTTGGACCAGGAGAACCAGCCGGGGATGAACTTAACCCCCTTGCGGAGCGTATCCATGTCGTTGACGTCCCTGGTAAAGCTCTTGGAGATGCGCTCGCCCCATGCGTCGGCGATGCCGCCGCCCCCGCCGTAGCGGTTGGAGGCGGAGAGCATCCGGCGGATGTACTCGCCGCCCTCGTTCTCAAAGTTCTGGCAAAGGCTCTCGTACATGGTCTCCCAGCTGAGGCGCTTTTCCTGCTCGATGCGCTGTTGCAGGGCCGCGAAGGAGTCCGCCACGGAGGCGATGCCCGTGCCGTCGATGCACATGTTGTAATACATCGCGCCGCCGTCCACCATGTCCAGGCCCTTTTCCACGGGCCCATGGGAGATGAGGTTGAGCATCAGCTCGGGCTCGTTTTTCACCTGGTTGTCCAGATGGAAGAGGATGCACCGGGCCGTGGCCTCCACGCAGAGCCTCTGGTGCTTCTCGTACAGGGCGAAGAGGCGCTCGGTGCTCCTTTCGCCGTCGGAGGCCATCATCTCGTCCAGGGCCACGCGGAACACCTTGAGGTTGTTGGTCTTCACGCAGTCGTTCAGGGTGTATTCCAGGCCCGGCAGGCTCATCCAGTGGCAGCCGACGGCCACGCGTTGGCGGGCCAGCTCCGCCGGATAGCCCTTGCGCATAAAGCCCTCGGACAGGGCCTTATCCCCGGAAAACCTGGGCCAGCCGTTCTTGTTCTTGAACAGGTATTCCACCGACTTTTTCAGAAAGGCCTTGTCCATGCCCTGGTGCACCCGCACGGTGAGGTTGCAGGAGGAGTCCAGCCAATCCGCGGCCTCCAAAATGAGGTAGGAGAAGGGGCTGACCATGTCCTTGCCCTCGGGAGACAGGCCGCCCAGCTGGTAGTAGTGGGGGTCGTTGAGCAGCAGGCAGGCGATGTAGTACTTGGCCTCGTCCTGGGTGAGGCTGCCGTTGGCCAGGTCGCGCTCGTAATAGGGGCGCAGGGTTTCGTCCAACTGGCAGCCGGCGCCGTCGCGGTTGTACTCGCGGGAGGCCATGTTGAACCAGCAGATCCACTGGCAGGCCTCGCGCAGGCTGCGGGGCGCGCCTTCGATCAGCCAGCGGTTGCATTCCAGCATCTGCTCCAGGTTTTCCCGAAGCGCGGGGTTTTCCTCCTGCAACAGGGCCTGCTCGATGCCGTAGCAGGCGTTGCGGATCCAGGCCTGTACGCCCATGACGGTGAGGATTTCCGCGTCGTAGAACTCGTCGTGGCCGGGGTTTTCCAGGCGGTATTTGACCAGCTTATCCAGCAGGCCGCCAAAGCCCAGTTGCAGGCCGATGTTGTAGTCGCCGCCAAAGTGGGCGTCGGAGCCGATGCCCGAGACGATGCCGTACTTTTCGATGGCGGGCTTTAGGTGGTCGTAGGACAGGTCCGGGTTGAAGCCGCCGATGCCGTTTTGCTGGCGCATCCAGGACATGCAGTTCATCCAGCGGCAGGCAAAGGCGTCCACCGGATCGATGTGCACCGGGTGCTCGCTCATGAGCTTGAAGAAGTTCTGGCTCCAGCCCTCAAAGCCGTAGAAGGAGCCGTTCCTGTGGTTGGGAATGGGCTTAAACACGTAGTCCTTGGGCGGGGTGATGGCGCCGTAATCGTCGCCGTCCGCAAAGGAGCGGACGCCGGCCTTGTCCTTGGTGTCCTCGATCTTTCTCTCGCGCAGGATCCTGAGCCGCTCCTGGTAGGGCAGGGCCAGGTCCTTGGGCAGGCAGTTGATTCTGTTTCGCATGGTTCTCTCCTCCCCCGTTGCTTAACCGACCTTGACCTGTAGGCCGAGCGCCCGCGCGGCGTCGGCCAAGGCCTCGATGCGCTCCTTTGGCAGGGGGCGCGCGTCGCGAAAATCGTTGTTCATCTCCAGGCTGTCGTACTTGGAAGCCCCCAGGGGGTTGAAGTTCAACAGCTCGTAGTATTGCAGGCTGCCGATCTCCTTCAGGAAGGCGGCGATGGGGACGATCTCCGCCTCGGCGTCGTTGACGCCGGGAATCACCGGCGTGCGCACGATCACCGGCTTGCCCAGGGCCGCCAGGCGGCGCAGGTTCTCCAGGATGCAGGCGTTGTCCCCGCCGGTCCAGCGCTTGTGGGCCTGGGCGTCGAAGAGCTTGATGTCCACCATCCAAAGGTCCGTCCAGGGCAGCAGGGGGCCGATGACCTCCTCGAAGGGGAAGGAAAAGTTGGTCTCGATGGCCGTGGAAACGCCCCGCTCCTTCAGGGCGCGCAGCAGCTGGCAGGCAAACGCCGGCTGCATCAGCACCTCGCCGCCGGATAGGGTGACCCCGCCGCCGGAATGCTCGTAATAGGGCTTGTCCTGCAGCACCTCCCCGAGCACCTCGTCCACGCTGTACTCCCTGCCGCAAAGCTCCAGCGCGCCGCTGAAGCAGACGTCCGCGCAGGCGCCGCAGGCCGTGCAGGTCTTCTCCTCGTAGCGCAGGCCCTCCGGGCTGAGGCTGCGGCTGCCCGTGGGACAGGCGGTCACGCAGGCCCCGCAGCCGATGCACTTTTGCCCATAGCGGAGCAGCTGCGGCCGGGCCGAGAGGGTTTCCGGGTTGTGGCACCAGCGGCAGCGCAGGTTGCAGCCCTTGAAAAACACCGTGGAGCGGATGCCGGGCCCGTCGTTGAGCGAAAAACGCTGGATGTTCGTCAAAATACCCATGGCTGTTCTCCCTCTTTTTCGTTCTGTGAAAGGTACTCTTTTCCCGGCCCCGCCTCCCGGGACCGGCCCGCGGGGGAATAGCTTCCCACGCCCTATAGTGTAGCACGCAGCCGCGCCAGGCGCCAGCGCCGGATAAAAAACAGACATGTTCAGATTCTTCCCTTTACCAAGCCCGCCGGCGCGCCGCGAGCCCTCCCTAAAAAAGGAAGGAAAAAAGCGCCGGCCGCTCTTGGCAAGGCGGGAAGGGATGGGCTACAATGGGAGAAAACGGGGCGTCTTTCGGGGAGGAAACAGGGCGTGATCAAGCAGGTATACGAACAGGTGCTGGAGCTGATCGAGGCGGACGCCCGCCAGCTCAGCCCGGGGGAACGGCTGCCCTCGGAAATGCAATATGCCCGCCAGCTGGCGGTGAGCCGCCTGACCGTGCGCAAGGCCGTGGACGAGCTGGCGCGCCAAGGCCTGGTCAAGCGCATCGCGGGCAAGGGCCTGGAGGTGGGGGACGAGGCCGAGGCCCAGACGAAGGGCCGGCTGCTGATCTCCATGGTGTGCATGGCCGGGGACAGCGACATGTTCCGCACGATGATGGGCTGCGTGGAGGCGGCCAACCAGCGCCGCTACGAGTACAAGCTGCTCAACGTGACCGATCCCAAGGACCAGTACGGGGTCGTGGCGCAGGAGGAGCTGCGGCAATACGACGGGGCCGTGCTCTCCTGCTTCGGCTCCGAGGCCGAGCTCCGGGCCCTGCGCCGGGTGGAGGCGGCCGGCGTGCCGGTGGTGACGGTCTGCAACGAGGTGGAGGGCACGGCCTGCGCGCTGGGCGACGACTACAACGGCGGCTACCTGGCCGGGGAATACCTGGTCCAGCGGGGACATACGCGCATCCTCTACCTGCGCACGGACAGGCACGCCGTCAGCGAGCTCCGGCGGCTGGAGGGCTTTCGCCAGGCCCTGCGGGACAACGGCCTGGAGCAGCCGGAGGAGCTGGTGCTGGAGGTGCCGGACCCGGGCACGCCCATCTTCACGGGCCTGAGCCACCAGCGGCCCCTGCCCCAGGGGGTGGAGCGCTACCTGCGGGGGGAAATCCCCCACACGGCGGTGACGGGCTACTCCACCCTGCCCATCCTCAGCTACTGCTACCGCCTGCACGAGCAAGGGCTCGTGGTGCCCGACGACATCTCCGTGGTCGCCTATGGGGACCAGCCCTACCTGCCCTGGCAGGACCTGCCGCTCACGGCGGTGATGGAGCCCAAGCGGGAAATGGGCTTGGCCGCCGTGGAGCTGCTGGACGAATTTCTCAGCGGCGGCCGCGGCGAGCGGCCGGAAAGCCGCATCCTGCCCGTGCGCTTCGTGACGCAAAAGTCCGTGCGCAGCTTGGGACCGGCGGACCAACCCAACCCGCGAAGGGGCGAACAACTGCGCGAATAAACTATTAAGGAAGGGAGCGGTTGACGGATGCGAACCGTGTTGGTGACCGGGGCCTCCGGGGCCATCGGCAGGGCGACGGCCCTGGCCTTTTTGCAGGAAGGGGACCGGGTGGGGCTTGGCTGCTTCCGCCGCGCCGGGGAGACCCAGGCCTTTTGCGCCCAGGCGCGCGCCCAGGGCCTCAACGCCCAGTGCCTGCCCTTCGACGCCCGGGACCCCGCCGCCTGCCGCGCGGCCGTGCAGGCCCTGGGCCGGGTGGACGTGCTGGTGCACAACGCGGGACTGCCCCACATCGCCCTGCTCCAGGACACCACGGACCAGGCCTGGCGCCAGCTGTTCGCCCTGCACGTGGACGCGGCCTTCTACCTGACCAAGGCCTGCCTGCCCCATATGCTGGACCGCCAGGCCGGCTGCATCGTGCTGGTCGGCTCCATGTGGGGCCAGGTGGGCGCTTCCATGGAGACGGCCTACTCGGCCGCCAAAGCGGCCCTCATCGGCTATGCCAAGGCCTTGGCCAAGGAGCTGGGGCCCTCGGGCATCCGGGTCAACTGCGTGTGCCCCGGCCTGATCGATACCCCCATGAACGCCGCCTTGGCCCCCGAGGCGCTTGCGGATATCTGCGAGGAAACCCCGCTGGGCCGCATGGGCACGCCGGAAGAGGTGGCCCAGGCCATCCGCTTCCTGGCCAGCCCCCAGGCCGGCTTCATCACGGGCCAGGTGCTGGGCGTCAACGGCGGCTTGGTGGTCTGACCCCCCCCGTTCCCCCAGCCGGGGTTTCGCAAGGGAACCTCCCTTGCGCAGGGGGTGCAGGGGGGCGGCGCCCCCCGCCCTCGCCCTGCCTTCCGGCCAGCGCCGGGCCTCGCCCCTTCTCTCCCCCGCTCCGCTTTCCCTTTCGTCCGGGTTTCGCAAGGGAACCTCCCTTGCGCAGGGGGTGCAGGGGGGCGGCGCCCCCCTGCCTTCCGTCCCGCGCTCTCCTACAGCTCCAACGCCTTTTCCAGCTTGCGCTTGACCCTCTGCAGCGCGTTGTCGATGGACTTGACATGGCGGTTCAGGTCCTTGGCAATCTCCTGATAGCTCTTCCCGTCCAGATAGGCCCGCAACACCTGCTGTTCCAGGTCGGACAGCACCTGCCCGATGCGGCTCTCGATGCTGGAATAGTCCTCGCGGCTGATGAGCAGCTCCTCCGGGCTCACCACCCGCCCCTCGGCCAGCACGTCCAGCAGCGTGCGGTCGGACTCCTCGTCGTAGATGGGCCGGTTCAGGGACACGTACGAGTTGAGGGGGATGTGCTTCTGCCTGGTCGCGGTCTTGATGGCCGTGATGATCTGGCGCGTGATGCAAAGCTCCGCAAAGGCGCGGAAGGAGCTGAGCTTGTCCTCCCGAAAGTCCCGGATGGCCTTGAACAGCCCGATCAT
>CALWRM010000091.1 GCA_944383925.1 uncultured Clostridia bacterium
ATGGTCTCCCACTCCATGGACGACGTGGCCAAGGATGCCGACCGCATCCTGGTGATGAACCACGGCACCCTGGCCATGCCGGGCCCGCCGAGGGAGGTTTTCACCCGCCACGGCGAGCTGCGCGCCATGGGCTTGGACGTGCCCGAGGTGTCCAAGCTCTGCGCCGCCCTGCGGGACCGGGGCCTGCAGCTGCCGGAGGGGCTTTACGATTTGGACGAAATGGAGCAGGCCATCCTGCGGATTTGGAAGGGAGGCAAGGCCACGTGCTAGGAGACATCACCCTTGGCCAGTTCTTTCCCGGCAACTCCGTGGTGCACCGCATCGATCCCCGGATGAAGCTTCTGCTCACCCTGGTCTACATCGTCGCCATCTTCCTCATCCAGGGCTTCCTCGGCTATGGGGTGCTGCTGGTCTTTCTCGTCTCGGCCACGCTGCTTTCCAGGCTTAAGCCGAGCTTTCTGCTCAAGAGCATCAAGCCCATCCTCTTCATCGTCGTCTTCACCTTCGTGCTGAACCTCTTCTTCGTGCGCGGCGACACGGTGCTGTTTTCCTGGTGGATCTTCAAGCTCACCTTGGAAAGCCTGCTCTATGCGGCCTTCATGTCCCTGCGGCTGGTGTTCTTGATCCTGGGCACCTCGCTCTTGACCTTCACCACCTCGCCCATCGCCCTGACCGACGCCCTGGAGCGGGTGCTCAAGCCCTTGAAGTACATCCGCTTTCCCGTGCACGAGATGTCCATGATGATGACCATCGCCCTGCGCTTCATCCCTACCTTGCTGGAGGAGACCGACAAGATCATGAAGGCCCAGTCCGCCAGGGGCGCGGATTTTGACACCGGCAACCTGCTGCAGCGGGCCAAATCCATGGTGCCGCTGCTGGTGCCGCTGTTCATCAGCGCCTTCCGCCGCGCGGACGAGTTGGCCGTGGCCATGGAAGCCCGCTGCTACCACGGCGGCGCGGGCCGCACCCGCATGAAGATCCTGAAGATGACCCGCGTGGACCTGTGGGCCTTCCTCTGGACGGCGGCGGCCGTGGGCTTGATCCTTCTGGAGCGCTTCCTATGACCCGCCGCATACGCCTCACCTTGGAATACGATGGCAGCGCCTACTGCGGTTGGCAGACCCAGGCCAACGGCCCTTCGGTACAGGCGCAGCTGGAGCTGGCCTTGCGGCGTCTGACCGGCGTCCCCCACGCGGTCACCGGCGCCTCGCGCACCGACGCTGGCGTCCACGCCCTCGGCCAAACGGCGCACTTCGACACCCAAAGCCGCATCCCCGCCGAAAAGTTCTGCTTCGCCCTCAACACCCTGTTGCCGCCGGACATCCGCGTCAGCGCCTCCATGGAGGCGCCGGAGGGCTTTCACGCCCGCTACGACGCCCTTGGCAAGAGCTATGTATACCGCATCCTTAACCGGCCGCACCACGGCGCCTTGCAGCGCAACACCCATGCCCACGTTCCCCTTCCCCTGGATGAGCGGGCCATGGACGAGGCGGCGGCCCTGTTTGTGGGCGTCCACGACTTTCGCGCCTTTATGGCCGCCGGCGGCTCCTCCAAGACCTTCTCGCGGCGCATCGCCTTTTCCGGCGTGCGCCGCCGCCAAGAGGAGCTGCTCTTCACCGTGACGGGCAGCGGGTTTTTATACAATATGGTGCGGATCATGGCCGGAACACTGATCGAGGTGGGTCTGGGCAAGCGGCCCAAGGAGGACATCCTCCGCGCCTATGCGACGGGCGACCGGCTGTGCCTCGGCGTCACCGCGCCGGCCCAGGGGCTGACGCTGGCCCGCGTCTATTACCCGGGGGACGTCCCCTCCCTGCCCGAGGAGGAGCCCGGCCCGTTTTTGCTTTGATCGGCCGATTTTTTGCGGAAATTAACCTGATCTGCGCTTGACGAAAGCGCCGAAATTTAATACAATAAAGCTTGCGTTGAACAGATGACCTTTAGCCCCGGTCGTCCAGAACGACAGCCTGCGGCGCCTGACCACCGAGCGCAGGAGGAATTTCTACAGCATGGATTTGCGCCAAGCGGCGCAAGCCTCAACGCGGCGCGCATGTACGCCGCGAAACATTGGAGGAATTATCAAGTGAAAACGTTCATGGCTAAGGCCGAAACCATCGAGAGAAAGTGGTATGTGATCGATGCTTCGGGCATGGTGCTGGGCCGTCTGGCCAGCCAGGTGGCTTCCATTCTGCGCGGCAAGAACAAGCCCACCTTCACCCCCCATGTGGATACGGGCGACCATGTCATCATCCTCAACGCAGACAAGGTGATCCTGACCGGCAAGAAGCTGGATCAGAAAAAGTATTATCACCATTCCGGCTACGTGGGCGGTCTGAAAGAGACCAACTACCGCAACCTGATGGCCAAGAAATCCGACTTCGTCGTGACCGAAGCCATCCGCGGCATGTTGCCCCACAACTCCCTTGGCCGCCAGATGATCAAAAAGCTGCGCGTCTACAAGGGTGCCGAGCATGAGCAGCAGGCCCAGAAGCCCGAAGTGCTTGTGCTTGAGAAGTAATCGGGAAGGAGGAACAAACAAGTGGCAGCTCTTACGTATCAGGCCGTTGGCCGCAGAAAGTCTTCCATCGCGCGCGTTCGTCTTGTTCCCGGTGAGGGCAAGATCATCATCAACCGCCGCGACATCGATAATTACTTTGGTCTTGAGACCCTGAAAATGACCGTGCGTCAGCCCCTCAACCTGACCGAGACCCTCGGCCGCTTCGACGTTCTGGTGAACGTCTGCGGCGGCGGCACCTCCGGCCAGGCCGGCGCCATCCGCCACGGCATCTCCCGCGCCCTGTGCAAGGCCGACGCCGATCTGCGTCCCGCCCTGAAAAAGGCCGGTTTCCTGACCCGCGACCCGCGCATGAAGGAGCGCAAGAAGTACGGCCTCAAGGCCGCTCGTCGCGCTCCCCAGTTCTCCAAGCGCTAATCCACGCTTACAAACCATCCAGATGTGCAAAGTCCTCGAAAAACCGTTGGTTTTTCGGGGACTTTCTTTATGTACGTCGGCGCGCTTGCCCAAAACAAGGAGACGGCGTCCATTCGACGGTTCGCAACACATGGAGCCGCAAAAACAATTCAATCCGGCTTTTCGTCGCTTCCCGCCGGCATCGGTTCCCGGTTTGCGCCCTTTCCCGCGCTCTTTACGGAATTTCCTTCACATCCTCCCTCTGACACAGCTGGAAGAAGGCTTCCCGGTTCTGCAACAGGGCGTGCAGCCTGGCCAGATCCTGGTCCGTGCGCGCGTCCTTCAGATAGAACCTCGCATACCCGTCCGGACCATATTTGTTTTTGCAATGCTCCCACGTCCTTTGGTACTGCTGCTCCGTCGTCAGGGACGGATACTGGCTTCTGCCATACCGCAGGCTTCGATGAACCAAGCGTTCCGGCTGATACTCCCGATCCGCATCCGCTACGATTTTTCCATACAGGGAACGGGGCTGTGTTTCCGCGGAGGCGCGGTGGTCCTCCACCGCCTGCGCCATGAGCTCTATCTCTTCCGGAGAGAACCACCTTTTCAACGCGCTGTCCTCCCGCAGGCGCTTCCCGGAAAGCAGCTGGTGTTCCTCCCTGCCCCCTTCCAGCCCGATATCGTGGTATAGGGCGATGACCTCCACCATATCCTGATCCGCGCCGTATTCCTCCGCAAGCTTTCGAGCATTCCGAAGCACTCTGTCCACATGCGTCCTGTCGTGCCCTTCGTCGAACCGGTCGTACTTGGGTAGGATCTCTTCCATGAGGTAGCGGCGTAATTCTTGCTCCATTTTCCTTCCTCCGTCCATGGTTTTCAACGACGTTCGCCCTTCCGGCGCCAACCCGCTTCCGCAAGGCGCTTGAACGCCAAGGGGCCTGTCGCGCTCCGCGTTGATGCGTTGCCTGCCTTGCGCAAAGCCCTTGGCCCATCCACATTTCCTTCGCCTGCGGCCGTTCCTTTCGCCCCCAGCTCGGCCCTTGCGCCGGAGATCTATACCCGCCCGCGCGTGGTTTCCCCCACCGGCACCCGCGCGGCCAAGCGCCAAGCAAAAGAGCAGGGCGCTTATGCGCCCTGCTCTTCGTGCAAGAGATGGACCCTTAGCCCTCGATGAACTTGAGCAAGGAGGCCTTGGGCATCGCGCCCACCGTCTGGTTCACCAGCTTGCCCTGCTGAAAGAGCAACAGGGTGGGGATGCTCATCACGCCGAACTTGGCGGCCAGGTCGGGGTTGGCGTCCACGTCCACCTTGCAGACGGTCAGGCTGCCGGCCTTCTCCGCCGCGACCTGGTCCAGGATGGGCGCCAGCATGCGGCAGGGACCGCACCAGCTCGCCCAGAAGTCCACCAACACGGTGCCCTCCGCCTTGAGCACCTTCTTGTCAAAATCCTCCGCTCCTTGCAGCTGCACCACAAATTCATTTGCCATCTCATTTTCCCTCTCTTTCTTTCATGCATTCTTTCATGCACAGTCGTTCAACCTGCACCACCTGCGGCGCGTAGCTTCCACGTTTTTTGCGCTTGGGTTCCGTCCAGCGGATCAGCGCATAGCTGCCCGCGGCAAACAACAGCCCAAGCCCCATGGCGTACCAATCGCTGTTGCCGGGCAGGTCCAGCCAGACCGGAAGCTGCTTGCCCAAGAACAACCCCGCCAACAGCAGCAACAGCGGCAACCCGTAGGCCAACAGGGCGGCGCGCAGCAGCGTTCCCTCCGCCAGCTGCACCTGCACCTCGTCGCCCACGTTTTCGCCCCGCTGCCTCCTTAATTCTATGCGCATCTGCTCGTGGGCACGCTCACAGGCGCCGCACTTTTCGCACATGGACGAACGCTTGAATTCCACGGTCATGGTGTCCTCCGTCACGTCGGTGACCACGCCTTTTTCCTCCATGGCCTACCCTCCTTTTCCAGGGTTTGTTGCCGCCGGATCCTCGCCCGGCCCCGCCACGATCCGCCTACAGATCTCCCCGGCCAACACCAGGCCGGCCGCTGGGGGGACGAAGGCGATGGAACCCGGGCTTCGCCTTCCCTCCTCCTGCACCCCCACCCGCAGGGGGGGCTCCAAGGAACAGACCACGGGTAGGGAGCGCACCCCCAGCTTGCGAAGCCTGCCTCGCAGGGCCCTGGCCAGCCCGTCATAGCAGGTTTCGTAGAGGTCCATTACCCGAAAGGCGGAAGGATCCAGGCGGTTGCCCGCCCCCATGGACGAGACGATGGGGATGCCCTCCCGCGTGCAGTGGGCGATCAGCGCGCACTTGGCCGGCACGTCGTCGATGCAGTCGGCCACAAAGTCGGCCCCGGCCACCAGGCTTGGAATGTTCTCCTCACAGGCTCGCTCGCAGCGAAGGCTGAGCTCCACCGAGGGGTTGAAGGCCCACAGCATCTGCGCCGCAGCCTGGACCTTGGACACGCCCAGGTTGTCGGCTAGGGCCACCATCTGCCGGTTTAGGTTGCTGGCGGACACGAAGTCAAAGTCCACCAGCGTCAGACCTCCGATCCCGCTGCGTCCCAGCGCCCAGGCCGCGGCGCCGCCCACGCCGCCCAGGCCGAACACCGCAACGCGGGACCCCTGAAGCCGCCGCAGGCCTTCCTCGCCCACCAATAGCCGCGTTCTGGAAAGCCAGTCCATTCCGGCCAACACTTCCTTGCCTTACGCTTTAGTATACCCGGCGCGGGCGCCATCAAACAGCTGCGCTTCAACACATTTCCTTGGCCCTTGCCGGCCGGGGCGTCCGTCGAAAGCATACATCGGAAGTCTAGCACGCCAACGGACAAAATGCAAGGCAAAGCGCCCCTTCCCCTTGCCTTCCCGGCCTTGGCTGCCGTATACTGATAGGGCTTGCAAACCCTCAAGGAAAGCGAGGCCTTTGCCGTGGATATACAGCGTGCAAAACAACTTCTTTGGGACAAGGATGAGACCCAGGGCTATGTGGAGCGCGAGGCGGCCATCGACGCCTTCCTGGCCGGGGGCGGCGGCTCCCTGCCCCAGGCCGAGCGCTATGTTTCCGCCCTGGAAGCGGTGCTGGACGCCCTG
>CALWRM010000092.1 GCA_944383925.1 uncultured Clostridia bacterium
GGCCCTGGAGCAAACGGGCGTCCGGAGCTTCTGCCTGGCCGGGGGCGTGGCCTGCAATTGCCTTTTGCGCAGGCAGGCCGAGGCGCTATGCAGCCGGCGCGGCGTGCGCTTCTGCGCCCCGCCGCCCGTCCTTTGCACGGACAACGCCGCCATGATCGGCTTTGCCGCCTCCTACCGTTTCCAACGGGGCGAACGGGCGGGCCTGGACCTCAACGCCATTCCCTCTATGCCGCTTCCGGCGCGCTGACCATCAAGAGAGCGGGCATCTTGCCCGCCTCTTTTTTCGGAGGGGCGCTTCCGCTTTTCCCACGGACGAACGCCGGCAAGCAGGCATGAAAGCGGCGCGGGCCTCATACAGCTATAGGGCAAGAGTTGAAACGCAAGGAGGCGCGTGACCCATGAAGAAATGCTTGATCCCGTTGCTGGTGGGGTGCATCCTTTTTCTGACAACCGCCTGTCAGAAGGCCTCGCCTGTCGAACTGGAGGAGCCCATCGAACAGGTGCCCACGGCGGCGGAACTGCAGGCGGCCCTGGAGGAGAGCGATCTGCGCGAGGTGGTTGTCTACTACAAGGACATGTCCGGGTATTTGGTGCCCGTCTCCATGGATATCCCCTGGGAAGAGGGCATCGCCAAGGCCACGCTGCGCCAGATGGTCTCCAATGAGGAGAACGACCTGACCGCCGCGCGCCTAGGCCTGCTGACCACGCTGCCCGAGGGCCTGGAGATGGATATGGACATCGTGGGCCAGCTGGCCAAGGTTTCCCTGTCGGAGGAGTGCCTCGCCTGTGAGGATGCCGAGGAGGAGATCAACATGGTGTCCTCCATCGTCAACACGCTCACCGAGTTTGACACCATCGAGCAGGTGCAGATCCTGGTCAACGGCGAGGAGCGGGAGGAACTCACCCACGGCACGGACATTTCCCAACCCATCATGCGGGGCAGCGTGAACCTGGAAAGCGTGGACATGGAGTTGGACGACAGCGCCAACCGCGTGCAGGTGTTCTTTGAAAGCGAATCCAGCGGCTGCATGGTGCCGGTAACCAGGACCGTGTTCTCCAACGCGGACGTGGACACCGCGGTGCTGGAGCTGCTCAAGGGCCCCAAGGAGGCGGGCTTGCTGGGCTGCATTCCCAAGGGAACGGGGCTCATCTCCGTCAAGCAGCAGGACGGCGTGGTGACCATCAACATGTCCAAACAGTTTAAGGAGATCATGGACGCTGCGGACGGCGGGCAGGCGGCGGTCAAGGCCCTGGTGCTCACCTGCTCCCAGTTCCCGGACGTGACGGAGGTGAAGCTGCAGGTGGAGGGCCAGCCCTTTACCCTGGACCAGGAAACCTTCGGACGCATCGACGTGGTCAACACCCAGGAAGAGGCGCTGATGACGGCGGCATTTCTGGAATAGACCGTATACAATTAAAACAAGGCGCTCGCGGACAAAGACGCTTTTTCCCGTGCGGGAAAAGCGTTGGCCGCGGGCGCCTTTGTTGCATCCATCGCCCGTGGGCGACATTTCTTTCTTTTCCGCAGGGCAGGGGCGTGCTATACTTATAGCTGCGGCAAGCCGTCGGCTTTTCGCGGATAGATAGCACGAAGGAGGGGTCAATCAAGATGTTTCAGGTAGCGATGCTTTCCAAATGGCATGTGCATGCCAGCGAGTATGCCAGAAGGATCCAAGAGATGCCGGACGCGCGGGTCAGCTGCGTGTGGGACGAGGATCCGGTGCGGGGGGCGGCCTGGGGCAAGGAGTTACAGGTGGATTTTGAGCCCTGCCTGGATACGCTGCTTGCAAGGCCGGACGTGGACGGCGTGGTGGTGGACACCCCCACCTCCATGCACGAGGAGGTCATCCTCAAGGCCGCGAAGGCGGGCAAGCATATCTTCACCGAGAAGGTGCTGTCCCTGACCGTCGCCTCCTGCGACCGCATCGCCCAGGCCATCGAGCAGGCGGGCGTCAAGTTCTGCATCTGCTTCCCCTACCGCACCAACCCGGCCATGCTCTACCTCAAGCAGGTGTTGGACGAAGGCCTGCTGGGCGAGGTCACGCTGCTGCGCGTGCGCAACGGCCACGACGGCTCCCTGGCCGGCTGGCTGCCGGAGTATTGGTATGACCCGGCTCTCACCGGCGGCGGCGCCATGATGGACCTGGGCTGCCATCCGATGTACCTTTCCAGCTGGTTCCTTGGCAGGCCGACGCGCATCGCCTCCATGTTCAACACCAGGGCCGGCAAGGCCGTGGAGGAGAACTCCGTCTGCACGGTGGAGTTCGCAAACAAGGCCATCGCCGTGGTGGAGACCTCCCTGGTCTCGCCGTTCACCCCGTCCTCCACGGAGCTGTACGGCACGGAGGGCACCGTCATCGCCGTGGATGGCAAGGTCCGCCTGCGCTCCAAGAAGCTGGATGTGGAGGGCTGGATCGAGCCGGCCAAGCTGCCTGCGGCCCTGCCCCATCCCACCCGCATGTGGGTGGACGGGGTGCTGAAGGGCACGCCCATTCCCTTTGGCCTCGCCGAGGCCAGGGCCTTGACCGAGCTGATGGAAAAGGCCTATATTGCCGATCGGGAACAAAGGACCGTGGAGTTTTAAGGAGGAAGGGCCCGTGGCCGCTGGACACGATCTATTGGTGAAGCTGTATGATTTGCCGGCCGTGCATGACGATCAGCCCCTGCGAGACCGGGGCATAGAGATCAAAAGGGCCTTTGCCGGCGACCGGGAACAGGTTTTGGCCTTTGTTGGCGAAAACTTTGGAAAAAGCTGGGTCAACGAATGCGCCTACAGCCTGTGCCAGCAGCCCATCCGCTGCTTCATCGCCGTGCAGGACAAGCAAGTGCTGGGCTTTGCCTGTTACGATACCACGGCCATGAACTTCTTCGGCCCCACCGGCGTTCGCGAAGACCGTCGGGGGCAGGGCATCGGCAGGGCGCTGCTGCTCCGTTGCCTGTACGCCATGCGGGAGGAAGGCTTCGCCTATGCCATCATCGGCTGGGTGGGGGACGTGCTGCCCTTTTACCAGAAGACGGTGGGCGCCACCATCATCGAGAACTCCCATCCGGGAGAATACAAGCGCATGATCGATCTGTAAAGCCAAAACCGCGTGGGCAAGGCCCGCGCGGGAGAAACAGGCCCCGGGGAAACG
>CALWRM010000093.1 GCA_944383925.1 uncultured Clostridia bacterium
CGACCGCAAACCTCCAGCCTCCATCCAAAACCCAACTCCCCGCCAAGCCTCCGCTTCAACCGCAACCTCCCAACCTCCTTCCAAAACAAAAACCCCGCCCTGCCTAGCCTCCTTCCAAACCCCAAAACCCCCGCAACTCCGCCGCTGCGGCCGCAAACCTCAACCCCAATCCAAAAACCCCACCACGCCCTACCTCCCCTCCTCCTTCCCCTATCCCCCGCAACCCCACCCCCATCCTTCCCAACTCTTTCGCCGCTATTGCTCCCAACCTCCATCCCCCCACTGCGTCCCGCTGCGACCGCAACCTCCCAGCCTCCTTCCAAAACCCAACTCCCCGCCACGCCCCACCTTCCCCTCCGCGCCCCGTTTCCCCTTCCCGCATACCTTCCTTCCCCGGCCTTCGGTCCTTTGCCGGTCCATCCGCAGAAGGGTTGGTCGAGGCTGGACGCGAAAAGAAACGAGGGGCGCCGAACCGTGTCGGCGCCCCTCGTTTCCCGGGCAAGGCTTAGTCCAAAATGCGCCCGTCGATGGAGAGGGTGATCACCTGCCAGGGCAGGAACTTCCCGCTGGCCTGCAGCGCCCGCTTCACCGCCGCCTCCAGGCCGCCGCAGCAGGGCACCTGCATGCGCACCACCGTCACCTCGCGCACATCGTTTTGCCGCAAGATCTCCGTCAGCTTTTCCGCATAATCCACGCCGTCCAGTTTCGGGCAGCCCACCAGGGCCACCCGGCCGCGCAGAAAGGCTTCGTGGAAGCCCGCATAGGCGTAGGCCGTGCAGTCCGCGGCCACCAACAGCTTCGCCCCGTTAAAGTAGGGCGCGTTCACCGGCGCCAACTTGATCTGCACCGGCCAATTGCGCAGGCGGTTGACCGCGGGAGACGGCACTGCCGCCGGGGACGGCACTGCCGCCGGGGACGGTACCACCGCCGGGGACGGCGCCACCGCCTCGACGGAGGGGCCCTCCTCGGCCGGCCGAAGCTCGGCCGCCCGGCTGGACGGGCAGCCGCCTCCCTGGCTTGCCCGGGCCTTGTGGGCGCGTACCGCCGCCGCGTCATAGGCGGCGGCCTCCCGCTCCACAAAGCGGATGGCGCCCGTGGGGCAGGCGGGCAGGCAATCGCCCAGGCCGTCGCAGTAATCGTCGCGGATCAGCCGCGCCTTGCCGTTCACCATGGCGATGGCCCCTTCGTGGCAGGCGGCCGCGCAGGCTCCGCAGCCGTTGCAGCGGCGTTCGTCAATCTCGATCATCTTGCGTTTCATCAACCGTTTGCCTCCTTGCAAGCTTTGCGTCTTGCGCTTTTAAGGGTATTGTAGTAGGATGAAGGAGAAAAATCTGTTGGAAAAACAACGGGAGTTGGGTTTGGATGCAGGAAATTTCGAACATCGCCGCCACCCTCCCCCTATTCGAGGGGCTCTCTTTTCGGGAAACGGAGGCGCTGTTGCGGCGGCTCCGCGGCAGGGTGCAGGCCTATGACAGGGGCGCCTTTTTGCTGGAAAGCGGCCGGACGGTGCGGGCGTTGGGCTTGCTGCTGGAAGGCCGGGCCTTGGTGTTGCAGGAGGACTACTGGGGCAACCGCAACCTGTTGGCCAAGCTTGTTCCGGGGCAGCTGTTCGCGGAGACCTTTGCCTGTTTGCCGCAAACGCCGCTAAGCGTCAGCGTGCAGGCGGAGGAGGCCTGCCGGGTGGTATGGCTGGAGGTGGTTTGGGCCTTGGAGGCGGAAGGGCCGGCCGAGCCCGGCCGGGAGCGTTTTTTGTGCAACCTGTTGCGGCTGATGGCGGAAAAGAACCTGCATCTCAACGAGAAGCTCACCCACATGGGCCAGCGCAGCACCAGGGAAAAGCTGCTCTCCTATCTGTCCGCCCAGGCGCGGCGGCAGGGAGGGGCGGAGTTTGACATTCCCTTCAACCGCCAGCAGCTGGCAGACTATCTGTCCGTGGAGCGCAGCGCCATGTGCGCGGCCCTGGGGAGGCTGCAAAAGGAGGGCCTCCTCAGCTATCGAAGAAACCATTTCCGCCTGCGGTCCGGTCGGGAAGGGCCGCAGATGGGGGAAGGAACCTAGGTGTCCCTAAGGGGCGGCGCGCCGGAAACGGAGCGGGAATGCCGTCCTAAAAACAAACCGTATTTGAGAAGGGGAGGACTGCTTTTATGAACGCGGAAGAGCTCAAGGCACACGTGCTCGGAAGGGATTTTGCCAGCGATGCGCGGGCATGCATCCGCACCAACCACCTGGGATACATGCCGGCGGCCCCCAAGTTCGCCGTGCTGGAAGGGGATGGGCTGCCGGAGGAGCTGGAGTTTTGCCTGGTGGCCTGCGCCTCGGGACGGACGGCGCTGCGCCAGAGGCTGTACGCCCAACAGGGGGACTTTGGCCGGGCGATGGTCTTCGACTTTAGCCAAGTGCGGGAACATGGCAGCTACTATGTTTCCGCAGGCGGCTTTAGAAGCTACCCCATCCGCATCGGCATGAACGTGCTGGACGAGGTCGTCTCCGCGCCCGTGGAGTATTTCGCGGCCCAGCGCTGCGGCCCCAGCGAGACCGGCTACCTCTCGCCGTGCCACCTGGAGGACGGCATTCGCTCCGACAACGGCCAGCACCAGGATGTGAGCGGCGGCTGGCACGACGCCAGCGACCTGCGCAAATGGGTGAGCGCCACCATCGACGGCATGGTGGGGTTGGCCAAGGTGTACGAGCTATGCGGGGACGTGGTGCGGTCCGGGGGCATCTTGGAGGAGCTGCAATGGGGCAACCGCTACTTCCTGCATATGCAGGAACCCCAGGGCTATGTGATGTCCCACTGCGGCGGCGATGTGTACGCCCATTCGGATAGCAACCACTGGACGGACAACCTGCCCGGCACCGGGGACGAGCGCGTCATCCAGGTGAAGCCCGCGGAGCTGAGCTGCCAGCTGCGCTTTGTGGCCGCCCAGGCCATGACCGCCCGCGTGGCCCGTTCCCAGGGCCAGGAGGACTATGCGAAAACCTGTTTGCAGGCCGGGCTGCGCTGCTTGGACTGGAGCCGGGCGCATTTGGGGGCTTCGCCCAGCGCCGAAACCCTGGGCGAGGGAATCACCGCCTGTCTGGAGCTGAGACGGGCCACGGGCCGGGAGACCTATCTGGAACTGGCTGCGGATTGGGCGCGCCAGGCCCTGGCCTTGCAGGCATGGGACGAGGAGGAGGCGCGGGGCTTTTTCCATACCTCCGCGCAGGAGGACGAACCCTACCGCTGCATCCAAGGGGACCCGCTCTGCATCGCGCTCTGCCTGTTGTTGGAGCAGGCGCCCCAGCACGCGGACGCGCCTATGTGGAAGGAGGGCTTGGAGCGCTGGGCCTTGGGTTATGCGGCCGCCTTTGCGGCCCGAAACGCCTATGGCTTGCTGCCCTATGGTCTGAGCGCAAAGGACCTCGGAGGAGGCAGGCGGGCGGGACGCTACTTCTATCGCTACTTCATGGGCCTGCACGAGCGGCAGGATAGCAACGACACCGCCTGGTGGGTGGGCGTAAACGCCAACATCGCGGCCATGGGCATCGCCCTGGCCAAGGCCTCGCAGCTTCTGGCCAGGCCGGAACTGCTGGCCATCGCCCAGCGTCAGCTGGACTGGATCCTTGGCGCAAACCCCTTCGACGACTGCCACGTGGATCTGCTGGGGCGCAACCACCACGAGCCCTTTGTGCAAAACCTCTTCGTGCCCCCAACGCCGCGCATCCGCGGGGCCGTGCTCAACGGCCTGGGTGGGACCCAGGAAGATCAGCCCGCCCTGTGGAGCGGCTCTTACCACACCTGCGAGTATTGGACGCCCATGGTTTGCCATACCATGTGGTTGGCTGCTACCCTTAAAGAATTCTATCGCCGGGCCTAGTTTGGCCCAAGGAAAAGGCCCCGCATCCGCATGGATGCGGGGCCTTTTCCTTGGGCGGGCCGCGCGGAAGGGCTGCGCCCTCCCGCGCGGCAGAAGAACGGGAGGCGGGGCGGAAGGTGGAGAGAGGGTAACTGGCTGCACGGCGGAAGGGGTGGAGGCTGAAGCGTGCGGCGAGAAGAGGGGAAGCTGGCTGCGCGGCGAAAGGGGCGAAAGCAGAAAAGAGGGATGGGGAGGACAGCCCTTCTCTGCGCCTGGGGGCGTTTCCAGCGCGATCTCTTCCCTTTCTGCTTCCCGGCCGCCTGGACGCGGTCGTTGCGCCGTGGTATGCTATCAGGGAGCCGAAGCGCCGGCCATCCCTTTGGAAGGGAGAGAACATGCCTTGCGAATCATCGCCGATCTGCACATCCACTCCAAGTACTCCATGGCCACCAGCCGCGAGCTGGACCCGCAACACCTGGATCTGTGGGCCCGTTACAAGGGCATCCAGCTCCTGGGCACGGGGGATTTTACCCATCCCGCTTGGCGGGAGGCGCTTTCATCGGCCTTGGAGCCCGCCGAGGAGGGGCTTTACCGCCTCAAGGCCGACCCTCTGGAGGCCGCTGTGGCGGGCGAACCCCTTACTCCCCGCTTTGTGGTCAGCGGGGAGATCAGCTGCATTTACAAGCAGGGCGGCAAAACCCGCAAGGTGCACAACCTGATCCTCTTGCCCTCGCTGGAGGCGGCTGAGGAGCTCTCCCGCCGCCTGGAGGCCATCGGCAACATCCGCTCCGACGGCCGGCCCATCCTGGGGCTTTCCAGCCGCGACCTCTTGGAGGTCACGTTGGAGGCCTGTCCGGAAGCCGTCTTCATTCCCGCCCATATTTGGACGCCCCATTTTTCCATGCTCGGGGCGTTTTCCGCCTTTTCCTCCGTGCAGGACTGCTTCCTCGATCTCAGCGGCCATATCCACGCCTTGGAAACCGGCCTTTCCTCGGACCCGTCCATGAACTTCCGGGTCTCGGCCTTGGACGGCTACCAGCTGGTGTCCCATTCCGACGCCCACTCGCCCTCCAAGCTGGGCCGCGAGGCCAACCTGTTGGACGTGGAGCTGTCCTATCCCGCGCTCAAGGCCGCCTTGGACGACGGCGCCGGATTGCTGGGTACCCTGGAGTTCTTCCCGGAGGAGGGCAAGTACCATCTGGACGGCCACCGCGGCTGCAAGGTCTGCCTGGAGCCGGGCGAGACGGAGGCCTTGGGCGGTCGATGCCCCGTCTGCGGCCGCAAGCTGACCGTCGGCGTGCAGCACCGGGTGGAGGCGTTGGCAGACCGGCCTGCGGGCTTCCGGCCCGCCAACGCCCGGCCCTACGAGCGCCTGGCGCCCTTGCCGGAGCTGCTGGCCGGCTGCCTGGAGCTGCCCGCCGGTTCCAAGGCCGTCGATCGGGCCTATTTTTCCCTGTTGCGCGCCCTGGGGCCGGAGTTTTACATCCTGCGCGAGGCCCCGCTTCCCACCGTGGAGGCCCAGGCGGGGCCGGCCGTGGCCGAGGGCCTGCGCCGGCTGCGGGAGGGTCGCGTGTTGCTTCGTCCCGGCTTTGACGGCCAGTTCGGCGCCGTGTCCCTGTTTCAGCCCGGCGAATTGGCCGCCCTGCGCGGCCAGACCAGCCTCGCCCTGGGCAAGCTGCCGCAACAAGCGCCCTCTGCCGCCGTTGCCCCAACCCCTCAACCCGCCGCCATCGCCGAAGACAGCGCTCAACCTGCGACGCAGGCGGAATTGGGGCTCGCCCTCAACGAGGACCAACGCCGGGCGGCCTTTCATGCCGGCCCCGCGCTGGCCGTGGTCGCCGGCCCGGGTACGGGCAAGACGGGCACCTTGGTCGCGCGCATCGCCCACCTGCTTCAGGAAGGGGCAAAGCCCTCCACCATCACCGCGATCACCTTCACCAACCAGGCGGCCGCGGAGCTTCGACAGCGCTTGGAGCGCTTCTTCGGCGGCAAACGGGCCCTAAAGGGCTTGAACGTGGGGACCTTCCACGCCCTCTGCCTGCATCTGCTGCCTCCCAAGTCCCTGCTGGGCCAGGCCCAAGCCCTTCGGCTGCTGCGCAGCCTGCCCGGGGTGGACGCCAAGGAGGCGCCCGCCCTGCAACAGAAAATCTCCGCGGTCAAGAACGGCCTTTCTCTGGAGGCGGCCGGGCTGCAAGCCGGGCTGCTGGACGCCTATCAGGCCCAGCTGGAAGCCCTGCATGCCCGCGATCTGGACGACGTGCTTCTGGAAGCCCTTGCGCTGGACCTTCGGGGAGACGCCCGCTTCACCCACCTGTTGGTGGATGAATACCAGGATATCAACGCCTTGCAGCGCAATCTGGTGCTCCACTTCGCCCGAGCCGCCCGCAGCCTCTTCGTCATCGGCGACCCCGACCAATCCATCTACGGCTTTCGCGGCGCCTCGGCCCGCTGCTTCGACGAGTTGGCTCGGGAAAGGCCGGACCTGGCAAGGGTGGAGTTGCGGCGCAATTACCGTTCCAGCCCGCAAATCCTTCGGGCGGCCCTGCATCTCATCTCCCACAACCCGGGAGGCGAGCGCGCGCTGCTCCCTTGCGCCAAGGACGGCCCGGCCGTGCGTCTAGTGCAGACGGACAGCCCCTTTGCCGAAGGGGCCTTCATCGCCCGGTCGATCGCGGCCATGGCGGGCGGCATGGACATGTTGCAGGCCCAGCGCCTGGGTTCGCGGGAGGGCGCGCGGTCCTTTCAGGACATGGCCGTGCTCTGCCGCACCCGCCGGCAGCTGGAACGAATCGAGGCAAGCCTGGTTCGGGAAAGCATTCCCTGCGTCGTGCTCGGTCGGGAGGCCTACTGGGAGGACGAGGCCGTCCAGGGGGCGCTCGGCTTCTTCCGCTGGTTGCTGAATCCCCGCGACCAGGCTTCCTTGCGGGACGCCTTGGCCCTGGCCTACGGCTGCGCGCCCGAGACGGCCGACGGGTTGGCCCGCCTCTGCGCCGGAGCGGAGGACCCTTCTCCCGGCGCCCTGCTGGCACGGCTCGGTCCCCTGGGCGAGGCGGCCGCCCTGTTATCGGAGGCGGAAGCCTTTCTGCCGAGGCTGCGGAAGGAAAAGCCCGCCAAGCTGCTGGAAGCCTGGGCGCAGACCCATGGCGGCGGCGAGCCCATGGGCAGGCTGCAGGCCGCCGCCCTGTTCCACAAGACCTTGCCGGACCTATTGGAGGCGCTGCTTCTGGGCGGCGAGTCGGACCTGCGTCGAGCGGGCGGCGGCAAGCGCGTCTCCTCCGGAGCCGTTCGCCTGCTGACCCTGCACGCCTCCAAGGGGCTGGAGTTTCCCGCCGTGTTCCTGGCGGGGCTTGAAAAGGGCCAGCTTCCCTTGGAACGGGAGGGCGACTCCCCCGACCTGGAAGAGGAAAGGCGCCTGCTCTTCGTGGGGTTCACCCGCGCCAAGGAAGAGCTGATCCTCAGCTTTTCCGGCGAACCCTCGCCCTTCGTGGCGGAGCTTGGACCGGAAGTCCACTTTGAACGGGACCGGCGGCGCGCTCCCCAACCAAAACAACTCAGCCTGTTCTAGTTCGCTCCCCCAGCGCCACCCGGCCGGCCTTCGGGCCTGCTGGGTGGTTTCGTTTTCCGCTTCCGGCACGCCTTCGGCCCACGCCCCTCTCCCTCCAAGTCCCGCCCTCTCTGCCTCGCCCCCCTTCCCGCGCCCCTCCTTCACGCATCCCCCGCAAGGGGATCCTCTTTCGCCGCTACTGCTCATACCCTCGTCTCCCCCACAACTTCCCGATGCGACCGCAAACCCTCCCTTTTCCCCCTTTCGTCCTTCCCGAAGAAAACTCTTCGTCTCCCCGGCCCCCTTTCACCTCCTTTCTCATGCCCTCTCCTCTCGCTGCCCTCTACCCCTCTTCCTCCGCACCCCTCCCCCACGCATCCCCCGCCAGGGGGATCCTCTTTCGCCGCTACTGCTCATACCCTCGCCTCCCTCGTAACTTCCCGATGCGACCGCAAGCCCACTCTTTTCCCCTTGCGTCCTTCTCGAAAAAAACTTCCGTCCTCCCAACCCCTTCACCCCTATCCTCGTCCCCTCTTTCCCTTGGCATTCCCCAACGGAATACCCTCTTTTCTCGCTGTCCTCTACCTCCTTTCCTGTACCCCTTCTCCACACAGCCCCCGCGGGGGGATCCTCTTTCGCCGCTACTGCTCATCCCTCCGCCTCCCTCGCAACTTCCCGATGCGACCGCAAACCCACCCTTTTCCCCTTGCGTCCTTCTCGATGGGAACAATTGCCATCCTCCTTCCTGTCCCCATTCCCCCTCCTCGTCCCCTCTTTTCCTTGGCTTTTTCCCAAAGGAATCCCCTCTCCCCGCGCCCCTCCTTCACGCATCCCCCGCAGGGGGATCCTCTTTCGTCGCTACTGCTCAAGCCTCCGCCTCTCTCGCAGCTTCCCGATGCGACCGCAAGCCCACCCTTTTCCCCTTTCATCCTTCCCGAAGAGGAAAATTGCCGTCATCCCAGCCCCTTTCCTCCGCGTCCCTCCCCCACGCATCCCCCGCAAGGGGGATCCTCTTTCACCGTTACTGCTCAATCCTCCGCCTCCTCTACAACTTCCCGATGCGACCGCAAACCCACCCTTTTCCCCTTGCGTCTTTCTCGAAGAGGAAAATTGCTATCCTCCCGGGCCCCCTTTCCCTCCTCGTCCCCTCTTTCCCTTGGCTTTTCCCAAAGGAATACCCTCTTTCTCGCTGTCCTCTACCCCCTTTCCCGCACCCCTCCCCCACGCATCCCCCGCAAGGGGGATCCTCTTTCTCTTCTTCTACCCATCGCTCCTCCTCCTCCGCAACTTCCCAGTTCGCCCGCATCCCCCTCCCCTTCCCCCACCATCTCCATTACCTAAGGCAACCTTCTCTTCGCTTCTCCTATCTCCCCAAGCTTTTCCCCTCCTCCTCATAAGGCGCAAGCTTTCCTCTTGCGTCCTCCCCGAAGGAGAGGCCCTTCGTCTTCTCGGCTCTCTCTCACCCCCTTCCTTGTCCCCTCTTTTTCTTGCGTTTCTTCCCTCCGCTCCTCCACGCGTCCCCCGCAAGTGGGTTCCTTTTTCTTTTTCTTCCTCTCCTTCACTTAAGGCAAGCCTCTCTTCACTTCTCCCGTATTCCCAAGTCTTTTTCCTCCTCTCCTCACAAAACGCAAGCTTTCCTCTTCTGTTCTTCTCGAAGGAGAAGCTCTTCGTTTCCCATCCCTCTCTCACCCCCTTCCTTGTCCCCTCTTTTTCTTGCGTTTCTTTCCTCCGCTCCTCGTGCCACCGTTCTCCCTCATCGCACCGTGTTCCCCAATCTCCCCCTTCTCTATTGCCTCTCCCTCCTCTTTTTCCAAGAAAACCCCCTCTTCCCTCGCTATCCCCTACCCCCTTTTCCCGCACCCCTCCCCCACGCATCCCCCGCAAGGGGGATCCTCTTTCGCCGCTACTGCTCGTACCTCCGCCTCCCTCGCAACTTCCCGATGCGACCGCAAGCCTTCCCTTTTTCCCCTTGCGTCCTTCCCGAAAAGAAAAACTCCTGTCCTCCCAACCCCTTCGCCCCCATCCTCGTACCCTCTTTCCCTTGGCATTCCCC